>DAMDPH010000093.1:0-12426 GCA_032082785.1 Sphingobium sp. | reverse complement strand
CCAGCGCCCGCGCCGATGATGGTGCCCGGTGCGCGATCGCCGCGGGTATCGACGGCCCGGCCCAGCAGTGCCCCGGCGACGCCGCCCAGCAGCAGCCCGGTGGTGCCGCCCGACTTGCGGCAGCGATATTCCCCGCGATAGTCGCGACGGTCGGCATAGCGATCATGATAGCGGCGCTCGTCATGATGATGACGGTGATAGCGGCGATGTCCGTCGCGCGCTTCGGCGGCGGCCGGGACGATCGAACCGAAGGTCGCGGCGGCGAGCGCGGCGGCGAGGACGGTCTTGCGAATGAACATATGCGATCTCCTCCTTAAGCTGAGCCTTCGCTCGGCGATGTCCGACTTCTTGCACGCTGTCCTTGGCTTCTTCCTGAACCGTCCTGTTATCAACGGTTAAGCTGGCTCGGTCGGTCGCACGCAGCGGGCAGACTGGCGGCAATCGCCCGTTTTTTGTTCTCGACCCGCGCCCTGATCGTCAGCCCAGCCACAGCGAGGGTTGGATACAGCGGCGAAACCCCCAGCCGGTTTCCCCTTTCGCCGGACACAAGGCGCGGCCCGCTCGTTGACGGGGCAGTTGATAGGGAGAATGACCATGCTCGAGCATGTTCCCGCCTGGCTCGGCGGGCTGCTGACCCAGCTGCGCGCCGGCCATTCCAAGCTGGTGATCGTGCAACAGGAAATTGGCGTACCCGACACGCATATCGCGCTGTCCAGCCCCGCTTTCGCCGACCGGGCGCGCTTGCCGATCCGCTTCACCGCCGATGGTGAGGGTCTGTCGCCGCCGCTGGTCTGGACCGATCCACCCGAAGGCACGCGCAGTCTGGCGCTGATCGTCGAGGATCCCGATGCCCCCGCCCCCAACCCGCTGGTCCATGCCCTTGTCTGGGACATGCCGCCGCAGGCGCGGCGTCTCGCCGAAGGAGCCATCGTTGGCGAAGCCGCGCCCGAGGGCGGCGATGTCGGCCGCAACAGCTATTTCAGCCAGGGCTGGCTACCGCCCGATCCGCCCACCGGCCATGGCAGCCATGATTATGTCTTCCAGCTGTTCGCGCTCAGCGAAGCGCCGCGCCTTGCGCCGCATCCGGGCCGCTCCGCCCTGATCGAGGCGATCGCCGGGCGGGTGCTGGGCGCGGGGCTGCTGGTCGGCACCTATTCGCGCGGCGAAGCCAATATCGTGGGCAAGGTCGAAACGCCCGCGACCGGCATAGAGCCGGCCTGACGGTTCAGCGCGCGTCCGCCTGTTCGGCGCGGATCATGGCGCGCACCTTCTCGGCCGGAATGGGATCGATCCGCCCGCGATGGCCATCGACCGGAGTCGCGGCGAACATCGCGTTATAGACGCTCTCCTCGGTCGCTTCGGCAACCGCCTGGAACAGCGGCGTCGTCTCGCCATTGGGCAGGTCGGTGATCGTCTCCGCCGCCGCGCGCCGGGCAGCGGTGCGGCGCACCGACGCAGCGGTCGAGAAGGCCACGGCATAGTCGCCCGATCCGTCGGTGAAAGCCGATCCGGTGCGCGCAATACCGACAAAGGCCCGCTGCGCCAGCCGGCGGAGGTTGCGATCGGACAGCGGCGCGTCGGTGGCAACGACGATCACGACCGAGCCGTCGGCGCTATGCCGGTCCAGCGCCTCCTTGTAGAGATAGCGACCCAGCCGCTGCCCCACCGGCACGCCTGCAATGGTGAGCGCGCCGCCATAATTGGCCTGCACCAGCACGCCCACGGTCCAGCCGCCAAGCGCCGCCGGCAAACGGCGGGACGCGGTGCCGATCCCGCCCTTCCAGCCAAAGGCGACCGTTCCCGTGCCGGCGCCGACGCTGCCCTCCTGCACCGGGCCGCCGCGCGCCGCCTCTATGGCGCGGCGGGCATCGGCCTTGGTCACGCGGCGGGCGCGGATGTCGTTGAGGAAGCCGTCATTTGTCTCCCCCACCACGGCATTGACCGAACGCACCTCCGCATTGCCCGGCTGCGCCAGCGTCCACTCGATGGCGCCGGCCATGGCGTCGGGCACGGACAATGTGTTGGTGAGCAGGATCGGCGTTTCTATCTCGCCCAGATCGACAACCTGCGTGGAGCCGGCGAACTTGCCATAGCCATTGGCGGCGTGGAAGCCGGCCGGCACCTTGTCCTGATACAGATTGCCGTCATGCGGCAGGATGGCGGTGACCCCGCTGTGCAGCGCCTTGCCCTCCTCCAGCGTCACCTGCCCGACGCGCACGCCGGCGACATCGGTGATGGCGTTGAGCGGGCCGGTCGGCATGATCCCCACCGGCACGCCCGCCCCGCGCTGCGGTGTTTCGGGCGCCGCAGCGGTCAGCGCCACAAACATCGCCGTCATGCCCGCAATCTCGCGCAGCCGTCCCATCATCCCGTCGCCCTCCCTGTCGCCTGCCATGCCATCCCCTGCCGGTGGGTGATGGTCAAGGGGGGGCGCCGCGCGATGCCCTATGCCAGCTGGCAGATGTCGAGGACGTTCATATCCTCATAATCCTGATTTTCGCCGGCCATGGCCCAGATGAAGCTGTAGCGTTTCGTCCCCGCGCCCATATGGATGGACCAGGGGGGCGAAATCACAACATCCTCATTCCCCATGACAATATGCCGCAAAGCGTCCGGCTGACCCATATAGTGGAAGACGCGATCATCCTCGTCCAGATCGAAATAGAGGTAAATTTCCGACCGTCGCTCATGCACATGCGGGGGCATGGTGTTCCACACGCTGCCCGGCTCCAGATGCGTCATGCCCAGGCACAGCGATGCGCTCTGGCAGGCATGGGGCAGGATCAGCTGATAGATGGTCCGCTCGTTGGAGGTCTCCAGGCTGCCGCGCTGCATCGGATTGGCGTCGGCCAGCATCATCTTGCGCAGCGGAAAGGCGCGATGGGCGGGGACGCTCAGCAGATAGAAGCGCGCGCCCTCCCCGGCGAAACTGACATCGCTCGATCCCATCGGCACATAAAGCGTCTCATAGCGTTCCAGGCTGATGCGCTCGCCATCCACGGTGACGCTGCCCGTCCCGCGCCCGATATTGACGATGCCAAGCTCGCGCCGCTCCAGCAGCGGGTGGCCCGCCGCGCTTTCCGGCTCGGTCTGGCGCGGCAGCTCCAGCACGCCCGCGCCCGGCACCGCGCCGCCGATGATGAAGCGTTCGCCGTGGGAATAGGTCAGCGCGATCTCGCCGGTGCGGAACAGGCCGGACACGAGGTGGCGCCGGCGCAGATCCTCGTTGCTCGCGCCATCCATCATCTCGGGATGGGTCGCGTAATAGGTTTTTTCGAACAAGGCCTGTCTCTCCTATCGATGGTGGCGCGGCAGGTCGGCAAACGGTGACGCGGATTGCTTGGGTAGGGGCCATGCGGTCGCGCCGTCCTGAAAGGACAGCCCGGCCGCATGAACAGGCATGGCTCGAACAGCCGCCTGACACCCCTGTCAGCGGCAACTTATCATATAACTAGGGGCAGGCTGTCAATCGCCTGTCGGCGCGACCTGCGCCTGCCGGTCCTGCTGCCGGTCCTGTTGAAGGATCGCGTCGCTCAGTTCGGAGTGGCGATGCAGGCTTTCCTGCATATGGTCGCGCGCCGCCGCGCGCGCGCGATCAATGTCCATGCGGATGATCGCATCGAGCACCGCATCATGTTCGGACCGCACCTTGGCGGCATAGCTGTCATGCGCCTCATCGGGCTGGTCGCGCAGATAGAGGCTGCGCGGCGGCACCAGCCGGACGCCGAGAAATTCGATGAAGCGGGCATAATAGTCATTTTGCGTCGCATGGGCGATGGCGAGGTGGAACTGGGTGTCGGCGGCGGCGGACGCGGCGGGATCGTCGCTCACCTCGCGCATCTGGCGCAACGCCGCGCGCATGGCGGCGATGTCATTCTGCGTGCGCCGGGCAGCGGCCAGGCCGGCCATCTCCGTCTCGATCGCCAGCCGCATCTCCAGCAGCTTGATGACGTCGGATAGTTCAGACAACTCCTCTCGCGTGACCTGGAAGGCGCGGTAGCGGGCATTTTCCGAAACATAGACGCCGGACCCCTGGCGCGCGACGGCAAAGCCCTGCGCCTCCAGCCGGGCGACAGCCTCACGCACGACGGTGCGGCTCACCTCTTCGCGTTCGGCAATGTCCTTCTGCGACGGCAGCTTGGATCCTGCCGGCAATTCTCCCGAGATGATCTCCGCCTCCAGCTTGGCATAGAGACTATCCGCAAGAGAACCCAATTTCGCCATATAAACGCTCCACAACTACCCCCGGGCGCAAGGCGCCCCCTGTTCATGGTCTACAGCAAGACGGACCCGAACAATAGAGGGGATGTCATGGCCTTATCATACAAATAGAGCGGCGTCGCTTGCGCGCCCTCCCCCGTCCGGCGGGGATGGTCTTTTGCCCTGGGCCGGTTTACCCCGGTGGCGATGAGCCAGAAAAAGCCGCCAACCATCCGTGACGTGGCCGCGAAGGCGGGCGTGTCGGTCATGACCGTCTCGCGCGTCGTCAACAAGCAGAGCTGGGTCAGTCCGCAGACCCGCGCCAAGGTAGAGGCAGCGGTCAGCGCGCTCAACTATGCGCCCAGCGCGGTGGCGCGCGCGCTAGCCGGGGGCGAGGATCGGCGTTTTGCGCTGCTTCACCGCCACAGCATCACCTCCGCCTATCTTGGCGAACTGCTGCTCGGCGCGCTCGAGGAGGCGGCGCAGCATCATTTCCATCTGCTGGTCGAAAATTGCGCGCCCGATGCGTCGGCGCAGGCCTTTGCCGATCAGGTGGCGCAGGCGCGGGTCGCCGGCGTGGTCGTGCCGCCGCCGCTTTGCGACTGGGACGCGCTGATGGACGCATTGGCGGAGCGGGGCATTCCGGCCGTGGCGATCGCCCCGGACGACCGCCGCGACGATCTTACCTCCGTCGGCATCGACGACCGCCATGCCGCGCGCGAAATGACGCGCCACCTCATCGACCTTGGTCATCGGCGCATCGCCTTCATCCAGGGCAATGCCCAGCACCGCGCCAGCGCGCGCCGGTTCGAAGGCTATCGGCAGGCGATGCAGGATCATGGCCTGCCGGTGGGCGATGATTGGGTGGTGGAGGGCGATTTCAGCTATCGTTCCGGCCTCGACGCGGCGGAGCGGCTGCTGGCGCTGGACGACCGGCCGACCGCCATCTTCGCCTGCAATGACGACATGGCCGCCGCCGCGATCACCATCGCCCATCAGCGGCAGATCAACGTCCCGGCCGATCTCACCGTCTGCGGCTTCGACGATACGCCGCTGGCGAGCGCCATCTGGCCGACGCTCACCACCATCCGCCAGCCGATCCGCGATCTCAGCCGGGAGGCGCTGAGCCTGTTGTCGCAAAAGCTGCGCGGCGGCGACCGCGCGGCCGATGCGACGCATGTGAAGCTCGATTATCAACTGCTCCGCCGCCAGTCGGACGCCGTCCCGCCCCTGCACCAGCGCCGCAGCTGACAACCGCCACAGCATCGGGAAAGCATCATCCGACCCCTATTGCGGCGGAAAACTGATAGCGCTATCATCGCCAGCAAACAACATAAGGAGAGGACGACCATGCCGGTCCGCAACAGGATCTTTCGCACCCTGCCACTGGCCGCGCTCGCGCTGGCCGCCTGCCAGCAGCAGGACGCCCCGAATAGCGCCGCCGGCAACAGCAGCGATGCGACCGCCGCCGGCAAAACCTATCTGTCGCAGCCGCTGGTCAAGGACATCTACACCGCCGACCCGTCCGCCCATGTGTGGAACGGCAAAATCTACGTCTATCCCAGCCATGACATAGACGGACCCACGCCCGAGGATGATCTGGGCAGCCATTTCGAGATGCGGGATTATCGCGTCCTGTCGATGGACCGCATCGGCGGCCCCGTCACGGTCGGCCCGGTGGCGCTGGACGTGAAGGACGTTGCCTGGGCCGAAAAGCAAATGTGGGCGCCCGACGCCGCCTATAAGAATGGCACCTATTATCTCTATTTCCCCGCCAAGGACCGCAGCGGCGCCTTCCGCATCGGCGTGGCGACCGCCAAGGATCCGATGGGGCCGTTCAAGGCCGCGCCGCAACCGATCAAGGGCAGCTATTCCATCGATCCGGCGGTCTTCACCGACGATGACGGCGAAAGCTATATGTATTTCGGCGGCATCTGGGGCGGGCAATTGCAGCGTCAGGTCAAGGGCCGCTACGATCCCGACGGCTCCAAGACCGACCTTCAGGCCGATGACAAGCCCGCGCTGCTGCCCCGCGTCGCCCGGATGCGCGGCGACATGATGGAATATGCCGAAAGCCCGCGCGAGGTTCAGATCGTCGATGACAAGGGCAAGCCGCTGCTGGGCGGTGACCATGACCGACGCTTTTTCGAAGCGGCTTGGATGCACAAATATAAGGGCAAATATTATCTGAGCTATTCGACCGGCGACACCCATTATCTGGTCTATGCCACCGGGGACTCGCCCTATGGCCCCTTCACCTATCGCGGCCGCATCCTCGAACCGGTGGAAGGCTGGACCACGCATCACAGCATCGTCGAATGGGATGGCCGCTGGTGGCTCTTCTACGCCGACAGCCAGCTGTCCGGCCAGACGCGGTTGCGCAATGTGAAGGTGACGGAACTGCACTATAATCCTGACGGCAGCATCCGCACCATCGATCCCTTCGTGCGCGACGCGCAGAAGCGCTGAGCAGCCCGGCGGGCGGGCGAGGCGGCATCATGCCCCTCGCCTGCCCTCGTCAGGCCTGATCGGTCAGGTCCATGAAATTGCGCGCAGCGTCGCGGTCGGCCGCATCCTCGAACACCGCGTCCAGATCGGGCGCCTGACCCAGCAGGAACAGCAGCGACCAGAGCGCGAAGCGCCGGCGCTTGTCCTGCTCCAGCCCCAGATCCACGCGCATCCGTTCGCCCCCCGCGTCGAGCGCGTCGGCGGGCAGCGTCTCAAGCTGCGTGGTTCCGAAATAGCGGGTCAGCTGATCGTCAAAATGCATCATTATCCTCTTGCTCTCCGCCCTGGTGACCCGAATCTGAAGTTCGTCACATCGTGCGGCAGGCCACGTACGAACTTCAGATTCATCAGGGTCACTAGCAAATATAAGATGCTACTGTGGTTTATGGATTTGAAATAGGCTCCGGGGCTGGCCGCTAGAGTAAGGCCTATTTCATATCCACCACACTAGCGGCAAAGGCGGCCGCGCGCGAGTCAAAGCCCGTATTGCAATTGCGAATGACTTTCACTATTCGCCGCTCCCAACGATTCCAATGCTCAAGGGGGCGCATGATGAATGCGAAGATGATTTTGCTGGCCGGCGCGGCCTTGTTCACGCTGGGTTTGAGCAGCGCGCAGGCGGAGGACGCCGGCGCCGACGCGGCCGAACGCGAGGGCATCGACACCATCCTCGTCACCGGCGAACGCAATCAGAAATTCGCCGGCACCAAGACCGAAACGCCGCTGATCGAAACGCCGCAGCCGATCACCATCATCAGCGCCGACACCTATCTGGCGCAGGGTGCGATCAACATCAGCGACACCGTCCGCTATGCCGCCGGCATCACCGCCAGCCCCTATGGCCGCGACACCCGCGTCGACAGCTTCGTCATCCGCGGCATCAATGCGCTGCAATTCCGCGACGGCATGCGCGACATTTTCAGCTATTATGCCAGCATCACCTCCGACCCCTATAATTTCTCGCGAGTGGAGGTCGTGCGCGGCCCGGCATCGGTGCTGTTCGGACAGGGATCCTTGGGCGGCCTCGTCAATCTTGTGTCCAAGGCGCCGACCTTCGAAACCGGGGGCGAGATCATCGCCGGCTATGGCAGCTATGACCGCAAGGAAGTGATGGCCGACGCCAATGTCGCGCTGTCGGACAATTTCGCCGTCCGTGCCGTCGCCCGCGTGCGCGACGCCGACACCTTTGTCGATCATGTGCCCGACGACCGCGTCTTCTTCGCGCCGTCGCTGCGCTGGCAGCCGACGCCCGATACCGACATCACCCTGCTCGGCCTCTATCAGGAGGATGATAGCGGTTCGACGTCGCAATTCCTGCCGATCATCGGCACCATCCGTCCCAATGGCGACAATCCGCCGCTCGACCCTTATCTGTTCGTCGGCAAGCCGGGATGGGACCGCTATGACGGCCGGCTGCTGCAAGGCGGCGGCAGCATCAGCCACCGCTTCAGCGACGCGGTGCAGCTCAACCTCAAGGCCCGCTATATCGACAGCGACCTCACCTATCTGACCCATTATGCCAACAGCTATAGCAATCCCACCAATCCCTATCTGCCCAGCAGCGACGGTCGGCTGATCGAGCTGTATAGCGACGGCAGCGACGCCCGGCTGAACGTCTTTTCGACCGACAACAACCTCCAGTTCACATTCAAAACCGGCGCGCAGGTGGAGCATCTGCTGCTCGCGGGCGTGGACTATAGCTGGAACCGGGTGCGCAAACGCTATGGCGGCACCATCGAAGTCATCGACCTCTACGACATCGATCGCGATGCGCTGCTCGAACCGCCGGTCGATGGCGACTGGAGCACGGAAAGCCAGAAGCAGCTCGGCATCTATGTGCAGGACCAGATCCGCTTCTGGGACCGCGTGTCGGTGGTGCTTGGCGCGCGGCGCGACCGGGTGGAAACGCGTGGGGGGCAGGTGGACAAGGCCACGACCTTCCGCGCCGGCATCATCGGCGAAATCGGCGCGGGCGTCTCGCCCTTCTTCAGCTATACCGAAAGCTTCCTGCCCATCGCCGGCACCAACAGCAGCGGCGAAACCTTCCGCCCGCAATCGGGCAAGCAGTTTGAGGCCGGGCTGAAATGGCAGCCTGACCTCAACACACTGGTGACCGTCACCGCTTTCCACATCAAGGAGAGCGGCCGCCCCGTCGCCGACCCCGACAATCCGCTGGGCCAGATACAGGCGGGCGAACTGACCACCAAGGGTTTCGAGATCGAGGCCAACCGCACCCTGCCCGGCAATTTCGAACTCACCGCCAGCTATGGCTATGCCAAGGTCAAGACCGAGGATTCGCCCTATTTCGACTTTATGCCGCGGCATAATGCGTCGCTCTGGTCGACCAAGAGCTTCGCCATGGGGGATGAGGCGGTGCTGCGGCTGGGCGCGGGCGTGCGTTATACCGGCAAATCCACCTCCGTCGGTTCGGCCTGGACCATCATCACCGACGATAATCTTCTGGTCGACGCGCTGGCGGAGATCAAATGGCAGGATTGGCGCTTCGCCATCAACGCGACCAATTTGCTGGATGAACGCTTCTATGCCTCCTGCCTCGCCCGTGGCGACTGTTTCGTCGGCGCGCCGCGCAACGTGATGGGCACGGTCGGCTTCAGCTTTTAAGGGGAATGACGATGATGAAATGCACCGCCGCGCTGCTGGCGCTGATCAGCCTGCCCTCGCTGGCGCAGGCGCATGAAATCTGGGTCGAGCGCGACGGCGCCGGTCCGGCGCGCATCTATCTGGGCGAACCGGCGCAGCCCCTGCCCGAGGGCGGCGATCCCGAATTCGAAAAGCTCAAGCAACCCCGCCTCATACCCGCATCGGGCGCGGCCGGCACGCGCAAGACCGGCTATATCGAGGTGGCGGTGCCCGCCGGCGATGTGCGCGTGGTGGACGACAGCGTGTTCGATCCCTGGGGCGAAGAGGGCAAGAAGGAAGGCGTGGTCTATTATGCCCGCGCCGGCCGCAGCGACGCCACCGCCAAGCTGCCGTTCGAAATCGTCCCCACCGCGCCCGGCGCCGACAGCGTGATGCTGATCCGCAACGGCAAGCCGGTGCCCGGCGCCACCCTCACCGTCATCACGCCCGACAAATGGTCGAAGGCCTTCACCACCGACGCCCAGGGCCGCGTCGCCCTGCCCCTGCGCGAAAAAGGCCGCTATATTCTGAGCGCCACGCAGGAGGAAAATGGCACGCTGGACCTGCGCGGGCAGAAGGTCGCCAAACTCTACCATATGGCGACGCTGACCTTCGTCGAGGATTGAGGGAGGTGCAGGCGCGGAGGGCATGCGAGGGTCTCTCCCGCTCCACGCCGCCGCACCGGCAGAGCCTACTGGATGCTGAAACAGGTTCAGCATGACGGCGTAGGGAGATGGGTAGCGGTGCCACGACCATCCACGGTTCCCCGGCGAAGGCCGGGGCCCAGCCTCTCCCGCACATCCTCGCCGCCGCCACTCCGCTCCCCGCACGAGCAGCCCGCGCGGCAAACCCTCTCCGCGCCTCCGCGCCTCCGCTCGATACCGTCGCCGCAACAGGTTCGCGCAGAGATCGCGGAGGCGCGGAGGGCGTGCGCGGATCTCTCCTGCCCCACGCCGCCGCACCGGCAGAGCCTACTGGATGCTGAAACAAGTTCAGCATGACGGCGTAGGGAGATGGATAGCGGCGGCACGACCATCTGCTCTTCCCCGGCGTAGGCCGGGGCCCAGCCTCTCCCGCACATCCTCGCGGCCACACACTCCGCACCTCGCACGAACAGCCCGTGCGGCAAACCCTCTCCGCGTCTCTGCGCCTCCGCGCGAACATCATCGCCGCAACAGGTTCGCGCAGAGATCGCGGAGGCGCGGAGGATTCGCGCCGGTCTCTCCCGCCCCCTGCCCCGCACCGGCTGAGCCTACTGGATGCTGAAACAAATTCAGCATGACGGCTTACGGAGATGGATAGCGATGGCACCACCATCTGCTCTTCCCCGGCGAAGGCCGGGGCCCAGCCTTTTAGCCACGCCCTCGCCGCCGCCACTCCGGCCCACGCACGAGCAGCCCACGCGGCAAACCATCTCCGCGTCTCTGCGCCTCCGCGCCTCCGCGCCTCCGCGCGTAATCATCGTCGCACGAGGTTCGCGCAAAGATCGCGGAGGCGCGAAGAGAATGCGCCGGTCTCCCCCGCTCCCCGCCGCCGCACCGGCAGAGCCTACTGGATGCTGACACAAGTTCAGCATGACGGCGTAGGGAGATGGGTAGTGATGGCATCACCATTTGCTCTTCCCCGGCGAAGGCCGGGGTCCAGCCTCTTCGCCACACCCTCGCCGCCGCCACTCCGCTGCACGCACGAGCAGCCTACGCGGCAAAGCCTTCTCCGCGTCTCTGCGCCTCCGCGCGAAATCATCGCCGCAGCAGGTTCGCGCAAAGATCGCGGAGGCGCGGAGGGCTTGCGCCGGCTTCTCCCGCCCCGCTCACACACTCATGCAGAGATATTTGATCTCCATATAATCCTCGATCCCATAGCGGGAGCCTTCGCGGCCGAGGCCCGATTGCTTGATCCCGCCAAAGGGCGCCACTTCGGTGGAGATGAGGCCGGTGTTGATGCCGATCATCCCCGCCTCCAGCGCTTCGGCCACGCGCCACACGCGCGACAGGTCGCGGGCGTAGAAATAGCTGGCGAGGCCGAATTCGCTGTCATTGGCCTGAGCGATGGCGTCGGCTTCGTCGGTGAAGCGGACCACGCCGGCCAGCGGCCCGAATGTCTCCTCGCGCGCGATCAGCATGTCGGCGGTGACATCGGCCATCACGGTGGGCGTGAAGAAGGTGCCGCCCAGCGGACTGCGCGCGCCGCCCGTCACCAGCCGCGCGCCCTTGTACAGCGCGTCGGCGATATGCGCCTCCACCTTCTCCACCGCCTTGTCGTCGATCAGCGGCCCGGCATCGACGCCCGCCTCCATCCCATCGCCGATCTTCAGCGCCTTGCTCCGCTGCGCCAGGGCGGCAACGAAGGCGTCATAGACGCCGTCCTGCACGTAGAAGCGGTTGGTGCAGACGCAGGTCTGGCCGGCATTGCGAAATTTGGACGCGATCGCGCCGTCGATGGCGGCGTCGACATCGGCATCGTCGAACACCAGGAAAGGCGCATTGCCGCCCAGCTCCAGCGACATTTTCTTGATCGTGTCGGCTGACTGCCGCATCAGCGTGCGCCCGACTTCGGTGGAGCCGGTGAAGCTGATCTTGCGCACCAGCGGGCTTGCGGTCAGCGCGCCGCCAATCTCCCGCGCGCTGCCGGTCACGACGTTCAGCACGCCCTTGGGCAGCCCCGCCTCGGCTGCCAGCGCCGCCAGCGCCAGCGCGGAAAAAGGCGTCTGCGACGCGGGCTTGAGCACCACCGGGCACCCCGCCGCCAGCGCCGGGCCGATCTTGCGCGTGATCATCGCCGCCGGGAAGTTCCAGGGCGTGATCGCCCCCACGACGCCAATCGGCTGTTTCAGGCATATGATCCGCTTGTCGGTCGCGTGGCCGGGGATGACGTCGCCATAGACGCGCTTGGCCTCTTCCCCGAACCATTCGATGAAGCTGGCGGCATAGCCGATCTCCCCCTTCGCCTCGGCGAGCGGCTTGCCCTGTTCGCGCGTCAGCAGTTCGGCAAGCGCATCCTGATGGGTCATCATCAGATCGTAAAAGCGCCGCAGGATCAGCGAGCGGTCGCGCGCCGTGCGCCCGGCCCAGTCGGGCA
>DAMDPH010000092.1:0-12589 GCA_032082785.1 Sphingobium sp. | reverse complement strand
GGATTGCCGCCGCCGCGCAGGTCCACCAGCACGATCTGGGCATCGCTGCGCAAATAGCGTTGCGGCGCCTGCGCCGCGCGCCGCGCACCGATCGCACGCCAGCCCACGCGCTGCGCCGTCTGGCACAGCCCGTCCCGGTCGATTGGAGACAGGATGAAGAGACGGCGACTTCCGTCCGCCGCGCTGCGGCCGCTCACACTGTCGATTCCCTGGGCGGCGCGACCCCCATGGTCTTGAAACTCCTTGGCGCGGCGCGCCCCCTTGCGTCGCCGGCTACCCGGTTACCGCTCTCAAGCCCCGCTGACAACCGGGCCGCTTGCACCCTATGGGTCCATCGCCTAGCTAGGGGACATGGCTCAGGTCGATGCACCGCCCCCCACGCTCACCGACGGCCTTGGCCGGCGGATCAGCTATGTGCGGATTTCGGTGACCGACCGCTGCGATCTGCGCTGCCGCTATTGCATGGCCGAGCGGATGCAGTTCCTTCCCCGCAGTCAGGTTTTGACGCTGGAGGAGATCGCGCTCCTCGCCGACCTGTTCGTCGCGCGCGGCGTGCGCAAGATCCGGCTGACCGGCGGCGAGCCGCTGGTCCGGCGCGATCTGGTCGATCTGGCGCGGCGGATCGGGCGGCATCTGGGCGCGGGCCTCGACGAACTGACGCTCACCACCAACGGCACCCGCCTGGCCGCCCATGCCGACGCGCTGCACGATGCCGGCGTCCGCCGCATCAATGTCAGCCTCGACAGCCTCTCGCCCGATCGGTTCGCGCATCTGACACGCGGCGGCGACATCGCCCAGGTGCTGGCCGGCATCACCGCCGCGCGTCAGGCCGGGCTGGCGATCAAGATCAACATGGTCGCGCTCAAGGGCATCAATGAGGATGAAGTGCTGCCGATGTTGCGCTGGTGCGACGATCAGGGCTTTGACCTCACCCTGATCGAAACGATGCCGCTCGGCGACACGGGTGAGGATCGCACGGATCATTATCTGCCGCTCACACAGGTGGTTGAGGACTTGCAGACGCATCATGCGCTGACCCCGCTTCCCTCACGCACCGGCGGCCCGGCCCGCTATCATGCGGTGGCGGGCATGTCCGCGCGGCTGGGCCTCATCACCCCGATGACGCGCAATTTCTGCGCCGACTGCAACCGCGTCCGCATGACCTGCGAGGGCAAGATCTACATGTGCCTTGGCCATGACGATCATGTGGATTTCAAGGCGGCGCTGCGCGAGGGCGGGCTGGCGGCGGTGGAGCCGCTGATCGACCGCGCCCTGCGGCTCAAGCCCGCGCGGCATCATTTCCACATCGGCGCCGACGCGCCCGCCGCCCTGCCCCGCCATATGAGCGTGACCGGCGGATGAACGGCGACGTCCGGCGCGCTCTGGTCGCGTCGCCCACCCAACCGGCCCGCGCGGCCGAGGAGCGGCTGCGCGCCGCCTATGACTTCGTTCCGCCCGAGGAAGCCGATATGGTGGTGGCGCTGGGCGGCGACGGCTTCATGCTGCAAACGCTGCACGCGATGCTGGAAAGCCGCCGCATCCTGCCGGTGTTCGGCATGAATCTGGGCACGGTCGGCTTTCTGATGAACGAATGGCGGATGGAGCGGCTGGAACAGCGTGTCGCCGCCGCCAAGCCCTTCAAGGTCAATCCGCTGCGCATGGTGGTGGACACGGTAGACGGCGAGCAATTCTCCATCCCCGCCATCAACGAGGTATCGCTGCTGCGCGAGACCCGCCAGACCGCCAAGCTGGAAGTGCAGGTCAACGGGCGCAGCGTCCTGCCCGAACTGGTGTGCGACGGGGTGCTGGTGGCGACGCCGGCCGGCTCCACCGCCTATAATCTGTCCGCCCATGGGCCGATCCTGCCGCTGGGCTCCGGGCTGGTAGCGCTGACGCCGATCAGCCCCTTCCGCCCCCGCCGCTGGCGCGGCGCCATCCTGCCCGAATCCGCCTCGATCCGGTTCAGCGTCCTCGATCCGGTCAAGCGCCCCGTCTCCGCCGTCGCCGACCAGCGCGAAGTGCGCGACGTCGCCCAGGTGGAGGTTAAGATCGACCGGGCGACGCCGCTGACCCTGCTTTTCGACCCGGAACACACGCTGGACGACCGAATTGCGGCCGAACAATTTATCGCGTGAAAAAGTTTGAGATTAGCGCTTGCCATTCCGCGAATCTCGCTGCTATAGGCGCGGCCTGCCCAGCGGAAGCCGGGCTGCTCCCCGATAGCTCAGCGGTAGAGCATTCGACTGTTAATCGAATGGCCGTAGGTTCGAATCCTACTCGGGGAGCCACATTTCACCAGGAAGCCAGGCTTTTCTGGTAGTTGAGGGCAGTCATTTGTCTCACCTCCAGAACGGGTGAGACATTGAAATGTATAGCTCTCGCTCCCCTGCCGATCCCTTTTCTAATAGAACCCGCCTTCTCTCCGGTCAGCCTCTGGCACAATTGGATGACAAGCGCCGATTTACCCGATAGCCTCCGGACGAGAGCTATGGACGGCACGGAACTCAAGGCGAAGCGCAAGGCGCTTGGAATGACTCAGGCGCAGTTCGCGGCGGCGCTCGGCCTCAGCCGCGTCTTCATCGGGCTGATGGAACGCGGGGCCGAACCCGTCTCTCCGCGTACCGCTACCGCCGTGCAGCACCTCACCCCGCCGCCGCTTGCTCGCAAGCCAAGCCTTAGCGACCCGATGGAACGGCTGATCGAAGAGGCGCTGATCGGCGCCGGCATCTGTTTCGAGACAGATACGGGCGGCGGGACCGACCACCGGCTCGACTTCCATCTGCCGGACTTCAACCTTGCCATCGAAGTGAAGCGCTTCCACACACCCCGCGTCGTCGAACAGCTCGCACGCGCGCCCGATGTGATCCTCGCCCAAGGCGAGGGCGCCGTGCGCGCGCTGACGCAGATGATCCGCAGGGGCGGCCTTACCGGCGGCGCCTGAACGCGCAGTCTTCAGCGCCGCGCCGGCCAGTCCCGAAGGCCGGCCGGCGCCGCGCCTGATCGATCAGCGACCGCCCAGCTTGAAATCGGCCACGACGCCCACCGTCCGCACGGCGGCGGTCGTGATCCAGGCCCGCTGCGTCCGCCCGTCATTGGAGATGGCGGAGAAGAAGGGCGTGTCTGCCAGATTGCGGCCGAAGACGGCGACGCTCCAGCGCCCATCATCTGAACGCACGCCGATCTGACCGCCCAGCAGGCCATAGCCCCGCTGATAGGTCAGCGCGTCATTATTGGCACTGAAATAGACCGAGCTGCGATAATTATAATTTGCCCGGAGGAAGCCGGTCATCGCGTTCGACAGCGGCACATCATAGCTGGCATTCAGCGAATAGGTGAAGCGTGGCGAGTTGGGCAGCCGCTTGCCGGTATTGTTGAAGAAGCGGGTCGGCGGCACCACCGTATCCGTGCCGGGGATGACCGTGCTCAGGAAACAGCCCGGCTGCGCCACATAGTTGCACGTGCCGTTGGGGAAGTCCGCGAACTCGGCCTTGATATAGGCCGCATTGCCGCTGATCGTCAGGCGGTTGGTCGGCTTGGCGGTGAAGTCCATCTCGATGCCGCGGGTGCGGACCTTTCCGGCATTGGCGATCTGGAGAATGGCCAGATTATTACCCTCGAAGATGAAGGGCGTCGAAATCTGGGTCTGGAAATCCTTGATGTCCGTGGTGAAGATGTCCGCGTTCAGGATCAGCCGGCGATTGAACCAGGAGGATTTCACGCCGATTTCAAAATTGGTCGGGATTTCCGGGTCGGAGAAGAGCGGCTGTCCCTTGGCATAGCCGCTGACCAGACCGATGCCCGGCCCCTTATACCCACGCGAATGGGTGAAGAAGGCCATCACGTCGGGCGAGAATTTATATTCGACCCCGAGCTTGTAGGAAAAATTATTTGCTGCCCGGTGGCTGGGATAATTATCTTCGTTGAAGGATAAAGGCGGCGCGCCCGGAAAGGGCGTGTCGCCCGGATCGACCAGCGTGCGGTTATATTCCACCATGGTCAGGTCGTCGCGCGTATAGCGGCCGCCAGCGATCAGCGTCAATTTGGGCGTGACGTTGATATTCGCCTGCCCGAACACGGCATAGTTGATCGTCTGGATTTCCGGCTGCGCCTTGCGGCTGAACACTTCCATCGAGTCCGGCAGCCGCAACTGGCCCTGCTGCGGATAGGCGGCCTTGAGGTTCTGGTTGAAATAATAGAGCCCCACCACATAGTCGAGCAGGCCCTTTTTGGGCGATGCCAGTCGCAATTCCTGAGTGAACTGCCGCTGCACGCCGTTGGCGCCATTGACCGGGAAGAAGGGCGTGTCGGTGAACCCGGTGTCCGTATTATCGTCGATCAGCCAACGGCGAAAGGCCGTGATCGACGTCAACGCATAATCGCTGAACGACTTGTTGATCTCCAGCGACGTGCCCCACTGCGTCATCTTCATGAAGACATCGCCGCCGACGATCGTCTCGCGATTGTCGTAGTTCGGCACCACGCCATAGACCGCATGCCGCTCTAGCGGATAGAAGCCGGGGGGCGCACCGACACTGCCGACCAGCACCGACTGGCAGCACAGGCTGTTATGCCGTCCCCAATCGCCCGCCAGCAGCAGGCTGAGATCGTCGTTCGGCTCGTAGAGCAGCTTGCCGCGAAAACCGGTCTCGGTCACGTCGCCCAGCCGCTGGCCGGTGAAGACATTGTCGACCAGCCCGTCGCGATGGTTGCGATAGCCATTCACCCGCAATGCCAGGTCGGGCGTCAGCGGGACGTTAAGCACGCCCTGCATTTTCAACTCGTCGTCCGTGCCGTAGGACAGCCGGCCCGAAGCCTCGAAATCCTGCGTCGGGTTGCGCGTGGTGATGCTGACGACGCCGGCCGATCCACCCTTGCCGAACAACATGCCCTGCGGTCCGCGCAGAATATCGACCTGCGCAATGTCGGCGAGATCGCCGGTGCCCATGCCCGGCCGCCCCAGAACGACGCCGTCGACAATGACGCTGACGCTCTGTTCCGTACCATCGGCGAAGGCGAAGGTGCCGACGCCGCGAATGGCGAAGCCATTGCCGCGCACGCTGTTCGATTCAGCGAACTGGACGCTCGGCGCGAGGAAGCGGATGTCGGTGATGTTGGTCAGGTTGGTCGACCGCAGCAGTTCGCCGCTCACCGAACTGATGGCGACCGGAACATCCTGTAGCCGTTCGGCGCGCTTCTGCGCCGTCACCACGATATCGGCGACGCCGGCACCGGCGGCCTTCTGCGGCGCGGCATCCTGCGCCCCGGCTGTGCCCGACAGGGCCAGCGTCACCGCCGCTAGCGAAATTGGTCCAAGGTTGCGCTTCATTTTCCCCTCTCCCTCTTCAAAGGCAAGGAGGCGTGCAGAAGGGTTCACCGTTCGACGGAACGGCGCACCCGACATGCATCTGAGGATTTGCATCCTCCCCCCACGGCCAGCATCGGGCTGGCCAGACTCAGGCGCTCTCGTTGCGAGACTCACCTAGTTTCCGGTTGGGTATACCCCGTGCGCGCCATCGTCAACGATCCAGCTGCGCATTGTATGCATAAATTGCTCTATTGCTCTTCTATGTACACGTGACGCTAGACCAGCTGCCGCATGATCAGGAAGAAGATGGAGGGACAGACGAGGCAGCCGATCCCCGTGTGAAATGTCGCGGTCAGTGCGCCATAGGGCACCAGTCGCTTGTCCGTTGCCGCCAGTCCCGCGGCAACACCGCTCACCGTGCCCATCAGGCCGCCAAAGGCCATCGCCGTCCGGGGATTATCCAGACCGATGAAGCGCGCGACAAAAGGCGTCGCCGTCATCACCAATACCGCCTTGAACACGCCGATGGCGATCGACAGCGCCATTATCGCGGACGACGCTCCCAGCGCGGCCCCGGTGACCGGCCCGACAATGTAGGTGACGGCGCCCGCGCCCAGTGTCGTCATCGAAACAGCGTCGCGATAGCCGAACGCCCACGCGCAGGCCGCGCCGATCACGAACGGCACGACCGTGCCCAGCCCCAGAGCGATCACGCCCAGCAGCCCGGCCTTGCGCGCCTCGTCCACATCGACCTCGAACGCGGTTGCGACGATGGCGAAATCGCGCAGCATCGCGCCGCCCATCAGGCCCAGCCCGGCGAACATCGGCAGGTCGGCCAGCCCCTTCTTGCCGCCGGCTACCAGCCCGCCCCACCAGGCAAGCGCCAGCGCGGCGACAATCGCGATGGCGCTCGCATGAATACGTCCGCGCGTGACGTGACGGGACAGCCAGACGCTGACCCACATCATTCCCCCGACTAGGGCGAACGCCAGCAGCAGCCCTTGGTCGAACGCGACCTTGTGAAAGGCCTCAGTCATGGCGCATCACCCGGCCGAGCAGGCCGACCAGCGCGAAGCAGGCCGCGACCCCGAGCACGCCGGCAAGCAGGACCATCGGCCCGCCTTCGACCGCCGCCAGCACATTTTGCTGCGCCGCCATGGCTACGACGATGGGAATATACATGACGGACCAGAATTCGACGCCGAGCCGGACGCCATCATTGAGCAAACCCGCTTTTTTCAGCCAGACCTTGGCCATGATCAGCAGGAGCATGGCGATCCCCACGCCGCCGACATTCGCCTTCACATTCAGCGCCTGCCCCAAAATCTCCCCCAGCAGGCCGCCAAGCAACGTGCATAGCGCCAGAAGCGCCGTACCATAGATCACCATGTCCCCTCCCCCAAAGCGCGCGCTCCCCAGCGCGCCGCTGCTTCAATCCGTCAGCGTCTTGCGCCCCGACGTAAATCGCTCGAGCGCGATCGAGGCATTGAACATATGCGCGCGCATGCGCCGCGCGGCCTCATCGCCATCGCCCCGCATGATGGCGTCCAGCACGTCCCCATGTTCGTGCCGTGATCGTTCGGGACGGCCATTTTCCCGCAACTGCGCGCGTCGGAAAGCCGCCATTCTCTCCCGCAACTGCCCCGCCTGCTCGGCGATGAAGCCATTATGGGTGCCGTCATAGATCGCCTGGTGAAAGGCATGGTTCAGCGCGTCATAGGCGTCGATATCGCCCGCCTCGACCATCGCCTCCGAATCATCATGTAACTGGGCCAGCCGGCTGCGCTCGATCGGGTTCATGCGATAGGTCGCCAGCCGGACGCACATGGCTTCGAACTCGGCATTCATCTCGAACATGTCGACGATGCGCTCGGCGGTGAAGCCCGCCACGATGGCCCCGCGCCGGGGCCGCATTTCCGCCAGTCCCACGGCGGCGAGCTGGCGAATGGCTTCCCGGACCGGGGTGCGCGATGCGCCGAACCGGTCGGCAATCTGCTGCTCGTCCAATGTGGAGCCGGGCGGCAGCGCCCCCTCGGTAATCTCGTCGGCCAGCGCGATGCGGATACGCTCCGACAACAGCAGGTTGGGCGTTTCGTCCATCTCCGACATATTCCACTTTCCGCATGCAAAACTTTGCTTGGCGCTTTATCTCGCATACAAGCACAGTATATACAACACCCACAGTCACCGTGTCGGGCCTCTCAGCGCGCCACGCAGATGAGGGAGGGGGACCATGATGCCACAGACTATCTTCTCGATCTTTCAGGCGCAGGCTGAAGAAAGGGCGGACAGCCCGTTCCTGATGCAGCCCGATTCCCCCACGCTCACCTATAAGCAGGCCTTCGCGCGCACTGGCCAGATCGCCAATCTGTTTCTGAGCCTGGGCGTCGAGCCGGGCGACCGCATCGCGGTGCAGGCGGACAAGAGCGTGGACACGCTGCTCACCTATCTCGCCGCCATGCGGATCGGGGCCGTCTATCTTCCGCTCAACACCGCCTATACGGCCAATGAAGCGGCCTTCTTCCTTTCGGACGCCGCTCCCACCCTGTTCCTGCACCGGCCGCAGGACATGGCGGAGATGGCGACCTTATGCGCCGATGTGGGCGTAAGGCGCCATCTTGCCCTTGGCGGCGACGCAGCCGACGCGCTCGGGCCACTGGCGGACGCGCAGCCGACCGAGGCGCCCGTGCATGAGGCCGCGCCCGACGATCTGGCCGCAATCCTCTACACGTCCGGCACCACCGGGCGGTCGAAAGGCGCGATGCTCAGCCAGGCCAATCTTCTGAGCAATGCGTCGACGCTGGCACGTTATTGGCAGTTCACGGGCACCGACCGGCTTCTGCATGCTCTGCCGATCTTTCACACCCATGGCCTGTTCGTCGCCACCAATGTCAGCATCTGCGCCGGCAGCGCAATGATGATGCTGCCCAAATATGATGCGGCCCAGTTGATCGAGCTGATGCCGTCGGCCACGGTGCTGATGGGCGTTCCCACTTTCTACAGCCGCCTGCTGGCGCAACCCGGCTTCACCCGGGAGGTGACGGCCTCCATGCGCCTGTTCATCTCGGGTTCGGCGCCCTTGTCGGCCGAAACGCACAAGCTGTTCCGGGAGCGGACGGGTCAGGCGATCCTCGAACGCTACGGCATGACCGAAACCAATATGAACACGTCCAATCCCTATGATGGCGATCGGGTCGCGGGCACGGTCGGCTTTCCGCTGCCGGGCGTCGAACTGCGCATCACCGATCCCGCCACCGGCACCGTCCTGGCGCAGGGCGAAGCGGGCATGATCGAGGTACGCGGCCCCAATGTGTTCCAAGGCTATTGGCAGTTGCCAGAGAAGACCGCCGAGGAAATGCGGCCCGACGGCTTCTTCATCACCGGCGATCTCGGCATGGTGGATGAACGCGGCTATGTGTCGATCGTCGGACGCGCCAAGGATCTCATCATCAGCGGCGGCCTCAACATCTATCCCGCCGAGGTCGAGGCGCTGCTCGACGCGGTGCCGGGCGTGGAGGCCAGCGCCGTCATCGGCCTGCCCCACCCGGACATGGGAGAAGCCGTGGTCGCGGTGCTTCAGGCAGATCCATCCGCCGTCGACGAGGCCGATGTCATGGCGGCTCTGGACGGCCGGCTGGCCCGCTTCAAACAGCCCCGCCGCCTGATCTTCGTACCCGAACTGCCGCGCAACATGATGGGCAAAATCCAGAAAAAACAGTTGCGCGAAGATCATGCACAGCTCTTCACGGCGGAGACATGCTGACCATGGCCGGGCTGGACCGACGCGCCTTCCTGACATTTGCCGCCGGCGCAGCGGCGACGCCCTGGCCGCTGATCGCAAGGGCAGGCACCACACCCGCGCTCATACCCACCCGGCAGGGGCTGGTGCAGGGTCGGGCGGAGAACGGCATTCATATCTTCACCGGCATCCCTTATGGACAGGCGCAGCGTTTTGCCCGCGCCCTGCCCGCCCCGCGCTGGAGCGGTACGCGCGATGCGACGCTGCCCGCCCATGTGGCCCCGCAGGCCGGTGACGTCTCCCGCTTCGCCGGGCCAGTTTCGGAAGACTGCCTCCAGCTCAATATCTGGGCGCCGCAGGCACCCGGGCCGCACCCGGTCCTCTTCTACATACATGGCGGCGCCAATGAGACCGGCTGGAGCGGCGACGCCGGGACGGCGGGCGACCGCTTCGCGGCCCATGGCGTGGTCTGCGTCACCGCCAATTACCGGCTGGGCGCGCTGGGCTTCCTGCAACTGGGCGACGCGCTGGGACCGCGCTATGCCGCCAGCGCCAATAACGGCATGCTGGACTTGATCCTCGCACTGGAATGGGTGCGCGACAATATCGCCGGCTTCGGCGGCGACCCGCGACGAATCACCATTGCGGGCGAATCGGCCGGCGGCAAGAATGTCGGCAGCCTGATGGGCATGCCGTTGGCCGACAGCCTCTATCAACAGGCCGCTTTGTTCAGCGGTGGCGGAGAAACCGTGCATGACAGGGCGGCGGCAAGCGACGTGTCGCGCCTGTTCCTCGGCCAGTTCAAGACGGCTGACGCCATATTGACCGCGCCAGTGGACGAACTGCTCGCCGCGCAGGGCGAGACCAAGACCAACTGGCCGCGCAACTATCCCTTCCGACCGACGGTGGATGGCATGACCCTGCCGCATCGGCCGATCGATCGGATGCGGATGGGGGAAGCGCCCAAGATACCGACCCTGATCGGCAGCAATGCCGATGAAAGCCGCCTCTTCCTCTCGCAGGAGCAGGCCAGCGGGCCGATATTGGACCGCTATCTCGCCAATGAGAGCCTCTCGCGGATGGAGACGCTCGACAAGGCCTATGCCGACGCCTTCCCCGCCCTCAGCCCGGCGGAGCGGCACTGGCGGCTCATCAGCGCGGAAGAATATGGCATGCCCTGCCTCCGCATCGCGCTGGCGCAGGCGGCGCAAGGCGCGCCGACCTATCGCTATCGCTTCGCCTATCCTGCACCCGCCGGCCCGTTCAAGGGCAGCACCCCGCATGCGATGGACCTGCCCTTCACCTTCGATCATGTGACGCAGCCGGGCTTTTCCGCCTTTTTCGGCCTGTCGGCGGCCGATCAGCCATTGGCGGACCAGATGCACGCGGCAATGGTCGCCTTCGCCACGACGGGCCAGCCCAAGGGGACGACCCTGCCGGAATGGCGCCGCTTCGACCAGAGGCGCCGTGACACCATGGTCTGGGATCAGGCACCGCGATGCGTCGCCGATCCCGATCGGGTGGAGCGCCAAATCTGGTCGCTATGACCGTCCGGCCCGGCGTTCCGGCTGGGCCGACGACCGCAGCAGGGCGTGAACCTCGCCCCCGGCCGCGACGGTCCCGTCGCGGTCATAGGCTTGCTGATTGGCCGCGACCCGGTCGAGGTCGTAGACATAATTGACCATCAGGCCGCCGGCCTCCTCCAGCCCCTTGGCACTGAGATCCGCCATCCAGCAGAGCCGCTCCACCCGCGCGCCATTGCCGACGTGGAACCGCGCGACCGGGTCGATCAACCGACCGCGCTGATCCCGTTCCTCGAGAAAATAGCGCGCGGCGAGCGCGAGCCGGTCTTGGGCGCGCGGATCATCCTGCGGCCAGTCCGCCAGCGTCAGGCCAGCCTCGCACGCCGCGATCGCCTGCGCATCGCCAGCCTCTGCGGCGCGCTCAATCCAGCGGTTGAGGCCCGGTATCGGCGACAAGGTGGCAAAGGTCGTCAGCCCCGGCAGGTCCGACGCCAGATCGTCCAACACCTGCTTGATCAGCAATTCGCCGAAGGAGATGCGCGCGAGCCCGCGCTGGCAATTCGAAATGGAATAGAAAAGCGCGACGCGCGCCTGGTGCGGGTCCAGTGCCGGCCCCTTCGGCGTCAGAATCTCCGTGATCGACGCGGGGATATGGTCGGCCAGCGCCACCTCCACGAAGATCAGCGGCTCGTCGCCCATGGCCGGGTGGAAAAAGCCGTAGCATCGGCGATCCGCCGGCAGCAGCCGATCCCGCAGCGCCGACCAGTGATGGATCGAATGCACGGCCTCATATCGCATGATCCGCTCGAGCAGATCGGCCGGCGACGACCAGCTGATCGGGCGCATGACCAGAAAGCCGGGGTTGAACCAGGATCGCAGCAAATGGACGAAATCGGCTTCCAACGCGCGGAGATCGGCATTGTCGGGCAACAGATCGAGCAAATCGGCCCGCATCGCGACGAGCGGCGCCGTCGCCAGCGGCGACTGGTTGAGCCGGCGCAATATTTCCTGCCGCGGGGCTTCGGCAGCCTTGCTGACCAGCGTCAGCGCATAGGCCGAGGGTGCGGCGTCATAGTCCGTCAGCGCCGTGCGCAAAAGATCGGGATCGGGCGAGAAGCCCAGCGCCAGCTGCTCCAGAAAGGCAGCCCGCGCTTCTGGACTGGCGCGTCGATAGCCCGTCAGCACATGATCCGCCAGACGGCTGCATCTGGCGACGCTGGTTTCGGCCAGCAGGGACTGGCACCCCTCGATAAGCAGAGCCGCTTCCGTCGCCGGATCAACCGCAGCGCTCGCTGCAATGTCCCCTTTGCTCTGCCGCCGCGCTCGCCCGATCTGATCGATCAGCCTCTCAAGCAGAAGCTTCGCCCGCTGCATGCGCCCTCCCCCGACTCAGTATACACATAAGACGCCATAGCGCATCCTTGGATACAATGTCGCCTCGATACAGCCGATCAGGCAAGACATAAAAAAGGCCGCGTCATCCGACGCGGCCCTTTTCCTTTCCCCTCACCCTGCCTCAGCGGGCGGCATATTGTCGGCCCTTCGCGCTGGTGGCCCAGCGTTGCGGGCTGGCGCCGGGGGCCATTTCGCGGACGAAACATTGGCCACGCCGCTGCTGGATCAGGCGGCAGAGCGCGTTGGCGTCGCCCCGATTGGCAAAGCCGCTGATCGCCAGCCGGTGATACAGTTTGCCGTCGACCCTGGCCTGGCTGGTCAGGATCGGGAAATTGGCAAGGGCGCTTGTGTCCCGCACCATCGCGGCCCAGCGGTCGCGGGCAACCGCCGCGCTGTCGAAGGCGCCGAGCTGCACCACCCAGTTGCTGGCATTGCCCACGGGCTTGAGGAAGGCGACCTTCTGCATGCGCGCGGCCGGTTCAGCCGCACCACGGCTCGCCAAGGCCCGGCCCTTCGCGTCTTCGACGATGAAGCCCCTTGCCTTGGCGGCGCGCGCCGGCTCGGGTGCGCGCGACTGCGGGATCGCCTGCACCACCGGGCTGGCGGCGGCGAAGCGCACTTGCGCTT
>DAMDPH010000091.1:0-12704 GCA_032082785.1 Sphingobium sp. | reverse complement strand
GCCAGGCCTATCGCGCCCGCCTGGACGCCGAAGGCGGCGCGGCGGCCGAGCGCAGCGGCGGCTTCGGTCATCAGCTGGGCGATGATGTCGGCGACCGGCTCTTCCTTCGTCACCATGCCGACCGACTGGCCCGCCATCAGCGACCCGCCTTCGACATCGCCGTCGATCACCGCGCGGCGCAGCGCCCCGGCCCAATAATGTTCGATCTGCAACTGCGCCTCCATCATCTCGATGGTGCCGCTGTCGAGCAGGTTGGCGACTTCGCGCTGCTTGGCGGTGAAGCTCTCCGTCCCGGCATTTTTGAGCGCGCGCACGGGGATCACCGGCAGCCGCGCATCGATCTGCACGCTGGCGACCGCGTCGCGGGCGGAGGCGCGGAAGAACGCCTTTTTGAAATTGGGGTGGGCGATGCTCTCGGTCGCGCAGGCGAAGCGGGTGCCAAGCTGCACGCCGGCGGCGCCCATCTCCAGATAGGCGGCGATCGCCTCGCCCCGGCCGATGCCGCCGGCGACGAACACCGGCAGCTGGCTCGCCATTTCCGGCAGGATTTCCTGCGCCAGCACACTGGTGGAGACGGGACCGATATGGCCGCCCGCTTCCATCCCTTCGACCACCAGCGCGTCGACGCCCGAACGCGCCAGCTTCTTGGCGAGGCTCAGCGCCGGGGCGAAGCAGATGAGGCGCGCGCCGCTCTGCTTGATCGCCTCGATGCTGCCCTTGGGCGGCAGGCCGCCGGCCAGCACCACATGGCCCACGCCATGGCGGGCGCAGACCGCGATCAGGTCGAACAGCTGCGGGTGCATGGTGATGAGGTTGACGCCGAACGGCCGGTCGGTCAGCGCCTTGGTCGCCGCGATCTCCGCGTCGAGCAGATCGGGCGTCATCGCGCCGCAGGCAATCACGCCGAAGCCACCGGCGTTGGATATGGCCGACACCAGATTGCGCTCGCTCACCCAGCTCATCGCACCGCACAGGATCGCGGTGTCGCAGCCCAGAAATTCGGTGCCACGACCCATGAGGGAAGCGAGTTTGGGATGGGTCATGATGTCAGCCTTCGAGTCAAAAGCCCCTCCCTATTCAGGGAGGGGTCGGGGTGGATGCGACGCGGAGCGGCGCTCCTAGCTATCGACCAGGGAGCGGGCTCGCTTCGTTCACCACCCACCCCCGGCCCCGCCCTTCAACGGGAGGGGCGTCCTTCTGTCAAGCGATCGGCGCATCCAGGCCATAGGCGGTGTGCAGCACGCGCACGGCCAGTTCGGTTTCATCCTCGTCGATGAGGACGCTGACCTTGATCTCGCTGGTGGAGATGGCCTCTATGTTGATGCCGCGTTCGGCCAGCGTCTTGAACATGGTGGCGGCCACGCCCGCATGGCTGCGCATGCCCACGCCCACGACGCTGATCTTGGCGACTTCGGCGTCGGTGATGACGCGGTGGAAGCCGATGCCGCCCTTGTTCATTTCCAATATGTCGACGCTGCGCGCCAGATCCGCGCGCGGCACGGTGAAGGTGACGTCGGTCTCTTCCTTCTCCTTGCTGTCATTCTGGATGATCATGTCGACATTGATCGCCGCATCGGCCAGCGGCCCGAAGATGTTGGCGACGGCGCCCGGCTTGTCGGGCACGCGGGTGACGATGATCTTCGCCTCATTCTTGTCATGGGCGATGCCGGTGATGAGCTGACGTTCCATCTTGTCTTCCTTGAGCTTGGCTTCCAGTTCCTCGTCGCCGACGATCAGCGTCCCGGGGAGGTCATCCTGGCTGGGGTCATCGAAGGAGGAAAGCACCTGCACGACCACGCCTTCCTTCATGGCGAGGCCGACCGAGCGGGTCTGCAGCACCTTGGCGCCGACCGACGCCAGTTCCAGCATCTCCTCATAGGTGACGACGTCGAGCTTGCGGGCGCGCGACACGATGCGGGGATCGGTGGTATAGACGCCGTCCACATCGGTATAGATGTCGCAGCGATCGGCCTTCACCGCCGCCGCGACCGCGACGGCCGACGTGTCCGACCCGCCCCGGCCCAGCGTCGACACGCGGCCATCGGCCATCATGCCCTGAAAGCCCGGGATCACCGCCACCTTGCCGGCACGCATCGACGCCAAGAGGTCGAGGGTGTCGATGTCGGAAATGCGCGCCTTGGCATGCGCCTCCACCGTGCGGATCGGCAGCTGCCAGCCGAGCCAGCTGCGCGCGTCCACGCCCATGGCTTTGAGCGTCATGGCGAGGAGGCCACTCGTCACCTGTTCGCCGCTAGCGACGACGACATCATATTCGGCCGGGTCATAGAGGGGCGAGGCTTCCTTGCAGAAGCCAACCAGCCGGTCGGTCTCGCCCGCCATGGCGGAGACGACGACGGCGACTTCATGGCCCTGATCCACAACATGTTTGACGCGCGCCGCCACATTGCGAATTCGCTCCATCCCCGCCATGGAGGTGCCGCCGAACTTCATCACGATGCGCGCCATTTGCTTGTCGAACCCGTCCTGTGAAAGAAAGATTATGTCCCTTTAAGGGGCGAAAACGGCGCTCCTATTAGCAGCCGCGACGGATATGGCAAGCGCGGCAGAGGTCATGAGCGCGAGGGTCCGGACTGAAACGACAACCTATGCCCAACCGCCCGATGCGACCAGCAGGGCGCGGATGGGAAGAGATTGATGCGCCAGCGCATTGGCGCGGCCCGCCATCGCTGCTAAATCGCGGGTCGGGCCAGTTCCGGCCCGGCGACAGGATAGCCATGCCCCATTCCGCCCCCTCCGCTCCCGCCTCTCCCTCTGCCACCATCGACCCGCGCGAGGCCGCGCATTTCGGGACGATGGCGGCGCAATGGTGGGATCCCAAGGGCAGCAGCGCCATGCTGCACAAGCTCAACCCGGTGCGGCTGCGCTATATCCGCGCCGCCATCGACCGGCAGTGGCCGGGGCGGGAACGGGATTTCCGGCCGCTCTCGGGCAAGCGCGCGCTCGACGTCGGTTGCGGCGCGGGGCTGCTGACGGAGCCGCTCGCGCGGCTGGGCGCGACGGCGACGGGGCTGGATGCCGCGCCGGAGAATATCGCCGCCGCCAACGCTCATGCCGCGACGCAGGGGCTTTCCATCGACTATCGCGCCACCCCGGTCGAGGCGCTGGAGGAGACGGGTTTCGACCTTGTCACCTCGATGGAAGTCATCGAGCATGTCGCCGACCCTGCCGGCTTCGTCCGCGCGCTGACCGACCGGCTGGCGCCCGACGGGCTGATGATCCTGTCGACCCCCAACCGCACGCCGCTTTCGCGCGTCGCCATGATCGACATTGGCGAGACGATCGGCGGCATCCCCAAGGGCACGCATGACTGGAACAAGTTCCTCACGCCCGAGGAGCTGACCGCGCTGCTGGAAGCGGCCGGGATGGAGGTGACGGATAGCAGCGGCCTGGCCTTCGACCCGCGCCACGGCTTCATCCTGTCGCAGAACAAGGCGATCAACTATCTGCTGACCGCCCGCCACCGCGCCCCGGCCTAAGCCTCCAGCGCTTCGGCGCGCTCGATGAGGGCGCGGGCCTCCTCGACATGCATGGCTTCGATCATGCGCCCCTCGAACCGCTCGGCCCCGCCGCGCGCGGCCTCCACCAGCCGACGCGCATCGGCGAGGCTCTGCGCGTCCGGACCGAAAATCTGGTTGACGACCGGCACCTGCGACGGGTGGATCAGCGTCTTGCCGTCAAAGCCGAGCGCATGGCCCTGCGCGCTTTCCACTTCCAGCCCGGCTTCATCGTCCAGCCGGTTGAACACGCCGTCGAACACCGGGACGCGCGCCGCCCGCGCCGCCAAAATCACCACCTGCTTGGCGTGCATCAGCCCGTCGCGTCCGGCCGAGGGCGGGATGCCGAGGTCGCGGCGCAGGTCGTTATGGCCCATGAACAGCCCGGCGCAGCCCTCCCCCGCCGCGATGGCCGGCGCCGCCAGCACGCCAAGAGCGGTTTCGATCATGGCGATGACCGGCTTCTGACAGACGCTGAATACATCGCGCACCTGCCGGGGATCTTCCACCTTGGGCAGCACGACGAAATCGGCCGCCGCGGTCTTGAGCGCCACCAGCTCCATCCCATAGGAGGGCGCCCCGGCGACATTGATCCGTACCGCCGCGATGCGGTCGCCAAACCCCTCCGCCAGCGCCTCCACCGCCTGCTCGCGCGCCACATCCTTGGCGTCGTCGGCCACCGCATCCTCAAGGTCCAAAATCACCATATCACAGGGCAGCGTCCGCGCCTTGGCAATGGCCCGCGCATTGGAAGCGGGCAGGAACAGCAGCGAACGGGCGTGACGAAGCAGCATGGCGACACTCTCTCCTTATGATCTCATGCCTGAATACCGGATAAGCGCGTTGGTGTAACGGGCCTGCGCACGCAAAAGGGCGGCCCGGTTGCCCGGGCCGCCCTTTTGCAAGACCCAATTAACGGATCAGTTGGACGCGGCGACGCCCTGATCGGTCATGAGCTGTTGCAGCTCGCCCGCTTCATACATTTCCATCATGATGTCGCTGCCGCCGACAAATTCGCCCTTCACATAGAGCTGGGGAATGGTCGGCCAGTCGGAATAGCCCTTGATGCCCTGGCGCACGGCCTGATCCTGCAACACGTCGACCGTTTCATAGGCGACGCCCAGATGCTCCAATATGGCGATGGCGCGGCTGGAAAAGCCGCATTGCGGGAAGAGCGGCGTGCCCTTCATGAAAAGCACCACGTCATTGCCAGTGACGATCTCGGCGATCCGCTGCTGCACGGCGTCGGTCATGTGATATTCCATTCCTGTCAGGCGCCCGACCACCGGCGAGCGCGTCAAATCGGGGTGGCCGTTAGTTGGGAACGGCGGTCGTCAGTTGCAAGGCGTGCAGCACGCCACCCATGCGCCCCCCCAGCGCCGCATAGACCGCACGCTGCTGCGCCACGCGGCTCATGCCGCGAAAGCTTTCCGACACGACGCGCGCGGCATAATGGTCGCCATCGCCGGCAAGGTCGGTGATTTCGACCTCCGCATCGGGAATGGCGCTGCGGATCATGTCGGAAATTTCATCGGCGGCCATCGGCATGGCGGCTGCTCCCGTGGCTTATTTGGCTTCCATGAACTGGCGGCGGGCAACCACGGCCTGTTCTTCCAGCGCTTCGCGGACGCCGGCCTCGTCTATGTCGATCCCGGCCGAGGTCATGTCGCCCATCAGCTTGCGGATGACATCTTCATCGCCCGCTTCCTCGAAATCGGCCTGCACCACCGCCTTGGCATAGGCGTCGGTTTCTTCGGGCGTCAGGCCCATTTTGGCGGCGGCCCATTCGCCCAGCAGGCGGTTGCGGCGGGCCTGGATGCGGAACTGCATCTCCTGGTCGTGCGCGAACTTGTTTTCGAATGCGCGCTCGCGATCGTCGAATGTGGTCATGCCCTGAAACGCCTTGTTGATGTCCCCGTTTCCGCCCGAATATGCCGAACCGCGACTTTAGGCAACGGGGGTAGGCACCAGCCATGGCCTTTCCGCCGCCGTGCGCGCTTCATAGACGTCGATGACGTCCTTGTCGCCCAGCGTCAGGCCGATCTCGTCCAGCCCGCCGAGCAGGCAATGTTTGCGGAACGGATCGATATCGAAGGCGAAGCGGTCCTGAAAGCGGGTGGTGACGCTCTGCGCCTCCAGGTCGATATGGATCGGCTCATTCTGCTGCGCCACGTCCATCAGCCGGTCGATCGCCGACTGCGGCAGAACCACGGTCAAGATGCCGTTCTTGAACGCATTGCCGGAAAAAATATCCGAGAAGCTCGGCGCGATGACAACGCGGATGCCAAGGTCGGCAAGCGCCCAGGCGGCATGTTCGCGGCTCGACCCGCAGCCGAAATTGTCGCCGGCGATCAGGATCGGGCTGCCGGCATAGGCCGGATCGTCAAAGACATTGCCCTCTTCCTTGCGCAGCACTTCGAACGCGCCCTTGCCAAGGCCGCTGCGCGAGATGGTCTTGAGCCAATGGGCGGGGATGACGATGTCGGTGTCGACATTCTTCATGCCGAACGGATAGGCGCTGCCCTCGACACTGGTCAGCTTCTCCATCAGCGCACCTGTGCCGCCGGTGATTCGGGCAGATCCTCGGCACGGCCCAGCGTCGCGGCCATCGCCGCGCTCGCCAGAGCGCCGATCGTCAACAGCCAGAACACCTTCTTCATGCGACCATTCCCTCCCCATTTTCCATATCAACGTCGTTCATCAGTCTGCGTATGTCGGTCAGCCGTCCGGTCAGCGCGGCGGCGGCGGCCATGGCGGGAGAGACCAGATGGGTGCGGGCGCCCGGCCCCTGTCGACCCATGAAATTGCGGTTGCTGGTCGAGGCGCAGCGTTCGCCCGCCGGCACCTTGTCCGGGTTCATGCCAAGGCAGGCGGAACAGCCCGGCTCGCGCCATTCGAAGCCCGCTTCGGTGAAGATGCGGTCCAGCCCTTCCGCCTCGGCCTGGCGCTTGACCAGGCCCGAACCGGGGACGACCATCGCGTGCTTGATGCCACCGGCGATGCGCCGGCCCTTGAGCAGGGCGGCGGCGGCGCGCAGATCCTCGATGCGGCTGTTGGTGCAGCTGCCGATGAAGATATGCTCGACCGTCACATCCTCCATCCGCTGTCCGGCGGTGAGGCCCATATAGTCGAGCGACTTGCGGGCGGCGGCGCGCTTGGACGCATCCTCGAACGCGTCGGGATCGGGAACCACGCCGGTCACCGGCACGACATCCTCGGGGCTGGTGCCCCAGGTGACGCTGGGCACGATATCGGCGGCGTCGATCACGACGCTCTTGTCGAAGACCGCACCCTCGTCGGTCGCCAGCGTCTTCCACCAGACGACGGCGGCGTCCCATTGCGCGCCCTGCGGCGCCATCGGCCGGTCTTTCAGATAGGCGAAGGTTTTTTCATCGGGCGCGAACAGGCCCGAGCGCGCGCCGGCCTCGATCGACATGTTGGCGACGGTCAGCCGCCCCTCGATCGACATGTCGCGGAACACCGAGCCGCGATATTCCATGACATAGCCGGTGCCGCCCGCGGTGCCGATGCGGCCGCAAATGGCGAGCGCCACATCCTTGGGCGTGACGCCGGCGCCCAGCCTGCCTTCGACCACGACTTCCATCGTCTTCGACTGTTTGAGCAGCAGCGTCTGGGTGGCAAGCACATGCTCCACCTCGCTGGTGCCGATGCCGAAGGCGAGCGCGCCGAGCGCGCCGTGCGAGCTGGTATGGCTGTCGCCGCACACCAGGGTCGTACCCGGCAGGGTGAAGCCCTGTTCCGGCCCGACGACATGGACGATGCCCTGTTCGACATCGGCGTCGCCGATCAGGCGCACGCCGAATTCGGGCGCATTCCGCTCCAGCGCGGCGAGCTGCTCGGCGCTCTGCGGGTCGGCGATGGGGATGCGGTTGCCGGCGGCGTCGCGGCGCGGCGTGGTCGGCAGATTATGGTCCGGCACCGCCAGCGTCAGATCGGGCCGGCGCACCTTGCGCCCGGCCAGCCTTAACCCCTCAAAAGCCTGCGGGCTCGTCACCTCATGCACGAGGTGGCGATCGATATAGATCAGGCAGGTTCCATCCGGGCGACGCTCCACAACATGCGCGTCCCAGATCTTCTCATAGAGGGTGCGGGCTTTAACCATGGTGGCGTCCCTCTAGACGGGGAAACCTCGGCGCGAAAGGGGGTAAGCAGTGCATTTATACCCTTTCCTACGCGCCACCGGCAAGAAAGTTACAGAGCGCGTCGATCTTCCATGATCTCGCCTGCCGCCTGGCACTCCGCCTCATGCCCTGCCTCGCGCCAGACTTCCGCAAGCGCCGCCTCTTCCCAGGCGCGCATCGCCGGGTGGGCGAGCATCTGGTCGACCCAGGTCCGCGCCACCGGCCCGACGTCCAGCCCATAGGTCTGGATGCGGAAGACGACCGGCGCGTAAAAGGCATCGGCGACGGTCAGCCGGTCGCCCGCCAGATAAGGGCCGCCGAACCGGGCCAGCCCCTCCTCCCACAGCTCCCGCAGCCGGGCGACATCCCGCTCCAGCGCCGGCGACGGCGCGCGCAGGGCGACGCGCACGCCGATATTGGTGACGCATTCGCTGCGCAGCGCATGAAAGCCGCCATGCATTTCCGCGACCGCACATTGCGCCCAGGCCCGCGCCGCCGCGTCGGTGGGCCACAGCCCTTCATGCCGGTCGGCAAGATAAAGAGCGAGGCCCATCGTGTCCCAGACAGTGCGCTCGCCATCGATCAGCACCGGCACCTGCCCGGTCGGGGAAAAGGCGCGGAAGGCGTCATAGTTGCTGGGCAGCAGAAAAGGCTCGATCCGCTCCTCGAACGGAATGTCCAGCGCCTTCATCAGCAGCCAGGGACGCAGCGACCAGCTGGAATAATTGCGGTTCGCGATGACGAGCGTGTAGGACATGGGCGACCTTTCAACGACCGGCCGCGCAAGGACAGCGGGGCCGTCTTTGCCATAGCGGTCGCTTTGCCGCTGTCCAGTGGCCTGCACCCTGCCCTAGCCAAGCGAATGAACTGCCGTCACAAAGGCCGCAGCCTGACGGTTTCGGCCGTCGCTTGCCATCGGAGACTATCGTGGATCGTCGTCAATTCCTCGCCAGCAGCGGCGCCGCTGCCATTGCCCTGTCCACCCCCCGCGCCCTTGCCCAGAGCGGCGGCGAGGATGCGCGGTTGCGCGCCATGCTCGACCGCTTCTTCTACGATCGGCTGGCGGACTCACCGGAATCGGCAACCCGGCTCGGCCTCGATACCGGCGCGCGCGCGGCGCTGCGCGGGCAGCTGAGCGACACGACAGCGGCGGGCGTGGCCAAGGATCTGGCGCGCAGCAAGGCGCAGGCGCGCGAGCTGTCCGGCATCGATCGCGCCAAGCTGAACGAGGCGTCGCAGATCGATTATGATGTGGTGCAATATCAGCTGAGCCGCTCGGTCGGAGGCGAGCGGTTCGGCTATGGCGAGACGGCGGGCCGCTATGCCCCCTATGTGCTGAGCCAGCTGACCGGCAGCTATCGCGACGTGCCCGATTTCCTCGACTCCCAGCATCGGGTGAAGGATGCCGCCGATGCCGACGCCTATCTGTCGCGCCTCGAAGCCTTTCCCGCAGCGCTGGACGGCGAAACCGCGCGGCAGCAAGCGGACGCGGCCAAGGGCGTGTTCGCGCCCGACTATATCCTTGACACGACGATGAAGATCCAGGCGTCGCTGCGCGATCAGCCGGCGGCGCAGACGGTGCTGGTCGCCTCCTTCGCGCGAAAATTGGCGGCGGCCGGCCTTCCGCCCGAACGGGCGGCGCAGGCGGAAAAGATCGTTGCAGAGAAAATTTTCCCCGCCGTCGACCGGCAGCGGTCGCTGGTGCAGCAATTGCGCGCGAAGGCAACGCATGATGCGGGCGTATGGCGCCTGCCCGATGGCGACGCCTTTTATGCGGCGGCGGCCGAAGCGGCGACGACGACGCAGATGAGCGGCGAGGAGATCCACCGGCTGGGGCTGGAGCAGGTCGCCGAGATCAGCGGCCGCATCGACGCCATCCTCAAGGGCGAGGGCATGAGCCAGGGCACGGTCGGCGACCGGCTGGTGGCGCTCAACAAGCGACCGGACCAGCTATTCCCCAATACCGATCCGGGCCGCGAGGCGCTGCTGGCGCAGCTCAATCGTCAGATTGCGGCGATGCAGGCGCGACTGGGCGAAGCCTTCCACACGCTGCCCAAGGCGCCGGTCGAGGTGCGGCGCGTGCCGGTGACGATCCAGGCGGGTGCGCCGGGCGGCTATTATCAGAATGCCTCGCTCGACGGGACGAGACCGGCCATTTATTATATCAACCTGCGCGACACGTTCGACCGGCCGAAATTCGGGCTGGCGACGCTGACCCATCATGAAGCGGAACCGGGCCATCATCTGCAGGTGTCGGTGGCGCTCGAATCCGACGCCATTCCGCTGATCCGCCGGCGCGGCGGCTATAGCGGCTATAGCGAAGGCTGGGCGCTCTACGCCGAACAGCTGGCGGACGAGATGGGCATGTTCGAAGGCGATCCGCTGGGCCGGGTCGGCTATCTCCAGTCGCTGCTGTTCCGCGCCACCCGGCTGGTGGTGGACAGCGGCCTGCATGCCAAACGCTGGAGCCGGGAGAAGGCGACCGACTATCTGATCGCCACCACCGGCATCGCGCGCGGCCGCAGCCAGGGGGAGATCGACCGCTATACCGTCTGGCCGGGCCAGGCATGCAGCTACAAGATCGGCCATACGGTGTGGAACGAATTGCGTGAGGAAGTGAAGCAGGCGCAGGGCGCGCGCTTCGATATCAAGGCCTTCCACGATGTGCTGCGGCTGGGCGCGATGCCGCTAGACATTCTCAAGCAGACGGTGCGGCAGCGCACGGGCGTCGCCTGATACCATAAAAAAGGCGCCGGCCGCTCCCCTGCGGCCGGCGCCTTTTCTTTACCCGTCCATCAGGCGGCGAACTGGTTCATCGTATTATGCGCGCCGCCGGCCTTGAGCGCGGCTTCACCGGCGAAATATTCCTTATGATCGTCGCCAATGTCGCTGCCGGCCATATTCTGGTGCCGGACGCAGGCGATGCCCTCCCGGATTTCGCAGCGCTGCACCCCGTCGACATAGCCGAGCATCCCGTCCTCGCCGAAATAACGGCGGGTGAGCCGGTCGGTCGACAGCGCGACGCTATGATAGGTGGGCAGCGTGATGAGATGGTGGAAAATGCCCGCCCGCGCCGAGGCATCCTGCTGGAAGCTGCGGATCTTCGCGTCCGCCTCGACCGCAAGCGCGCTGCCGTCATAATCCGCCTGCATCAGCCGCGCGCGATCATAGCCGCTGAGGTCGCGGCCCTCGCCCGCCCAGCGATCATAGACCTGCTGGCGGAAGTTGAGCGTCCAGTTGAAGCTGGGCGAATTATTATAGACCAGCTTCGCATCGGGAACGACCGCGCGGACACGGTCCACCATCCCGGCAATCTGCTCGATATGCGGCTTTTCCGTCTCGATCCACAGCAGATCGGCGCCATGCTGCAAGGCGGTGATGCAATCGAGCACGCAGCGATCTTCGCCAGTGCCGGCGCGGAACTGGTAGAGATTGCTGGGCAGGCGCTTGGGTTTCATCAGCCGGCCTTCGCGGCTGATCAGCACATCGCCATGGCCGGGCTGCGCGGGATCGACCGGCTCGCAGTCGAGGAAGCCGTTATACAAGTCGCCCAGATCGCCGGGCTCGCGGCTATAGGCGATCTGCTTGGTCAGCCCGGCGCCCAGCGAGTCGGTGCGGGCGACGATGATGCCATCGTCGATCCCCAATTCGAGGAAGGCGTAGCGGCAGGCGCGGATCTTCGCGAGGAAATCCTCATGCGGGACGGTGACCTTGCCGTCCTGATGGCCGCATTGCTTTTCGTCCGACACCTGATTTTCGATCTGGAGCGCGCAGGCGCCCGCCTCTATCATCTTCTTGGCGAGCAGATAGGTCGCCTCCGCATTGCCGAAGCCGGCGTCGATGTCGGCGATGATCGGCACGACATGGGTTTCGAAGCCGTCGATCGCCTGTGTCAGCCGTTGCTCCTCGGCCTGATCGCCCGCCTTGCGCGCGGCGTCGAGGTCGCGGAACAACATGCCCAATTCCCGCGCGTCGGCCTGCTTGAGGAAGGTATATAGTTCCTCGATCAGGGCGGGCACGCTGGTCTTTTCATGCATCGACTGGTCGGGCAGCGGGCCGAACTCGCTGCGCAGCGCGGCGATCATCCAGCCGGACAGATAGAGATATTTGCCGCGCGTGGTGCCGAAATGTTTCTTGATGCCGATCATCTTCTGCTGCGCGATGAAGCCGTGCCAGCAGCCCAGCGACTGGGTGTAGGCGGCCGGATCGGCGTCATAGGCCGCCATGTCGCGGCGCATGATGCCGGCGCAGTGACGGGCAATGTCCAGCCCGGTGCGGAACCGGTTCTGCAAGCGCATGCGGCTGACGGAATCGGCGGCGATGCCGTTCCAGTCGGGGCGGGTGTCGATCAGCGCGTCCGCTTTGGCGCGCTCCTGCTGATAGGTCATGGCGGTCCTCTCCTGATGGGAATGGCGCCAGCTAATGCTGTTTTTTCCGCCGTGGCAGAGGGTGGGCGGTTCACTTGTCGAACTTTACAAGCTAAACTTGTACAGCTGTAAAGATGCTACAGGAGAGGCCGCATGGCGAAGGACCGTCCCGTCTATATGGGGCCGCGACTGCGGCGGCTGCGGCGCGAACTGGGCCTGACGCAGGCCGACATGGCGGCCGATCTCGACATTTCGGCGAGCTATGTGGCGCTGCTGGAGCGGAACCAGCGCCCGGTCACGGCCGACATGCTGCTGCGCGTGGCGCGCACCTACCGGCTCGACATGGCGGACCTTGCCGGCGATGGCGGTGCGGAGCAGAGCGCGCGGTTGCAGGCGGTGCTGCGCGATCCGATGTTCGCCGATATCGACCTGCCCGCGCTCGCCACGGCGGATGTCGCGGTCAATTATCCCGGCATCACCGAAGCGCTGCTGCGGCTCCACACCAGCTATCGCGAGGAGCAGCTGGCGCTGGCGGATCGGGGCGCGGACAGCGGCGACCTCATGCAGGCGGCCGATCCGGTGGCGGAGGCGCGCCGTTTCCTCGCCGCGCGGCGCAACAGCTTCCCCGCTCTGGATGATGCCGCCGAGACACTGGCGCGCGAGGCGGAGGCGGAGGGCGG
>DAMDPH010000090.1:0-12834 GCA_032082785.1 Sphingobium sp. | reverse complement strand
GACGTGGATATTTTCGCCTATGTGAGCGAGCTTGGCGGCGATGCCATCGATTATACGCGGTTCGACGCCGCGCAGATCGACGCCAATCCCTTTTTCTGCCCCGATGCCGAGGCGGCCGTGCGCTGGGAGGCGATGGTCGATGCCGCGCGCAAGGATGGTTCCTCGCTCGGCGCGGTGGTGGAATGCGTCGCCAGCGGCGTGCCCGCCGGCTGGGGCGCGCCGCTCTATGCCAAGCTCGACAGCGAACTGGCGGCGGCGATGATGAGCATCAATGCGGTGAAGGGCGTGGAGATCGGCGACGGCTTCGGCGCGGCCCGACTGCGGGGCGAGCAGAATGCCGATCCGATGCGGCCCAATGGCGACCGGCCTGAAGACGGCCCCGTCTTCCTGGCCAATCATGCGGGCGGGATCGCCGGCGGCATTTCCACCGGGCAGCCGGTGAAGCTGCGCGTCGCCTTCAAGCCGACCAGCTCCATCCTGATCCCGGTGGAAACGGTGACGCGGGACGGCGAGGCGTCCGACATCGTCACCAAGGGCCGGCATGATCCCTGCGTCGGCATTCGCGGCGTGCCCGTGGTGGAGGCGATGATGGCGCTGGTGCTGGCGGATCAGAAATTGCTGCACCGGGCGCAATGTGGCTGACACAGGCCTGTAACCCGGCCGTAACGCGCCGGACTGCCCCTGCCGAAGGATAAAAGCCGCCGATCGGGCGAGACGACTCGGCGGGACTGCGATAAGCTCCGATCGTCACCCGCGGGAGGGTGAGCGGCAGAGCGTAAGCCTGGGGAGCGTCATCGCCTTCGAGCGACCTGACGGTCAAACTGTCCCCTGACGCCGCTAACACGGGCCAGTCATGTTCATCATGGCTGGCCCATTTTACGAGCGCAGGCTATTGAAGGGGCGAACGTCGGAGGGGGCCTTCTTCATATGCATTTCATCACCGCTCTGTTGGGCGTGTATCGGGCGGAAATCGGTATCCTCATTCTTGTCGGCATGTTCGTCGCCTTCGTGCGCGAACGCTATTCGCCGACCGTCGTCGCGGTGCTGGGCGCCTGCACCTATGCCGCGCTGGGACTGATTGACGAGCGGGGGCTGTTCTCCGTCTTTTCCAACAGCGCACCGCTGACCATCGGCGCCATGTTCGTGCTGACCGGCGCGCTGATCCGCACCGGCGTCATCAACCGCGTCGCCGACATGATCATCACCCGGGCACAGAAGCGTCCCAAGCTCGCCATTGTCGAGGTGATGGTGGGCAGCACCGTCGCGTCCGCCTTCCTCAACAATACGCCGGTGGTGGTGGTGATGATCCCCATCATCTTCCGCCTGGCGCAGGTGACGAAGGTGCCGGTCAAGAAGCTGATGATGCCGCTCAGCATCGTGTCGGTGCTTGGCGGCTGTATCACGCTGATCGGTACGTCCACGAACCTGATCGTCGCCGGCATCGCGGCGGAACAGGGGCTGGTGCCCTTCGGCATCTTCACCATCGCGCCCTATGGCCTGGCGGGTACGCTGGTCGGGCTGGTGGCGCTGCTGGGTCTATCCTTCCTCCTGCCGAGCGACCCGCCCGCCATTTCCGGCGCGACCGGCGGCAATGCGCAAGTCTATCTCACCGAATTGGTCGTGCCGCATGACAGTATGTTGATCGGCCGGGAAATTGGCGGATTGCATCTGTTCGGCCGTTCCGCGGTGCTGCTGGGCCTCAAGCGCGGCAAGAAGATCATGCGCGACCCTGCCGATACGGAGGAGCTGTTGGCAGGCGACCGGCTGATCGTGCGGGCGGACGGAACGGCGCTGCTGACCATTCGCGAGGCGGGCGAGTTCGAGCTGGGCTTTGCGGCGGATTCGACGACGTCCGGGCGCGAGGGCACGGTGATCGAGGCGATGGTCGCGCCAAGCCACCCCTCCATCGGCGAGCGGCTGGCGAATATTCCCTTCCTCCACGCGCTGCGCGTCCGCATTATCGGCATCACCCGTGCCCGCCATCTGCCGGGGCCGGACCTGGCGAGCGCGCGCATCCGGGGCGCCGACCGGCTGCTGATCGCCGGCAGCGACGACGCGATGCGATCGCTGCGCGACAATCCCCATCTGATGGGCGTCGACATCAGCCGCACCCGCGCCTTCCGGCGTAGCAAGGCGTGGATCGCCATCGCCGCCATGGCGGCGGTGATCGGCCTGTCGGCGATGAACATCATCAGCATCGGTTTCGCCGCCATGATCGCCATTGGCGTCATTCTGCTCGCCCGCTGCATCGACCCGGAGGAAGCCTGGCAATCGGTCGACGGCGACGTGCTGATCCTGATTTTCGCCATGCTCGCCGTCGGGCTGGCGCTGGAACAGTCGGGCAGCGTCGCGCTGATGGTCGGCTGGATCACGCCCTTGATGGAGGTGGCGCCCGGCTGGTCGCTGGTGTTCATCGTCTATTTCGCCGCGCTGATCCTGTCCGAACTGCTCAGCAACAATGCGGTAGCGGCGCTGATGACGCCCATCACCATCGCGCTGGCGCAGCAATTGGGCGTCGATCCCCGGCCGCTGGTGATCGCGCTGATGATTGGCGCGTCGGCCTGTTTCGCCACTCCCATCGGCTATCAGACCAATGCGCTGGTCTATGCCGCAGGCGACTATCGCTTCGCCGATTTCGTCCGCATCGGCGTGCCGCTCAACATATTGGTCGGGCTGGCGGTGTGCGGGACGCTGGTGCTGATCGGCTGAGCGGACCAATTGCGCGGCGGCGGCCCTGTCGGTCGGGCCGCCGCGCCGGCATGAGGAGCCAGCCAAGGAGGACCGCCATGACCAGCCTTCCCTTTTATCAGGTCGACGCTTTTGCCGACGCGCCCTTTACCGGCAACCCGGCGGCGGTGATGCCGCTCGAGAGCTGGCTGGACGATGCCACGCTACAGGCGATCGCGGCGGAGAATAATCTGTCGGAAACCGCCTTCACCATTCCGACACCGGACGATGCCGAAGCGGACTATGCGCTGCGCTGGTTCACGCCGACGGTGGAGGTGAAGCTGTGCGGCCATGCCACGCTGGCGAGCGCGCATGTGCTGATGGGGGAGAGGACGGCGGTGCGCTTCCGCACCCGCCATGCCGGCATATTGACGGTGGCGCGGGACGGGGCGGGCTATCGCCTGTCGCTGCCCGCCTGGGACAGCGCGCCGCGCGCGATGCCGGCGCTGGCGGCGGCGATCGGCGGGCCGGTGCTGGAAAGCTATTGGCGTGAGGGCGGCTATGCCATCTTCCTCTATCCCGACGCCAGCGCGGTGCGGGCACTGACGCCCGACTTCGCGGCGCTGCGCAGCATGGGCGACATATTGCTGATGGCGACTGCGCCGGGTGAGGATAGCGACATTATCAGCCGCGTCTTCGTGCCGGGCGGCGGGGTCGACGAAGATCCGGTGACCGGGTCGGCGCATGGGCTGCTCACCTGCTATTGGGCGGCGCGGCTCGGCCGGACGGAGATCAGCGCCTATCAGGCGTCGGCGCGCGGCGGCCGGATCGGCTGCCGGCTGGAGGGCGACCGGGTGCTGCTCACCGGCGCCTGCCGCAGCGTGATCGAGGGGCGGTTTCGCCTGTAGCGCAGGCTGCGCGGATCAGGCGGGGAAAAGCTGGATCAGCTTGGCGAGCTGCGCCCGCACCGCGGCCCGTTCCTCCTTATGGGGGGACATGCCGATCCGCACGACCGTCAGCCGCTGGCCCGGCGAGACGAGGATATATTGGCCGTTATGGCCGACGCAGCCGAACAGGCTCGACGGCAGCACGCCGGGCATGAGCGGGCTTTGCGCCGCATCCCGGTTGAGCCAGAGATGTGCGCCATAGGCCTGATGCCGGCGGGAGGGGGCGCGCATATAGTCGACCCACTTCTCCGGCACGATCTGATGCCCGGACGGCGAGCGGCCATGGTTGCGCAGCAATTCGCCGAACCGGCCATAATCGCGCGCCGTCATATGCATGATGCTGCCGGCCAGCATGGTGCCGGCGGCGTCATATTCGGGCGTCAGGCTGGACAGGCCGGCCGGTGCCTTCAGCCGGCCGTCGATGAACATCTGCATCGCCCGCCGCCGGGTATCGGGATCGTTGCTGTTGGTCAGCATCCGCGTCATGAGGTCGGCGAGGATCATGGTGCTGCCGGTCGAATAGGAGAAAACGGTTCCCGGCGCATGGGCGAGCGGCTTTGATTCGGCGAAGGTCGCGCTGTCCTGCGCGCCATCGAGGAACAGCATCCGCACCGTGTCGCCGCGCGTCACCGGCTCGCCATCCTCGACATGGTCGAGGCCGCTGGTCATCGAGAGCAATTGCCGCAGCGTGATCTTTCCCCGCGGATCGCCCGGCTGGCTCCAGGCCGGCACCGGCACCGGCGAATCCAGCGCAAGCCGCCCGTCCGACACCATCAGCCCGACCAGCATCGCCGTCACGCTCTTCGCCATCGACCAGGACAGCAGCTTGGTTTCGGGCGTGAAGCCGGGGGCGTAGCGTTCCGCCACCAGCTCGCCATTGCGCAGCACCAGCAGCGCGCGCGTCTCGCCCATCGCATCATCGTCGAACAGCGGGTCGATGACGGCGCGCAGGGTCGCGGACGACACCGGCAGGTCGTCGGCGACCCGGTAGACGGGCGCGTCTACCGACGCCGCGCGCCCGGCATAGGCGCCCGCAAGGCCCAGAAGCGACGCGGCGCCCAGCGCCAGCCCAAGGCGCTTTACGATTCGGCTGTCCATATGCATAAGCCGGCCCCCTTAGAGCGATTCCGGCGCGGGTAAAATCATCTGTGCGCCTGTCCAGCTTAGCGGAAGAAACGGAAAGTCGAATGGCGGTGCGGCGGAAATGGGGTGTGGCGGCGGCCGTGCTGGGGCTGGCGCTGATCGGCGCCTTCACCTGGCACTGGACGGAGCTGGGCGCACGGGCGCGTCTGGGGGCAGCCTATGGCGCGCGGATGGGCTGTTCCTGCCGCTATGTCGAAGGGCGCAGCATGGAGAGTTGCGACCGCGACAAGGAGCCGGGTATGGCGATGGTGCGGCTGACCGACCGGCCGGACGAACGGGCCGTGGAGGGCAGCGTGCCGCTGATCGCCCGGCGCACGGCGCGCTTTCGGCCCGGCTGGGGCTGCCTGCTCGATCCCGTCGACTGAAGCGGCGGCGCGCACTGGCCGCGCCGGCCGCAAGCCGCTAAGGCTCCCCGCATGCGGCCCGACATTCCCACGCTTCTCCACGATATTTTCGGTTTCACCAGCTTTCGCGGCGTTCAGGACCAGGTGGTCGGGCGCGTCATGGCTGGCCGGCCGACGCTGGCCATCATGCCGACGGGCGCGGGCAAATCGCTATGCTATCAGCTGCCGGCGGTGGCGCTGGAGGGATGCTGCGTGGTGGTGTCGCCGCTGATCGCGCTGATGCACGACCAGCTGCGCGCGGCGCAGGCGGTGGGCATTCGCGCCGCCAGCCTCACCAGCGTCGATGCCGACTGGCGGGAGACGCAGGACCGGCTGCGCGCGGGCGATCTCGATCTTCTCTATGTCGCGCCGGAACGGGCGAGCGGGGAAGGGTTTCGCGCGCTGCTGCGGTCGGCCAAGGTGGCGCTGTTCGCCATCGACGAAGCGCATTGCGTGTCCGAATGGGGCCATGATTTTCGCCCGGACTATCGCCTGCTGCGGCCGTTGCTCGACGACTTTCCCGATGTGCCGCGTCTCGCCCTCACGGCGACGGCCGATGCCCATACGCGCAAGGACATATTGGTCCAGCTGGGCATACCGGAAGACGGCCTCATCATCTCCGGCTTCGACCGGCCCAATATCCGCTATGCCGTCCATCCCCGCGACGGGCTGACGCGGCAGCTGACCGACCTGCTCGCCGCCAATCCGGGGCCGGGCGTCATCTACGCCCAGACCCGCGCCGCGACCGAAAAGCTTGCCGAAACGCTGGGGCGCGGCGGGCGATCGGTGCGCGCCTATCATGCCGGCATGGAGCCGGGCCAGCGCGCCGCCAACCAGGCCGCCTTCATCGCCAGCGAGGATATGGTGATGGTCGCGACGGTCGCGTTCGGCATGGGGATCGACAAGCCCGACGTGCGCTTCGTCGCCCATGCCGGCCTGCCCAAGTCGATCGAGGGCTATTATCAGGAATCCGGCCGTGCCGGCCGCGACGGCGAACCGGCGGTGGCGCATCTCTTCTGGGGCGCGGAGGATTTCGCCCGCGCGCGCCAGCGGATCATGGAGCTGGAGCCGGCGCGTCAGCAGGGCGAGCGCGCGCGCGTCGCCGCGCTGGGCGCGCTGGTGGAGACGGCGACCTGCCGCCGCGCCATCCTGCTGCGCCATTTCGGCGAAGACCCGCCCGCCGGCTGCGGCAATTGCGACAATTGCCTGTCGCCGCCCGCCAGCCTCGATGCGACCGAGACGGCGCGCAAATATCTGTCCGCCGTCTACCGCACCGGGCAGAGTTTCGGCGCGGGCCATATCGAGCAGGTGCTGACCGGCGCCACCACCGACAAGATCCGGGAGCGTGGCCATGACAAGATCAGCGTCCATGGCATCGTCGATGGCGAGGAAGTGGCGCTGCTGCGCCCGGTGTCTCGCGCGCTGCTGGTGCGCGACGCGCTGGAGACGACGGAGCATGGCGGGCTGATGCTCGGTCCCAATGCCCGGCCGATCCTGCGCGGCGAGGAGGAAGTGCGCATCCTGCTGCCGCCCCGGCGCGAGCGGCGACGGCGCAATGCGCGTAACGGCGCCGACGCCAATCCGGTGGGCGATCCGCTGTTCGACGCGCTGCGCGCCTGTCGCCGCGAACTGGCGCAGGAGGCAGGGGTGCCGCCCTATGTCATCTTCCACGATTCGACCCTGCGCGAAATGGCCGAACAACGCCCCGCCAGCCTGCGCGACATGAGCCATATCAGCGGCATCGGCCAGAAGAAGCTGGACGCCTATGGCGATGCCTTCCTGGCGGCGATCCGGCCGTATCTCTGACGCGGGACACTTGAAACTGCCGTTCCAAGCGCGCATGGCTGCGCGCCGAAGGAGATAGGGCCATGTTCCGCAAGCTTACCGATCGCATCCTCGTTTCGCCGCAGATCAGCGTCGATCAGGTGGCGGAGGCCAAGGCGCAGGGGGTGACGATCATCGTCAACAACCGCCCCGACGATGAGGAGCCGGGTCAGGTCAATGGCGCCGAGATCGAAGCGGCGGCCAAGGCCGCGGGCATCGCCTATGTCGCCGTGCCGGTCGCCCATGGCGGCTTTGCCCCCTGGCAGCTCGACGGCATGCAGGCGGCGCTGGAGCAGGCCGGCGATGGCAAGATGCTGGCCTATTGCCGGTCGGGCACGCGCAGCACCTTGCTGTGGGCGCTGACCCGCGCACGGTCGGGCGACAATGCCGATGTGCTGGCGGCGCAGGCCGCTGCTGCGGGTCATGACATAAGCCCCGTGCGGCAGATCATGGACGCGCTCGCCGGGCAATAAGGGACGGGGCGGCCGGGCGTCGGATCGCTCAGCTGCATTCCACCGTCACATGCTCGATACCCGGCAGGGCGCGCACGCGCTGGCGTAGCGCCGGGCCGTCCGCGCCGGGCGCGAGGCTGAGGATCGCGGCATGGGCATGGGGGCCGATGCGCCAGACATGCAGGTCGCGGATGGTCGCGCCCTCCGCCTCGGCAAGGTCGCGCACCTGCGCCATCAGCGCGGGTTCGGCGCTGTCGAGCAGGATGGCGGCGGTGTCCTTCATCAGGCCCCAGGCCCAGCGCGCGATCACCGCCGCGCCCAGCAGGCCGACCGCCGGATCGAGCCACCACCAGCCAAAGAAGCGGCCAGCCAGCAGGGCGGCAATGGCCAGCACCGACGTCAGCGCGTCGGTCAGCACATGCATATAGGCGGCGCGCAGATTATTGTCGCCATGGCCATGACTATGTCCCTGATGGTCGTGGTCATGCCCCTTGGCGTGGTTATGCCCATGGCTGTGACCATGCCCATGATCATGGCTGTGGTCATGGCCCAGCAGCAGCGCGCTGACGATGTTGACGACCAGGCCGATCACCGCGACCAGCGTCGCTTCGCCGAACGCGACCTTGATCGGTTCAAAGAAGCGGCTGGCCGATTCCACCGCGATGAACAAGGCGGTGAGCCCCAGCAGCAGCGCGGAGGCGAAGCCCGACAGGTCGCCTACTTTGCCGGTGCCGAATGTATAGCGCGGGTCGCGGGCATGGCGGCGGGCATAGCTATAGGCGGCGGCCGCCACCGCCAGCGCGCCGGCATGGGTCGCCATATGGAAGCCGTCCGCCAGCAGCGCCATCGAACCGGTCAGCCAGCCAAAGACGATCTCCACCACCATGGTGGCGGCGGTCAGCCAAACCACCCACAATGTCCGCCTGGCATTGCGGTCGTGGCCGCCCGACAAATAGATATGATCGAAATAATGGCCCTCGTCCGCACCCTCCAGGGGTGGCGGAGCCTGCTCATGATGATGGTGCGCGGATCCCATGCTCACTTCCCATAGCGGCGGATCAGCGCCAGCATCTCTTCGGACGCGGCGGCGCGGGCTTCGTCGCTGAGGCCGGGACGGGCGACATGGGCGCGCATATGCTGCTCGATCAGTTCCTCCATCAGGCTGCCGATCGCGCCACGGACCGAGGCGGCCAGTTGCAGCGTCTCCGAACAGCCGGCGTCTCCGGCGAGTTGCCGCTCCACGGCGGCGACTTGACCCGCGATACGGCGCACCCGCGCCAACAGCTTTTCCCGATCTTCTACAATATGCATACTATACCCCCCTATACTATCGGCCGGGCTTAGGCAAATATGCGGACCGGATCGGCCTTGCGGTCCTGCCGTCCGCCGTTCACAGGAGGAGCGTGTCCGAACCCCTCACCTGCGACCTGGCGATATTGGGCGGCGGCCTGGCCGGCGGCCTCATCGCGCGCGCCTTTCGCCAACGCCGGCCGGAGCTGCGCATCCTGTTGATCGAACAGGGGGACAAGCCGGGCGGCAACCATATCTGGTCCTTCTTCGACGGCGATGTCGCGCCGGAACATCGCTATCTGACCGAGGGGCTGACGGCGCATCGCTGGGCCGCAGGGCACGCGGTGCGGTTCCCCGGTTTTGAGCGGCGGCTGGACCCCGCCTATAACAGCATTACCTCGGCGCGCTTTGCCGAACGGCTGAGCGCGGAACTTGGCGAGCGGCTGCTGTCCGGGGTGACGGTGGTGGAGGCGGGGCCGGACCATGTGCGGCTGGGTGACGGGCGGCACATCGTCGCGGGCGCAGTGATCGACGCGCGCGGGCCGGATGACCTGGCGGCGCTGCGTTGCGGCTGGCAGAAATTTGTCGGCCAGACGCTGCGGCTCGCCGTGCCCCATGGGCTGGACCAGCCGGTCATCATGGATGCGACCGTGGAGCAGGCGGACGGCTATCGCTTCGTCTATCTGCTGCCTTGGGACGATCGGCGCATCTTTGTCGAGGATACTTATTATAGCGACAGCCCGGCGCTGGACGCGCCGCTGCTGGAACGCCGCATCGCCGCCTATGCGAAGGCGCAGGGCTGGCAGGTGGAAGCGGTGGAGCATCGGGAGAGTGGCGTGCTGCCCGTGGTCCATGGCGGTGATTTCGATCGCTATTGGCCGGCCGACGATCCGCTCGCGCGGGCTGGCGTGCGTGCCGGCCTGTTCCAGCCGATGACCGGCTATTCCCTGCCTGACGCGGTCCGCTTCGCCCATTGGCTGGCCGATCAGCCGCTCAAGGAGCTGGCGGCGCGCAGCCGGGCCTATGCGGCGGCGCATTGGCGGCGCGGCGCTTATTACCGGCTGCTCGGCAAAATGTTGTTCGGCGCGGCAGCGCCCGAACAGCGCTGGCGCATCTTCGCGCGCTTCTACCGCCTCTCCCCAGGGTTGATCAGACGATTTTATGCCGGCCGGTCGAGCGTTAGCGACCGCATCCGCATCTTGTGCGGACGGCCGCCCGTGCCCATAAGGGACGCCATGCGTGCCTTGTTGAACCCTCCCGCCTGATGGCGAAGAAAGCGATCGTCATCGGCGCAGGCTTTGGCGGCCTGGCGCTGGCCATCCGCCTCCAGTCGGCGGGGGTGGAAACCGTGTTGATCGAGGCGCGCGACCGCCCCGGCGGACGGGCCTATATGTGGCAGAAGGACGGCTTCACCTTCGACGCCGGGCCGACCGTCATCACCGATCCCGCCTGCCTTGCCGAATTATGGCGGCTGACGGGTCATGACATGGCGGACGATGTGCCGCTGGTGCCGGTTACGCCCTTCTACCGGCTCAACTGGCGCGACGGCACGAATTTCGATTACAGCAATGACGATGTCTCGCTGCGGGCGCAGATCGGCAAGCTCGATCCGCAGGATGTGGCGGGCTATGACCGGTTCCTTGCCTATTCGGCCGGCGTATTCGAGGAGGGCTATCGCAAGCTCGGCTCGGTCGCCTTCCTTGATTTTGCTTCGATGATCCGCGCTGCGCCGGCGCTCGCCCGCTATCAGGCGTGGCGGTCGGTCTATTCGATGGTCTCTTCCTTCGTGAAGAATGAGAAGCTGCGCGAGGCCCTGTCCTTCCACACGCTGCTGGTCGGCGGCAATCCGATGCAGACCAGCGCCATCTATGCCCTGATTCACAAGCTGGAGAAGGATGGCGGCGTCTGGTTCGCCAAGGGCGGCACGCATCAGCTGGTGCAGGGCATGGCGCGCCATTTCGAGCGGCTGGGCGGCCAGATGCGGCTCGGCGATCCGGTGGTGCAGGTGGAAACCCATGGCGACCGGGCGGTGGCGGTCCGCACCGCGTCAGGCTGGCGCGGCGAGGCCGATGCGGTGGCGAGCAATGCCGACCTGATGCACAGCTACAAGGCGCTGCTCGGCCATCATCCGCGCGGGCAGAAACAGGCCGACGCGCTGGAGCGCAAACGCTGGTCGCCCAGCCTGTTCGTGCTGCATTTCGGCATCAAGGGCAGCTGGCCCGGCATTCCGCACCATATGATCCTGTTCGGCCCCCGCTATGGCGGGCTGCTCAAGGATATTTACGATCATGGCGTGCTGCCGCAGGATTTTTCGCTCTACCTGCACCACCCCACGGTCACCGATCCGTCGATGGCGCCGGAGGGTTATTCGACCTTCTATGCGCTGGCGCCGGTGCCGCATATGGGCAAGCTGCCGATCGACTGGGACCAGTTCGGCCATGCCTATGCCGAGCGTATCCTGGACGAGATTCAGCACCGGCTGATCCCCGACATTCGCTCGCGCATCGTCACGCGTTTCCATTATGCGCCCACCGATTTCGGCCGCGACCTGTCGGCGCATCTGGGCAGCGCCTTCAGCCTGGAGCCGCTGCTGACGCAGAGCGCCTGGTTCCGGGCGCATAATCGCGACGATGTCATCCCCAACTTCTATCTGGTAGGGGCCGGCACCCATCCCGGCGCCGGCATTCCCGGCGTGGTGGGCAGCGCCAAGGCGACCGCGGCGCTGATGCTCGAACAACTGGCTTAAAGGCGGGCGACGACCCGCGGGACATGGGACGCATGAAGAGACTGGCTATCTATTGCGGATCGGCAACGCCGGCCGACCTCACCTATGTCGATGCGGCGCGGCATGTCGGCCGCACGCTGGCGCAGCGCGGGATCGGCGTCGTCTATGGCGGCGGCCGGCTGGGCCTGATGGGCGCGGTGGCGGATGCGGCGCTGGAGGCGGGCGGCGAAGTGATCGGCGTAATCCCGGAGGCGCTGGTCGGCGCCGAAGTGGCGCATCGCGGCTGTACCCAACTGCATGTCGTCCAGACCATGCATCAGCGCAAGCAGCTGTTCACCGACCTGTCGGACGGTTTCGTCACGCTGCCGGGCGGGGTCGGCACCATGGACGAGCTGTGGGAAGCGATCAGCTGGGCGCAGCTTGGCTATCATGACAAGCCGGTCGGGCTGCTCAATGTCGCGGGCTTTTACGACCAGCTTATCGCCTTCAACCGCCATATGGTGGAAACCGGCTTCATCCGGCCGCAGCATGCCGGCATCCTCGTCCATGCCGACGACATCGATGCGCTGGTCGATGCCATGTCCGGCTATCAGCCGCATGAAACGATCTTCGCGATGAAGGCGGCCCGGCTGTGACGGGCGCGCCCCTTCCCGGGGCGGAAGGGGCAGGGGCGGCGGGCGAACGCCCTCCGGCCGAACCGCTCGACCGTCCGGCACTGGTGGCGCATGCGCGAGAGAGTATCGCGCGCGGGTCGCGATCCTTTGCGATGGCGTCGGCGCTGTTCGACCGGACCACGCGGGAGCGGGCCTGGCTCCTCTATGCCTGGTGCCGCAAGTGCGACGACATCGCCGACGGGCAGGATCATGGCGGCACGCTGCGCGGCGTCAGCGACGGGCAGGCGCGACTATCGATGATGCGGGTGCTGACCGACGCCGCCCTGCGTGGCGAAGTGACGGGTGAACCCGCCTTTGACGGCTTTGGCCATGTCATGCGCGAATGCGCCATTCCCGCCCGCTATGCCCATGATCTGCTGGAAGGCTTTGCCCTCGATGCCCGCGACTGGCGGCCGCGGACCGAAGAGGACATGCTGCGCTACTGCTATCATGTCGCCGGCGCGGTCGGGTGCATGATGGCGGTGCTGATGGGCGTCGATCCGGACGATCATGCGACGCTGGACCGCGCCTGCGACCTCGGCCTTGCCTTTCAGCTCGCCAATATCGCCCGCGACATCAGCGAGGATGAGGCGGCGGACCGCTGCTACCTGCCGCAGCTGTGGCTGGCGGAGATGGATATTCCGCCCGGCGAGCATATGAAGCCCTGGGTCCGGCCGCGTCTCGCCGACATGGCGCGGCGGCTGGCCGACATGGCGGCGGATTATGAGCGCAGCGCCCGGCACGGCACCG
>DAMDPH010000089.1:0-13094 GCA_032082785.1 Sphingobium sp. | reverse complement strand
GCCCCGCCCGGGCGCTTATCCGACCCGCTTCATGCGGACCGTGCGGCCACCCTCGATCTTGCCCATATAGCTGCCCATGGCGGCACGCTTGATCTCGATCTTGTTGCCGGGCTTGGGATCGCGGAAGGTGATGGCTTCGGTGGTCATCCACTGCGCGCCATCCTCCAGCGTGATCTGCCATTTACCATAGCCGAGCGAGCGGACCGAGCCGATCACCGCCTCGATATGGCTGACGCCTTCCTCTTCGCGCGCTTCGTCCTTGTCATCGTCGCCGCCCAGGAAGGGCAATTTGGGGAAGGCGAAGCCGAACAGCGTCTTGCGCGTCTTGGTCAGTTCGCTCTTGTCGAGCACCACCACCTCGTCCCGCTGCGCCGCGCTGTCCATGGCGGCGACCTGCCGGTCGAAACAGGCGAGCCGCTGCTGATCGTCGGTCAGGCCTCGGCATTTCAGCAGATCGTCGAATATTTCGGCGCGCGGCGCTTGACGATCGGCGGCGCTGGCGGCAGAGGCCCCGACCCCCGATCCAAGCGTCGACACAAGCACCAGCCCAAGCGCCGGCATTGTGGCCCAAAGCCACGAAGCTGTCATTTTCACTGAATATACTCCGGGTCGCGGTGCGATGGGCGCAGCATGCACCCGACGGCCTCCGCGTCAAGCCGGCACCGCGCCGCCCTTCGCAACAGCCCTAGTCAAAAGCATTTTCCTGCATCGCTCGCCTCGGCGGGACAATCAAGCTGCGCGTCTATCGTATACCAAGCAATAAAATTGCGTGACATGGAAGTTCGCCTCGTTTGAGCGACATAAAAATCGCTGTGGCATTTATGATACATGCGACTTCAAAAGCGGATCGCCCGGTTTTCCACCGCTTTACAGGGCAATGCACCCCGCGCAGGTTCCGGTCATCCATATGGGGGTGAAGCTGTCGGGCACCATATCCCCATAGGAATAATAGGGAGGCGGATCATCCGCTTCACTCCAGAGCAAGGGACTGGATCGTGAAAACATTTTCTAAGAGGGCGCTTCTGCGCGCCAGCGTCGCGCCTGCCATTTTGGGCGCCACCCTGGTGTCGGGCGTCGCCATGGCACAGGATGCGCCGCAGGGCGCCGACGCCGCACCGGCTGATACCATCGTCGTCACCGGCTCGCTGATCCGCAATCCGAATCTCGAGCGTTCGACTCCGGTCACCGCCACGACGGCGGACCAGATCGAGCTGAAGCAGAACAACACGGCCGAAGAAATTCTGCGCGAAATCCCGGGCATCGTCCCGAGCATCGGTTCGGCGGTCAATAACGGCAATGGCGGCGCGTCCTTCGTCGACCTTCGTGGCCTTGGTTCCAACCGCAACGTCGTCCTGCTGGACGGCGACCGTCTGGTGCCGGCCGAACTGCAGGGCCGTTTCGACCTTAACAACATCCCCGTCGCGCTGATCGAGCGCGTCGAAGCGCTGACCGGCGGTGCATCCACCACCTATGGCGCCGACGCCATTTCGGGCGTGGTGAACTTCATCACCAAGTCGGACTTCTCGGGCTTCGAGGCCAATGTCTCGAACCAGATCACCGAACAGGGCGATGGCAATTATTTCCGCGCCGACGTCACCATGGGCGCCAATTTCGACGATGGTCGCGGCAACGCGGTCTTCTCGATCGGCTACCAGCAGTCGGACCCCGTCTATCAGGGCGGCCGCCCCTATTCGATCGACAATATCGATTCGTACAGCGGCGCCATCGGTGGTTCGGGCACCTCGACCCCGACGCGCTTCACCGGCGTGAACCCCTCGGGCACGGCTGCCGGCAATGGCACGCGTCAGGTGACGGCCGACGGTACGGCCTTCCGTCCGACGACCGCGTTCGACGCCTATAACTTCAACCCGTTCAACGTCTTCCAGACGCCGTTCGAGCGTTTCAACATGTTCGCCTCGGCCCGGTACGAGATCAGCGACGCGGTGGAAGCCTATACGCGCGGCATCTTCTCGAAGAACACGGTCAGCACGATCATCGCGCCGTCGGGTGCCTTTGGCATCGGCGTCGATATCCCGCTGAGCAACCCCTATCTGACCGCCGCGCAGCGCAACGCCTTCTGCCAGCGCAACACCGCGTCGGCCGCCGACATCGCGCTCGGCATCTACACGCCGCTCTTCTCGGCCGCCGAATGTTCGGCCGCCGCGCTGGCGACCAATCCGAACGACCCCAACTATCGTGAAGTGACGAGCACCATCTATCGTCGCGCCACCGAGCTGGGTCCGCGTATCTCGGACTTCACCACCACCTTCTTCGACTATAAGCTCGGCTTCCGTGGCGACATCACCGACTCGATCAGCTGGGATGTGTCGGGTGCCTATGGCCAGAGCGAGCAGAACCAGACCCAGAAGGGCTACTGGCTGAACTCGCGCGTCCGCCAGGCGCTGCTGTCGACCAACGCCGACACCTGCCTTGACGAGAGCAATGGCTGCGTCCCGCTGAACCTGTTCGGCCCCGACGGTTCGATCACGCCGGAAATGAACGCATTCCTGAACGCCAACAGCCAGGTCGTCACCAAGACCTCGCTGGCGCAGGCCAATGCGGTCGTGAACGGCGACTTCGGCTGGTCGATCCCCTGGGCTTCGGATGCCGTGGCCTTCGCCATCGGCGGCCAGTATCGCAAATATACCGCTTCGCAGGAATCGGATCTGCTGTCGCAGTCCGGCGATCTGGGCGGTGCCGGCGGTGCGGCTCCGAACATCTCGGGCGGCTTCGACGTCTATGAAGCCTATGGCGAGCTCATCCTGCCGCTGGTTCAGGACAAGCCCTTCTTCGAGGATCTGACGCTGGAGACGGGCATCCGTTACTCCAAGTACAGCGTCGATGCGCCGAGCAACCCGTCCTTCGAGACCACCACCTGGAAGGCTGGCGGTAGCTGGACTCCGGTCGACGGCTTCAAGATCCGCGGCAACTATGCCCATGCCGTCCGCGCGCCCAACATCGACGAGCTGTTCTCGCCGGTGAACACGCTGCTGACCAACCTGGGCACCGACCCCTGCTCGGGCAGCGCTCCGCTGTCGAACCCGACGCTGGCGGCGGTCTGTATCGCTCAGGGCGCTCCGGCGACCTCGATCGGTTCGATCACCAACGATCCGGCCGGTCAGGCCAACTATACCGGTGGCGGCAACCTCAACCTGCGTCCGGAAAAGTCGAACAGCTGGACTCTTGGTGCGGTCTTCCAGCCGGCGGCCCTGCGTGGCTTCTCGGCGACGATCGACTATTATAATATCAAGATCACCGATGCGATCACCTCGCCCACCCCGGGCGATGCCATCGCGGCCTGCTTCGACAATCTGACCGCGGACAGCGTCAACAACCCGGCCTGTACCCAGATCCGCCGTAATCCGCTGACCGGAGAAATTCATGGCGATTATGCCGTGACGCCGGGCCTGCTGCTGACGACGTCGAACCTGGGCAAGCTCAGCACCGATGGTGTCGACTTCTCGGTCAACTACCAGAAGGATGTGGGCTTCGCGAACCTTTCGCTCAGCCTGACCGGCAACTGGACCAACAGCAACAAGTTCCAGGCCACTTCGGTGTCGCTGAACCGCGAATGCGTTGGCTACTACTCGGTCAACTGCCCGTCGATCCAGCCCAAGTGGCAGTTCTCGCAGCGCAGCACGCTGTCGTTCGAGAATTTCGATGTGTCGCTGCTGTGGCGCTATATCGATGCGGTCAAGTTCGAGCCGCAGCAGATGGCTGACGACATGGCTGCCGCTCTGGCCGCCAATCTGGATGCCAATGGCGTGGTCCTGCCGGTCGCCGATCAGGGTTGCCCGAACTATGAAACCACCGATGATGAAGGTTGCATCGTCAATCCCGAGTTCCGGAAGATCAAGGCCGAGCATTATTTCGACCTGACCACCCGCTTCCACGCTTCGGATGAGATCACGATCACGCTGACGGTTCAGAACATGCTGAACAACAAGCCCAAGGTCGTCGGCAACACCATCGGTTCGACCGCCTACAACAGCGGCAACGTCTATCCGTCGACCTACGACGCGCTGGGCCGCCGCTATGCGATTGCCGCGAAGTTCCGCTTCTGATCGCTGAGCGTTCGATGTGAAAAGAAAGGGCCGGCAGCGATGCCGGCCCTTTTCTTATGCGGGTGAGAATCGGCGCGCACGGCCTATGCCGCGCATCGGCCGGCGCGCGTCAGATCAGCGCGTTGGGGAGGCTGAGCGCGATACCGGCATTGTCGGCGAGCAGGCGCGCCCATTGGCCGACCTTCTCCACCTCTTCGGCATGGAGGGAGAGGCCGCGCTGCGCGTCTTCCCTGCGCTGGCCGGGCGCGAAGTCGGCGCCGGTCTTGGCGTCGCGCGCGAAGATCGGGCCGGCGGTGATGCTTTCGGCCAGCGGGCGATCGACCGGCAGGCCATAGAGCGTGGCCAGGGCATGGAGGCTGTCGGCCGGCCGGGCGATCAGCCTTTCGCTGTCCAGCGTCGCTAGCCGCGCGCCGAACTGCCCGCACAGCCGCTGAAACTGCGCCTGCTGCGCCAGCCAGCCGACCGCCGCCACCTGAATATCGGTGAGCCCCAGATAATCGCCCGAAGCGATGCCGAGATCGACCAGCCCTTCGCGCAGCAGTTTCTGCAACAGGTCGCGGACCCAAAGCCGGCCCCACATGCCCTTGCGCGCGATCGAGGCCAGATAGGCGTCGAGCGGCGCATGGAGCAGCAGCGCCCGCGCGTCCGGCCGCATCGCCAGCATCACCGGGATCAACGGATTGACCACATTGGAGGGCTTTATCACCACCGCTTCGCCGGGGCCGAAACGACGGGCAAGCAGATGCATGGACTGGTCGAGCAGCCGCGCCGCGTCCGCCCCTTTGGCGCCGCGATGCCGCCAGCCGACGATATCGTTCAGCAGCACCGGCTCCTTGAGGCCCATGGCGATGCCGGGCAGATCGAAGGCCGCCGCCAGCAGCGTCGAGCAGCAATAGGCGGAATGAAAGATGAAATGCAGCGGGCCTTCGTCGCGCGGCTGCGCCATCACCGCATCGCGGCGCAGCACCAGCGGCGCCTCCGCCCCCAGATATTCGTCGGTCAGAAAGGGGATGCCGGCATGGCGCGCGCGCGGCACGCGGCGCAGGTGAAAGGCATCGTGGCTTTCGTCGAACCGATGCGCCAGCCATTGTGCATCGGCCAGGATCGCCGCCGGCGCGGCTGGATTAGGATCGGTCCCGCTCATCGCGTCCTGCCTTGGCATGGGGCAGGCGCAGGCACAAGCCGGCAGGCTGCGCGCGCGACTTGCCCCCGCCGGCTCATCTGCTAGCCAGATAGGAAGCTGATATGGGGAGCGAAATGCAGGGGACGATCGAACAAATTCTGACGGCGGCGGCCGGAGCGCGGCAGCGGGGCGACCTCGACGGGTCGGACCGGCTGCTGGCGCAGGCGATCGAGGCCGAACCGGGCGAGCCGCGCGCGCTCAACATGCTGGGCATGAACGCGCTCGACCGCCGCGCCTTCGAGCAGGCGGGCGCGCATTTCCGGGCAGCGGCGAAGGCGGACCCAAAGGAGCCGGCGCTGTGGATGAATGTCGCGGCGGCCGAACGGGGCCTCAGCCGCGACGAGGCCGAGCGCGCGGCGTTGCAACAGGCGATCGACATCGACCAGCGCAACCTGATGGCGCAGATCCGCATGGCGCAGTTGCAGCAGCGGCTCGACGAGCGGCCGGCCGCCGCCGACAGCTGGGGCAAGGTGGTGGCGCTGACGACGGGGACCAGCGACATGCCGCCGGGCCTGATCGAGATTGTCGAGCAGGCCCGGGCCTATGTGCGCGATTATAAAGCGGACCTTGCCGCCACGGTCGAGCAGGGCATCGCGCCGCTGCTGGAAAGTGCCGACCCGCTCAGCATCCGGCGTTTTCAGGCCTGTATCGACGCCGAATTCGGCCGGCGCAGCATCTACCGCAACGAATGTTCGGGGCTCCATTACCCCTTCCTGCCCGCCGACGAATTTTTCGATCGCACCCATTTCCCCTGGATGGAGACGCTGGAGGCGAAGACCGACGTCATTCGCGCGGAATTTCTGGCGCTGATCGCCGATCAGGGCGCGCAGGTGCGGCCCTATGTGCGGCAGGAGGCCGGCACGCCGCAGAATAAATGGACGCCGCTCGACGGATCGCTCGACTGGGGCGCGGCCTTTCTGTGGGAATATGGCGTCCGCAATGACGCGCTCTGCGCCGCCTGCCCGGAAACGGTCGCGGCGCTGGAGGCGCTGCCCCGCGCGGACATCCCCGGCCGGGCGCCCTCCGCCTTTTTCTCGCTGCTCAAGCCCGGCAGCCGCATCCCGCCCCATAGCGGCGTCACCAACAGCCGGGCGATCGTCCACCTGCCGCTGATCGTGCCGCCCGAATGCTATTTCCGCGTCGGTGGCGAAACCCGCCGCTGGGAAGAAGGCAAGGCTTTCGCCTTCGACGACACGATTGAGCATGAAGCCTGGAACGGCAGCGAAGAACTGCGCGTCGTCCTGATCTTCGACGTCTGGAACCCGCATCTGTCGCTTGCGGAACAGCAGCTATTGAAGCAATTTTATGCTATAGCGGATGCCAGCAAATCGGCGCAGAAATAGACATTGCGTCGCGACTCCGGCTGGAAGGGGGGAAATCTTCCGGCCATTTTCGGATGGAGGGGAAGATTTATGTATATTCAAAAGGCGATTTTCGCCCTGACCCTGACGATTTTCGCTGTCCCGGCGCTGGCCGAAAGCCCGCCGCTGGACAAGAACGACCCGAACGCCTTGCGCTGCAAGCGGCTGAGTGAGACGGGATCGTTGGTCAAAAAAAGACGGGTTTGCAAGACCAATGCCGAATGGCGTGCGATAGCTGAACAGCAAGGCCGAGACGCGGACGACCTGATTACGCGTAGCCGGACTGGCATGAATAGAAGCAACTGACGTGGTCGGTAGAGCTTGAGTTTCTGACACGGTCCAAATTTCGGGCGGCAGGGGGGCATGCTACCTGCTTCGCTCATTATCTTGATCAAGAAAAGCTGTTCCTTCAGCTTCTTGGGATGCTTTAGTGCAAGCCGGATTTGCTGTTCTGAGGGTTCCATGCCGTCGGTGACGAAGGGAAGTCGCTTCATACCTGTCGACATGTGACTACGGGATGGGAGAGCCAGCCGCGTCCCGTGGCGCCTATGACCTTCCAAGGCACTCTACTTCGTCCATTGTTCCCGGGCTCGTTAGGTCACACGGGCCTGCATGGACCCGGACTTGACCAAGACAGCAGCAGAATGGCCAGACGCCCGTTCAGTGGCCTCTTTTCCATCAGTCTTCCGATCAATGCGCTGAAGACGGTTAAGGCATCCTTGGCGCCCGCGCGGTTTGTACAACAGACAAGGGGAAACGCGCCCAGCTTTCTCACGCAGCAATAGCTATGTTCAGAATGCGACGCGCGGGATGCGAAGCGCGGGATGCGAAGCGCGCTACAAAAAAAGGGCCGGTTCTTACCGGCCCTTTTTCTACAACTTGTCAGATCCGTTTAGAAGCGGAACTTAACTGCCGCGCCATAACGACGACCGAGCGCATCGAAGGTCGATGGGAAGGTATTGCCGCTATTATAGGCTTGCTCACCAGCATTGCTACCGACCAGCGGGGGCTTCTTATTGAACATGTTCTGGACCGAGAGAACGAGTGTCACATTGTCCGAAACGTTGAAGCGAGACGTCCAGTCGAAATAGTCATAACTCGGAATTTTGTTGAAGTTCTGATCGTTGGTGTAGCCAAAAGGAACACCGACGAAGAAATTGTTAAACTCCGAAGTGAACTTGTGCAGATGACGCCAAGCCAGCGAGTGATCCATCGTCTCGAACGAGAGGGTGGTCCGCATCGTCCACTGGAACTTGGGCTGGAGTGATCCACAGTTCTGCCCGTAGCGCCCAATACAATCGCGTGGCGTGGCGGACGGCGATGCCTGGAACACGCTCTTGTTCGTCCAGTTACCCGTTATGGCGCTGATCAGCTTGGCGAAGCCGATATCGGTCCGATAATGGAGCGACAGATCGATACCATCGGTAGCCAGCCGTCCCTGGTTGGTGAGCTGCAGCGGAACGCCCGGGGTGGTCGTCGGATCGCCATCAAGGCCGCCCGTGACAGGGTTACGCCGAATTCCGAGGCAGGCCGGGTTGCTGGCGCTCAAATTTCCTGCGCCAAAGCAGGCATTCAAGACGTCATCCACTTCCGGTTCGGTGATGGCACCGGTGATCTTGATATTGTAATAGTCAAGGCTCACCGAAAGACCGGGCGCAAAGGAGGGCGTGAAATATCCACCCAGGATATAACTGGTCGACTTTTCCGGTCCGACATTGAGGTTGCCGCCGCTGGTCTGATTAGCTTGTCCTGCGGTCGGATGGTTGATGTTGTTGACGTTTGAGGTCGTTGCGCCCTGAGCAAGACACACGTCACGCAGCACACCCGTCGGTCCGGGGCTGAAGCGCGTGCCTTCATCAGTGATCGATGCGCACGGATCAGCATCAAGATTGACGAGCCCGGTCGTGACAGGGGAGAAAAGTTCCGAAATGTTGGGCGCGCGGACGGCGCGTGCATAGCTGGCACGCAGAGTCAGGCCGTTCACCGGCGTCCAGGTGCCCTTCACGTTCCAGGTCGTCGTCTTGTAGCTGGGCGACGTCGGAGCATCGACGGAATAGCTGGAATAGCGCAGGCCGCCTTGCAGGGTCAGATCCTCGAACAGGGGGCGATCGCTGATGATCGGAATGATCAACTCGCCGATGGCTTCGTAAATATCGAAACCGCCGTTTACCGCCGGCGTCGGTCCACCGGAGCCTGCAAGATTGCCGGTGAGAGCATAATCATCAGGGATCTGCTCAGCGGCATATTTGCGATATTCGCCGCCGACAGCGAAGCTGATCGGCTGCGACGCCCAGGGCGAGGTGACACCGAAGTCGCCGTCGATCATGGCACGAGCTTGCGCCAGGCTTACCTTGGTCTGTGTAACGCTGCTGGCCTGGAGATAGGCCGCGCCTTCAGGCGAAACGCCGCCGGCGGTCGGCGTGAACCAGTTGATGGGCACGCAAGAGTCACCACCCGTAAGGCAGGTTTCCTTGTTGGTAGCGAGGAGGGAATTCTCGATACGCTCGTTGATCAGATAACCGCCGGTGGTTTCGATCTTGTGGCTTTCACCATAGGATCCGAAAACGTCCCAATTGATCGTGTCGGTGATGCCGCCACGGAAGCCCAGGCGATAATCGAACATGGTGGTGTTATAGTCGCTGGTACGCGGACCGGCTTCCACCGCGCGGCGGTTCATCGTACCCTTTACGGAGCGATAATTGGGATCCTTGGGGTCGGTGGCCATTGCCGCCGCCTGGCACTGCGCAGCAGTGAGACCCTGCTGACCCTCCATCATGGAGTTGAAATCATAGGTATTGCACAACTGGCTGCGGATGCCGGTGGGCAGGTAGGGATTGCTGAGCGGAATCTCGACGTTGCGGCCAAACGAACCGGACGGCGCGATGATGGTGCCTACGCTGATCTTGTTGAACATACCGCGCGAATAGACTTCCACCGCGTCGCTAATCTCATAGCGGCCCGCAGCGTAGATGTTGAAGCGTTCGAAAGGCGTTTGGAAGATATTATAGGGCGCGAAGTTGAAAGGCGCATAGCTTCCGACCAGCGACTGACCGTCCGGTGCGATCTGCCTTAGGCCAAACCCGAAATTGAACTGCGAAGGCACCGTCGTACCCGACCCCGAACTGGCGCCGTTGGCGGTATTGATCGTATTCTGACCGATCTTGCGCGCGCCTTGATAGACGGGGTCAGCCTGCTGATAGCCGATGCTCAGAACGACATTACCGCGGCCGTCGTCAAAATTGGCACCGGTCGTGACGTCGAGGCGTACCGTGTTGCCATCGCCCGCATCCAGAATTTGCGTGCTGGCATCGACTTGCAGACCCGCGAAGTCGGACTTGGTGATAAAGTTGATGACGCCGGAAATGGCATCCGCACCATAGGTGGTCGAGGCACCGCCGGTCAGCACATCCACCCGTTCCAGCAGGGCAACGGGAACATTGTTGAGGTCAAAGCGACCCACGAGATCGACCGGAACCACACGTACGCCGTCGAGCAGGACGACGTTGCGGTTCGAACCCAGGCCGCGCAGGTCGGTGAAGGAGCTGCCGCCATTGCCGTTGTTCACGGCCGAGCCAATGCTCGGGACAACACCCGGAATTTCGCGGAGCAGCTGTTCAGCGCCCGTAACCTGCCGCAGTTCGACTTCTTCTGCCGTCGTCACATTGACGGGCGTCGCCGATTTCAGGTTCGGGTTGCGGATCAGCGATCCGGTGACGATGATGGTCGCCGCTTCCGGTGCGGCAGCAGGCTGCTCCTGCGCCATCGCGCCGGTGTTCAGCGTCAGCATCCCGATAACGGTCGATGCGACGCCAGCGCGCAAAAGCGCGGGCATAGATAATCTAGCCAATGTAAGTCCCCTCCAAATTCGAAGCGTAGCTTCGCCCCTAAGGGCAGCCGTATAGCGCTGCCCAGATGGTCGCAAATTGCCCAGCAACCGGGTGCATGTAAACCCAGGTTAAGAGGATTGTGTGTAGCCTGTGGCGCGGGTGCAACAGTCGCTACGGCCAGTAACTTTATGGTAAGAAGTGCTGACTTCGGCTATTCCGATGCAGAAAAGAACAGCCAGAACGCCGGTAATGTCGTGTAGCAAAACTAGCTCTACGGGCATCGCTTCGGAGCCGCGTCGCCTGATAACGTGTTGTTTATACGACTAAATTAGGGTCACGACTGCTATTTACTGGACGAGGGCGGGCGCTGGCTTCTCCCCCCCCAAAAAAGAGGGCGGCTCGCGCGAGCCGCCCTCTTTTCCATTGCCTCACGCCACCATCATCACCAGCGCGCCATCGCCGTCGTCGACGCGCACATTGCTGCCGTCAGGGACCTGGCCGCGCAGGATCATGTCGGCCAGCGGGTCTTGGAGATAGCGTTGCACCGCGCGCTTGAGCGGGCGGGCGCCGTAGACCGGGTCGTAGCCCACGCGGCCCAGCCAGGCGCGCGCGCCGTCGCTGAGGTCGAGCGTCACCTTGCGGTCCTTGAGCAGCTTGCCCACGCGGCCGACCTGGATGTCGACGATCGGCCCCATATGCTCCGCGCCCAGCCGGTGGAACAGGATCACCTCGTCCAGCCGGTTGAGGAATTCGGGACGGAAATGGGCGCGGACCACGTCCATCACCTGATCCTCGACCTTCTCCACCGGATCGCCATCGGCCAGACCGGCAATATATTGGCTGCCGAGGTTCGATGTCAGCACGATGATGGTGTTGGTGAAATCGACGGTGCGGCCCTGCCCGTCGGTCAGGCGACCATCATCCAGCACCTGCAGCAGGATGTTGAAGACGTCGCCATGCGCCTTTTCCACCTCGTCGAACAGCAGCACCTGATAGGGGCGGCGCCGCACCGCTTCGGTCAGCACGCCGCCTTCCTCATAGCCGACATAGCCCGGAGGCGCGCCGATCAGCCGGGCGACGCTGTGCTTCTCCATGAATTCGCTCATGTCGATCCGCACCATCGCGCTGTCGTCGTCGAACAGGAAGCCGGCGAGCGCCTTGGTCAGCTCGGTCTTGCCCACGCCCGTGGGGCCGAGGAAGAGGAAGGAGCCGAGCGGCCGGTTGGGGTCCTGCAAGCCCGCGCGCGAGCGGCGCACGGCGGTGGACACGGCGCGCACCGCATCCGCCTGACCGATGACGCGGCGGCCAAGCGCCTCCTCCATCGCCAGCAGCTTCTCCCGCTCGCCCTCCAACATGCGGTCGACCGGAATGCCGGTCCAGCGCGACACGACCGAGGCGATATCCTCCGCCGTCACCTCCTCGCGCAGCATCGCGTCCTCGCCCGCGCCCTCCGCGTCGGCCAGCTTGCGCTCCAGCTCGGGGATGCGGCCATAGGCCAGCTCGCCCGCCTTGGCGAGGTCGCCGGCGCGCTGCGCCTGGTCCAGTTCCAGCCGGGCGGCGTCCAGCTGTTCCTTGAGCCGGCTGGCGCCCGCAATCTTGTCCTTTTCAGCCTGCCATCGCTGCGTCAGCCCGGCCGACTGCTGCTCCAGATTGGCAAGGTCGGCTTCCAGCGCGGCGAGCCGGTCCTTCGACGCCTGATCGCTTTCGCGCTTGAGCGCCTCCCGCTCGATCTTGAGCTGGATGATGCGGCGGTCGAGCGTCTCGATCTCCTCGGGCTTGCTCTCCACCTCCATGCGCAGGCGGCTCGCCGCCTCGTCCATCAGGTCGATCGCCTTGTCCGGCAGGAAACGGTCGGTGATATAGCGGTTGGAGAGGGTCGCGGCGCTGACCAGCGCGCCGTCGGTGATCCGCACGCCATGGTGCAGCTCATATTTCTCCTTGAGTCCGCGCAGGATGGAGATGGTGTCCTCGACCGTCGGTTCGCCGACGAAGACGGGCTGGAAGCGCCGTTGCAGCGCCGGATCCTTCTCCACATATTTGCGATATTCATCGAGCGTGGTGGCGCCGATGCAATGCAGCTCGCCACGCGCCAGCGCGGGCTTGAGCAGATTGCCCGCGTCCATCGCCCCTTCCGACTTGCCCGCGCCGATCAGCGTGTGCATTTCGTCGATGAAGAGGATGATCTGGCCCTCGCCGGCCTTCACTTCGTCCAGCACGCCTTTCAGCCGCTCCTCGAACTCGCCGCGATATTTGGCGCCGGCGATGAGCGAGCCCATGTCGAGCGCCATCAGCGTGCGGTCCTTCAGCGTGTCGGGCACGTCGCCATTGGCGATGCGCAGCGCCATGCCTTCGGCGATGGCGGTCTTGCCGACGCCGGGATCGCCGATCAGCACGGGGTTGTTCTTGGTGCGGCGGGCGAGGATCTGGATGGTGCGGCGGATTTCCTCGTCGCGGCCGATGACGGGATCGAGCTTGCCGTCGCGCGCCGCCTGCGTCAGGTCGCGGGCGAATTTCTTGAGCGCATCATAGCGATCCTCCGCGCCGGCGGTGTCGGCGGTGCGGCCGCCGCGCAGCTGGTTGATGGCGGCGTTGAGCGCATCCGCCTTCACCCCGGCGGCGGCGAGCGCCTTGCCCGCGGTCGTGCCCGTGCCCAGCGTCA
>DAMDPH010000088.1:0-13241 GCA_032082785.1 Sphingobium sp. | reverse complement strand
TCAGCCCGCCAACACCGCGCCGGCGACCGCCAACGCCTTTGCCGGCCTTGCCGACCTGCTGGGGCGCAATGGCTGACGCGGGCGCAGTCGGCCCGCCCAACACGTCGGTCGGGCCGACTCTGCGTATCGATAAATTTCTGTGGTTCGCCCGCCTGTCGAAAAGCCGGTCGCTCGCCCAGAAGCTGGCGGAGGACGGGCATATCCGCCTGAATGGCCGCCGGGTCGAACGATCGCACACGGCGGTGCGCCCGGGCGACCTCATCACCTTTCCCCATCCCAGCGGCGTGCGGGTCGTGCGGGTGCTGCGCCTGCCCGCCCGGCGCGGCGGCGCGCCCGAAGCGCAGGCCTGCTATGAGGAGCTGAAGGTCGGTGGCTGATCCCTGTCGCGAACCCCGCCTAACAGCGGGGCAACATTATCCTCATTGACCTTCGCGCGCGCGAGGCATAGCAGGGCCGCCGCTGTTGCCCCTTACAACCGAGTGAATCTACAATGACCTATGTCGTGACCGACAACTGCATCCGCTGCAAATATATGGATTGCGTCGAGGTCTGCCCCGTGGACTGTTTCTACGAGGGCGAGAACATGCTGGTCATCAACCCCAATGAATGTATCGACTGCGGCGTGTGCGAGCCGGAATGCCCGGCCGAAGCGATCCTGCCCGATACCGAAAACGGGTTGGAAAGCTGGTTGGAACTCAACACCAAATTCTCCGCCGAATGGCCCAACATCACGGTCAAGGGCGAAGCGCCGGCCGATGCCGACGAGATGCGCGGCGTCGAGAACAAGCTGGAAAAATTCTTCTCCCCCGAGCCCGGCTCGGGCGACTGATCGCCGCGCCAGTCCCGCTTTTCCGCCGTCCCGATAGGAGACACTCCCGACCATAAAGGGCGGGGGTGGTAATTTTGTTACGAATCTGCTAAATAGCGGCGCGACGGTCGGAACAGCCCTGTTCGGCCGATGGAGATTGAACTTCATGTCTTGACGGTGGCGCCGCGGACCTTCCGGCAGTTGCATATCTTGCGCATCTGCCCCTGCGACGGCCCCGTTCCCCGGTGATTGGAAAGGTTTCAAATGGCTGCCAAGGCGCTGTCCTTTGACGTTGGTGATTATGTTGTCTACCCCAAGCATGGCGTTGGCCGCGTCATAGAGCTGCAGAAGGAGCAGATTGCGGGCATGGAGCTGGAGCTCTACGTCCTGCGCTTTGAGAAGGAGCGGATGACGCTCCGCGTGCCCACGAACAAGGCCGAAGGCGTCGGCATGCGCAAGCTGTCTTCCAACAAGACGCTGGAAGAAGCCATGGAAACGCTCAAGGGCAAGCCCAAGGTCAAGCGCACCATGTGGTCGCGCCGTGCCCAGGAATATGAAGCGAAGATCAATTCGGGCGACCTGGTGTCGATCGCCGAAGTGACCCGCGACCTGTTCCGCGCCGACGATCAGCCGGAGCAGAGCTATTCGGAGCGTCAGATTTTCGAAGCGGCCTCCAGCCGCCTCGCCCGCGAATTGGCGGCGATGGAAGAGACCGACGAGCCGAGCGCGCTCAAGAAGATCCTGCGCATCCTCAACGAAGCTGCGCCCAAGCATGTGAAGGTCGAAGGCTAAACCCTCCGATCGAGCAGAAGGAAAAAAGGGCGTCCCGATCGGGGCGCCCTTTTTCGTGTGGGTGGTGGGGTCGGAGCTGATCGGCTCCAGCCCTCTGCCCGCATTTGAAGTATCGAGCCTTAACGCAGGAGCGTTCAGGCAGGGCCTGTCGAAGCCCCGCCTTTCACGGCTCTCACGTTCGAAAGCTCAATCGCCCTTGCTGCCCACGGCATCCTGCGCGGCATCGCCGACATCCTGCGCCGCCTGCCCGACCTGGGTTGCCGCGCCTTCGACCGCGCTGTCCTTGCGGGTCTCGCCGCCGACCAGGAAAAAGGCGGCGATGGCGACGACTACGACCAGCAGAAGAATGGCGATCGTGACCGTTCCGCCTCCGCTGCGCCGCTCGATGACCGTAGTGGTCGTATGGCCGGGCGCCTGGCGTTCTTCATATTCTGCCATGGGATTTCCTCCTCATCTGAGCATCCTCTGCGGCGATAAATGCACAGGCGGAAGAGGAGGTTCCTGCTGGGGCGTGCGCGGGGGCGGCGCGTCAGCCCTGCGCGCCCGCCGCCTCATTCATAATCCAGATCCTCATAGCTGCCCTCAGCGAGGTCGGAAAAGCGCGTGATCTTCGCGTCGAACTTCATGCGGATGCGGCCGGTGGAGCCGTGGCGCTGCTTGGCGACGATGACCTCGGCGAGGCCGTAGATCCGCTCCATATTCTCCTTCCACACCGCATAGGCGGCTTCATCCTCGGGCTTGGGCTCCTTGGCGGCTTCGTAATAATCCTCGCGGAACACGAACCAGACCATGTCCGCGTCCTGCTCGATCGAGCCCGACTCGCGCAGATCCGACAGCTGCGGGCGCTTGTCCTCGCGCTGCTCGACCGCACGGCTGAGCTGGGAAAGCGCCAGCACCGGCACATGCAATTCCTTCGCCAGCGTCTTGAGCCCGCGCGAGATTTCCGAAATCTCGTTCACGCGATTCTCATTGCCGCGCCCCGTCCCCTGCAGCAGCTGGAGATAGTCGACGACGATGAAGCCGACATCATGCCGCCGCTTGAGCCGCCGCGCGCGGGTGCGCAGCGCGGCGATGGTCAGGCCGGGCGTATCGTCGATGAACAGCGGCAATTCCTGCAACTCGCGGGCGGCGCGGGAGAGATTCTGGAAGTCGGCGCGGCTGATCTTTCCCATGCGCAGCGCTTCGCCGCTGATGCCCGACTGTTCCGCCAGCACGCGCGTCGCCAGCTGGTCGGCGGACATTTCGAGGCTGAAAAAGGCGGTCTTGGCGCCCATATTCTTTTCCGGCGGAATGCCGTCGGCATTGTCGCGCAGCCAGCGGGAGGCGGCATTATAGGCGATGTTGGTGGCGAGCGAGGTCTTGCCCATGCCGGGACGGCCGGCCAGGATCATAAGGTCGGAATTGTGCAGACCACCGATTTTGGCGTTGAGGCTGTTGATGCCGGTGGTGATGCCCGACACATGGCCGCCGCTGTTGAGCGCGCGTTCGGCAACCTGCACCGCCAGCGTCGAGGCCATGACGAAGCTCTTGACCGAGCCGCTTTCCCCTTCTCCTTCCGACACTTTATACAGCGCGACTTCGGCCGCTTCGATCTGCTCGCGCGGATTGACGTCCTCGCTGGTGTCGAGCGCATTTTCAACCAGTTCGCGGCCGACGCTCACAAGCTCGCGCAACAGAGCTAGGTCATAGATCTGGGTCGCGAAGTCGCGCGCGCCGATCAGCGCCGCGCCGCTGCCGGTCAGCTGCGCCAGATAGCCCGCGCCGCCCAGTTCCTTGAGCGCCGGATCCTGCTCCAGCATGGGCTTGAGCGTCACCGGGTTGGCGACCATGTCCTTGTCCAGCAGCTTCATGATCGCGTCGTAGATACGGCCATGAAGCGGCTCAAAAAAATGCTCGGCCTTGAGCTTGAGCTGCACATCCTCGCCGATGCGATTGTCGATCATCAACGCGCCCAGCAGCGCGGCTTCGGCTTCGACATTGCGAGGCAGTTCGGGACCGCCCGCTTCGGCGGCGGCATTGAGTTTCAACAGTTCGACCATGCTTCCTCATCCTCCGACCCGAAGCGCTGTGCAAGAGGCTGGTTGGAAACATCCGTGGATAAGTCGCGCTTGCATTTCGTCGCTGGGGGCCGCACTGACTATCGGGTTCATCATGGCCGATCCGCGCATCATCGACATCACGCTGGACCAGCGGACGATCCTGTGGCGCAATGCCGATGTGGAGCAGGAGCGCCGCATCGCCATTTTCGACCTGCTGGAGGATAATTTTTTCCAGCCCCAGCGCGACCATGCGGACGGCTATGCCGGCCCCTACAAGGTGGCCCTGCGGGTCGAGGAAGGCCGGCTGGTGATGGAGATCAAGCGGCAGGACGATGATCCGCTGGAGGCGATCATCCTCAGCCTCGGCCGGTTCCGCCGCCCGATCCGCGACTATTTCGCGATCTGCGACAGCTATTATCAGGCGATCAGCAATGCCTCGCCCCAGCAGATCGAGACGGTGGACATGGCCCGGCGCGGCATTCACAATGAAGCGGCCACGCTGCTGAAGGAAAGGCTGGAGGGCAAGGTGGAGGTGGATTTCGACACCGCCCGCCGCCTGTTCACGCTCATCTGCGTGCTGCACATCAAGGGGTAAGACAATCGGGCGTTTGACTTTGGGGGGCTTGCTCGTCCGTCTCGGTGGCGGGCTGGCGGTGATCGCGGCGTTGTCGCTGGCGCTGTGGCTCTATGCCCGCGCCTGGGCGCCCGACCGTGCCGCCTATCCGACGCAGGGCGTCAGCGTCAGCGCCGCCGATGGTGAGGTCGATTGGGGCACGCTGGCGGCACAGGGCACGGACTTCGCCTATATCCGTGCCGCCCATGGCGCCCGTCTGCGCGACCCGGCCTTTGCCGCCAATTGGCGCGGGGCGCGGGGGAGCGGCCTGCGCTACGGCGCGCTGCTCGACTATAGCCTGTGCGCGACGCCGATGGCGCAGGCGACCCGCTTCATCACCACCGTGCCGCGCGACAATGCCGCGCTGCCGCCGGCGATCCGTCTGGCCTTCGACCCCGATTGCACGCGGCGGCCGCGTCGCGATTCGCTGCTGTCGGAGCTGAACACGCTCATCAACCTGGTGGAAAGCCATGCGGGCAAGCCCGCCCTGCTGAGCATCGACGAAGCCTTCGAGGCCGAATATGAGATCAGCGCCGGCATCAACCGCACGCTGTGGCTCGACCATAATTTCTTCCCGCCCGAATATGGCGCGCGCAACTGGGTGCTGTGGACAGCCAGCGATATGCGGCATATCGACGGCGTCGACGGTCCCGTCAGATGGATAGTGGTCGCCCCATGAACGATGTGAATAGTCCCCTCGCCGCCTTGGTCGACGCTGCGCGCGCCGCCATGGCCCATGCCCATGCCCCCTATAGCCGCTTCGCCGTGGGCGCTGCGGTGCGCCTGACCGACGGCAGCATCGTCACCGGCTGCAATTTCGAAAATGCGAGCTATGGCCTGTCGCTCTGCGCCGAAACGGTGGCGCTGGCGAGCGTCAATGCGCAGGGCCGCTTCGCCGATGTCGAGGCGATCGCGGTGGTCGGCGGCGCCATGGGCGTGGACGGGGCGGTCGGTGGCGATGTCATCGTCACCCCCTGCGGCCGGTGCCGCCAGATCATGAACGAAGCCGAGCAGATGGCCGGGCGGACGCTCGCCATCTATTGCGCGACGCCCACCGGCGACAGCGTCACCGAATATCGCGTCGCGATGCTTCTCCCCCATGCCTTTGGTCCGGCGGACCTGGGCATCCCTCCTGTCAAGAAGAGCTGAACACGGCGATGTCGATACTGTCGGATAAATGGATTCGCGAACAGGCGCAGACGCATCGGATGATCGACCCGTTCGTCGAAAGCCAGAAGCGGGAGGGCTGCATCAGCTATGGCCTTTCCTCCTATGGCTATGACGCGCGCGTTGCCGACGAATTCAAGATTTTCACCAATGTCGACAGCGCGGTGGTGGACCCGAAGGACTTTGCCGCCAACAGCTTCGTCGATCGCAAGACCGACGTCTGCATCATCCCGCCCAACAGTTTCGCCCTCGCCCGCACGGTCGAATATTTCCGCGTGCCGCGTGACGTGCTGGTCATCTGCCTCGGCAAGTCCACCTATGCGCGCTGCGGCATCATCGTGAATGTGACGCCGCTGGAACCGGGCTGGGAGGGGCATGTGACGCTGGAATTTTCCAACACGACGCCGCTGCCCGCGAAAATCTACGCCAATGAAGGCGCCTGCCAATTCCTCTTCCTCAAGGGCAATGAGCCGTGCGAGGTCAGCTATGCCGATCGCGCGGGCAAATATATGGGCCAGCAGGGCGTGACATTGCCGCGCCTGTAAAGCCGTGCGATCAGGGGGCATGCCCGCCCTGCTGAGCCGCCTGCTCGCCGCCTGCCGGCGCCGTCCTGCCGATGAGGGGCAGGCCCTATTGCCCGATCTGGGCGAAGGGCGGCGGGTCTATGCCATCGGCGACCTGCATGGGCGGCTCGATCTGTTCGATGAGATCCTGGCGATGATCGCGCGGGATGAGGCAAAGCGCATCCCCCTGCCCCGCACCCTGTTGTTGCTGGGCGACCTGATCGACCGGGGGCCGCAGTCGGCGCAGCTGATCGACCGGCTGCGCACCCTGATGGCAGACAGCACCGCCCGATCCGATGTTCGGGCGATCAAGGGCAATCATGAGGAGCTGTTCCTGCTGGCGGCGCGCGGTCAACTCGACGCCGTGCCGCTGTTCCGGCGCGCCGGCGGGTTGCAGACGCTGGCCAGCTATGGGTTGGACGAAGCGCAGGGCGCGGCGATGGACGCGGGAGCGCTGGCCGACTGGATGCTGAACCATGTGCCGCGCGCCGACATTGACCTGCTCGACGCGTTGCCGGATCAGCTGCGGATCGGCGACTATCTGTTCGTACATGCCGGCATCCGGCCGGGCGTGCCGATCGACCGGCAACGGCCCGCCGATCTACGCTGGATCCGGCGCGACTTTCTGGAGCATCGCGGCGCGCACCCGCTGATGGTGGTGCATGGGCACAGCATCTCGCCGGACGTGGACGAGCGGCCCAACCGTATCGGCATCGACACCGGCGCCTATCGCACCGGGCGGCTCACCGCACTGGGCCTTGAAGGACGCGAGCGCTGGTATTTGCAGACCGGATGACGCCAGAGGGTCGCCCGGCCGGCAACAAAGGATCGACTGAACGGTAGAGACGGCAGGCGCGGTGCCCTGTCCGGCGATCAGGCGACCTTGGCCTGTTCTTCCTCAACCTCTTCGGGATCGCGCAGCACATAGCCGCGGCCCCAGACGGTCTCGATATAATTTTCGCCATTGCAGGCCAGCGCCAGCTTCTTGCGCAGCTTGCAGATGAAGACGTCGATGATCTTGAGTTCCGGCTCGTCCATGCCGCCATAGAGATGGTTCAGGAACATCTCCTTGGTCAGCGTCGTGCCCTTGCGGAGCGACAGCAGCTCCAGCATCGCATATTCCTTGCCGGTCAGATGGACGCGATTGCCGTCCACTTCCACCGTCTTGGCGTCGAGATTGACCGCCAGCTTGCCGGTGCGGATGACCGATTGCGAATGGCCTTTCGACCGGCGCACCACGGCGTGAATACGGGCGATCAGTTCTTCGCGATGGAAAGGCTTGGTGACATAATCATCGGCGCCAAAGCCGAAGGAGCGGACCTTGCTGTCCATCTCGCTGATGCCCGACAGGATCAGAACCGGCGTCTGCACCCGCGCCGCCCGCAGCTTCTTGAGCACGTCATAGCCGTGCATGTCGGGCAGATTGAGGTCGAGGCAAATGATGTCATAATCATAGAGCTTGCCGAGATCGAGGCCTTCTTCGCCCAGATCGGTCGTGTAGACGTTGAACCCCTCCGTCGTCAGCATCAACTCGATCGCCTTGGCGGTCGTCGGTTCATCCTCAATCAGCAACACGCGCATATGAAGCCCCTTTGTGTCGTCCAGTCCGTTCACCCACCCAGAACGGCTTCAGGTCGAATTTATTAACCAAAAAACTTCTGAAGGACAAAGGTTAATTTTTGACTAACCTAGGGATTCCGCGAGTCGCAATGCGCAAAAGCCTTTACGAATACTTTCGGAGAGATTCGCGCGGTCTTGTTCAGCAGCCATGATGCCGCGTGAGAAAGTCCAGCAGCGCCTCTACCCTCGCAGGGCGCAGGCGCGAGGGCGGCGTGACGAGATGCAGGCCGAAGGGCGGCGGGCGCCAGTCGATCAATATTTCTTCCAGCTGCCCGGCCGCCAGATCGTCGCCGACGATGAAATCGGGCAGCCGGGCGATACCCACGCCCATGCGCAGCGCCGGCAGCATCGCCTCCCCGCTGTTAACCGTGAGGCGGGAGCGGACCTGCACCGCGACGCTCTGATCCCCCGGCCCGGCAAAGCGCCAGACATCGGGTGTCGGCACATTGGAATAGCAGAGGCATTCATGGGCGGAGAGGTCGGCCGGATGACTCGGCCGCCCACGCTCGGCCAGATAGCCGGGCGAGGCGACGACATGCAGCGTCACGTCCGCCAGCCGCCGCGCCCGCAGCGAACTGTCAGGCATGTCGGCGATGCGGATGGTGGCGTCCAGCCCCATCTCGACGATATCGATATGCGCGTCGGACAGGTGCAGGTCGACATCGACCAGCGGATGTTCCTTGCTGAACTGCGCGATCAGCGGCGCGATGCGCAGCAGGCCGAAGGTCATCGGCGCGCCCAAGCGGACGGTGCCCGACAGTTCGGCGGTCTCGTCGCGGGCCGCCTCCTCCGCCGCCTGCCCCTCGGCCAGGATGCGGCGGGCATGATCGGCGAGCCGCCGCCCGCTTTCGGTGAGGGCGAGGCGCCGGCTGGTCCGGCTGAACAGGCTGGTATCGAGATGCTGTTCGAGCCGCGTCACCGCCTTCGACACGGTGGCCTTGGACACGCTCAGCGCCTTGGCGGCGTCGGTGAAGCTGCGATGATCGACGACGGCGGCGAACATCGCCCAAGCTTCGAAATCGGGTAGTCGCATGGAGAAACAATCCGTTTCAATGCTGCCTATATGAGAAACGATCCTGATCGCTAGATTGGCGGAAAGCAAGCCGGAATGGGTGTGAAAGCCCTCGGCAGGACAAGGACATAGCCTTATGAGCACGACCATGGCGACCCGCATCGAGCGCCGCCCCTTCGCGTCGCTCGGCCATGCCGATCATGGCTGGCTGAACGCACGCCACCATTTTTCCTTCGCCAACTATCATGATCCCGCCCGCATGGGCTGGGGCGCCATCCGGGTGTGGAATGACGATGAGATCGCCCCCCGCTCCGGCTTTCCGCCCCACCCGCATAGCGACATGGAAATCATCACCTATGTCCGGCGCGGCGCGATCACCCATCAGGACAGCCTGGGCAATAAGGGCCGGACGCAGGCCGGCGATGTTCAGGTGATGTCGGCCGGCACCGGCATCCGCCATGCCGAATATAATCTGGAGGAGGAGACGACCACCCTCTTCCAGATCTGGATCCTGCCGCGCGGCGTCGGCGGATCGCCGAGCTGGGGCGCCAAGCCCTTCCCGCGCGGTGACCGGTCCGGGCGCCTGCTGGTACTGGCCAGCGGCTATGAAGCGGACAGCGAGGCGCTGCGCATCCGGGCCGACGCGCGGATGCTGGGCGGCACGCTGAAGGCGGGCGAGAGCGTCACCTATGACAGCGCGGCCGGACGGCATCTTTATCTGGTGCCCGCCACCGGCCGTGTGGACATCAATGGCGAGACGTTCGAGGCACGGGACGGCGCCGCCATCATCGGCGGCGCGCCGCTCACCATTACCGCCCTGGAGGATGCCGAAATCGTCCTCGTCGACAGCGAATAGGCCGCCCCCCTCCCTTCGGGCTGGCCGGGCCGCTCGCGCTTCTCCCCCCTCTCCCTAGCGCGGGCGGCCATCCTTTGATTAACCCATTCTCATAAAAGAGGAGACATCGTCATGGCTAAGGTTCTGGTTCTCTATTATTCCTCCTACGGTCATATCGAAACCATGGCGAAGGCCGTGGCCGAAGGCGCCGCCGCCGCCGGTGCGCAGGTGGACATCAAGCGCGTGCCCGAAACCGCACCGCTCGAAGTCGCGAAGAATGCGCATTTCAAGCTGGATCAGGACGCGCCGGTCGCGACCGTCGGCGAGCTGGCCGACTATGACGCCATCATTATCGGCACCGGCACCCGCTTTGGCCGCATGTCGAGCCAGATGGCGGCCTTCCTCGATCAGGCCGGCGGGCTTTGGGCGCGCGGCGCGCTCAATGGCAAGGTCGGCGGCGCCTTCACCTCCACCGCCAGCCAGCATGGCGGGCAGGAAACGACGCTCTTCTCGATCATCACCAACCTGCTGCATTTCGGCATGGTGATCGTCGGCCTCGACTATGGCTTTGCCGGCCAGATGGGCGTGGACAAGGTGCGCGGCGGCTCGCCCTATGGCGCCACCACGCTGGCCGACAGCGACGGCAGCCGCCAGCCGAGCGAAGAGGAACTGGACGGCGCCCGCTATCAGGGCCGCCGCGTCGCGGAGACGGCGATCAAGCTGCACGGCTGATCGCGTTAGAAAAACAAGGTCGGGGCCGGTGTGTCGCAAGATGCGCCGGCCCTCTCCATTTGTCGCAGCTTTGCATTTACATGTTGCGCTGCAAAATCTTTTCTGATCCCATGTGAATAGCGCTGGAACAGGCGCTTAAGCCTTCTGTAACCATGAAGGGCGCATGTTCCGTCGTACGACTTCAAGTCGGAGGGCAAGAGCATGGGCACGAATGCAAAACCGGCAGATGGGGCGGTCACGCTGGCCGAACTGCGCGAATTCGCGAGTTTCCCCGCCGCTACACAAAGATATATCCGCAGGTCGCTGGACGTCGGCCTGCATCGCCGCGACGCGATGCGCCTCTGGTCGCGCGACATGGTCGAGGAGGCGAGCATCCGCGCCCAGGCGCGCATCTATGACCGGCTCGACGAGATCAAGGCCCGGGTGCCCGACGATAGCGGGTTGGAGCAGGTGGAGCCGTTTATGGCGCCGCTCGTCACCGTCTCCGCCTTCGACCTGGGGCAGGACCGGCTATCGAGCTTCTCCGCCTATCGGTTCCTTTATGAGCGGCTGATCGGTGCGGGCGCGCGGCCCTGGTTGCCGGGGGCTTTCTGCGCGGCGGCGAGCCTGCCGCATCTCCATCCCGAAAAGCGCCGCGTGCTGCTCCAGTCGATCAGCGAGGCCGCCGCCACCGCCGTGGGCTGGTCCAACCGCGAACCGACCTTCTATCCCGAATGGGTGGAGAAGGTGGACATGTCCAAGGCCAACTGAACGGCCCTGCCCATGCCTCATGAAAAGGCCGCGCGGAGCGATGCTCCGGCGCGGCCTTTTTGTTTGGAGGCCGCACCAGCCCACACCCCCACCCGGCCACCCAACGGCAGTATCTTCATGGGTGGTCGGGTGGGGGTGTGGGCTGGTGCCGCCATGCGCCGTCAGGCGCATTTCGGCGACGAACAACGCTCAGCCGTTGACGATCATCCCGCCATTGGGATGCAGCACCTGCCCCGACATATAGCTTGCATCCTCGCAGGCGAGGAAGAGGAAGGCGGGGGCGACTTCATTGGGCTGACCCGGCCGTCCCATCGGCGTCGATTCGCCGAAATGCTCCAGCTTTTCCGGGCTTGCCCCGCCAAAGGGGTTGAGCGGGGTCCAGATCGGCCCCGGCGCGACGGCGTTGACCCTGATGCCGTCCTTCACCAGATTTTCCGACAGGCTGCGGGTGAAGGCGGTGATCGCCCCCTTGGTGCTGCTATAGTCCAGCAGTTCCGACGCGCCCTGATACATGGTGACGCTGGTGCAATTGACGATCGCCGCGCCTTTCTTGAGGTGCGGCCGCGCCGCCTGCGTCAGGAAGAACATGCCGAATATATTGGTCTGAAACGTGCGGCGCAGCTGGTCCTCGCTGATGTCGCGAATATCCTGATCGGGATGCTGTTCGCCGGCATTGTTGACGAGGATATCGAGCCGGCCGAACCGCTCGATCACCTTGGCGACGGCGTCATCGCAGAAGCTCTTGTCCCCAACGTCGCCGGCGATGGCGAGGGCCTGCTGCCCCTCCCCCTCCACAATCTCGGCGGTCTTGCGGGCGTCGTCATGCTCGCACAGATAGAGGATGGCGACGTCGGCCCCTTCGCGCGCGAACAGGGCGGCGACGGCGCGGCCTATACCGCTGTCGGCCCCGGTGACGAGCGCGACCTTGCCCGCCAGCCGGCCCGAGCCGGGATAGCGCGGCGCCCATTCAGGTTTCGGCTCCAGCCGGCTTTCATGGCCGGGCAGGTCATCCTCATGAATCATTTCCTCATGGCTGCTGGACGTGCTGGGCTTAGTGGACATGGCGGGGTCTCCTTTCGGAAGGCCAACCTATGGCCCCGCCCTTTGTTCAGCCGTCCTGCTTCGCCCTTGCCCGTTCGTGGGCCCGTTCGTGGAAGGTGCGCGCCAGACCGTGATAGAGCCGCTCCTTGCAGAAAAGCTGCGCGCTCGCGTCGGCGACCAGCGCCGCGCCCAGCAGCGGCAGCATGAAGCCGCGGCTGCCGGTGGTCTCGGAGATGATGATGACGGCGGTCAGCGGCGCGCGGACGACGCCGGTGAAATAGGCGACCATGCCCAGCAGCACCACCGCGCTCGCCTGCTCCTGCGGAAAGACCCAGCGCAGCAGATTGCCGAACCCCGCCCCGGTGGCGAGCGAGGGGGCGAAGATGCCGCCCGGTATGCCGGAGATGCTGGTGGCGAGGGTCGAGAGGAATTTGGCCGGCGCGAACCAGAGCGGCTGCTCCGCCCCGGCGATCAGGTCGCGGGCCGGGCCATAGCTGGTGCCCCAGGTGATGCCGCTGGCGACACCGATGGTGGCGACCACCAGCCCGCAGCCGCCGGCGAAGAGGACGGGATTGGCGCGCATCCAGTCGGTAAATCGGTTGCGCGCGGTCGCCGCCCCCAGCGCCAGACGCGCGAACAGCCCGCCCGACATGCCGCCCAGCAGACCCGCCAGCAGCGCGATGGGCACCGCCGACTGGAGCGGCAGATGCGCGGCGACGACGCCGAAATAGACATAATCGCCGGCAAGGCCGAGGCTGACCATGCCGGAGATGATGACGGCGGTAATAACCAACAGGGTCATGCGCTGCTCATAGGCCGACGCCAGTTCCTCGATGGCGAAGCTGATCCCGGCGAGCGGGGTGTTGAAGGCCGCCGCGACCCCCGCCGCGCCGCCCGCGATCATCACCGATGCGCGCAGCGGCACGTTGAGCAGCGCATGGACGCGGGCCAATATGGCGGCGGAAATCTGCACCGTCGGCCCTTCGCGCCCGACCGATGCGCCGACCAGCAAGCCGCCGACGGTCAGCGCCACCTTGAGCAAGGCGGTGCGCAGATCGACCAGACATCGGCCGACCTTTTCGGGCAGCTGGATCGCGGCGATGACCTGCGGAATGCCCGAGCCGCCGGCAAAGGGCGCGGCGCTGCGAGTGATCCAGGCGATGGCGGCGAAGCCGGCGGGCGTCAGGAACAACGGCAGCCACCAGCTGGCATGGGCCAGCCGCTCGAACGCTTCGGTTGCCTCGTCCGCTGCCCAGGCGAAGGCGAGCG
>DAMDPH010000087.1:0-13371 GCA_032082785.1 Sphingobium sp. | reverse complement strand
GCCGGCTTCCGCTCCGGCGTCGCGGGCCGCGCCGAACGGGCCGAAGCGCGGGTCGATGCGGCGGCCGAGCGTCCCGCCCACGCACCAGCGCGCCCAACCGCTGTCGAGCGCGTTCCAGACCGGTCGGTCGAGCGGGGAAGGGGGCATGTCTGTCCTCTCTGATTCGGCCAAAATGGCGCCTGCATCACGCCCGCACGGCGGATATAGCAGGGTTGCTCAAATTTTAATGATCGAAGGAATTGTTTCGGCGGGAGAATATTTTTGGAGACATAGGATAGTTTACCAAATGGAAATCATGTTGGGGGAATGTGCGCCTCACGTGACAAGTCTCCGCCGCCCTTTAGATGCCCTAGAGCGCTTGCGCCCCGCGCCCGATGCCCAGCATAGCGCTGAGGTGCGGGACAGTCTGGTGAAGGCGCTTTATGCCTCGCCCGCCTCGCTGATGAGCGGGGCGGTGGCCGGAGGCGCGCTGTCGATGGTCGTCGCCTATAATGCGGCCATGACCCCGCTGTCGGTGCTGGCGATGCTGATCTGCGTGGTCGGCATCGGGCGCTCGCTCGCGTCGCTCTATTTCGAACAGCGGCTTGCCCACAGCATGGCGCCGGCGCGGCCGATCTGGGGTCTGGCCTATGAGCTGGGCGCCTGGGGCTATGCCGCTTTGCTGGGGCTGATGGCCTTTGCGACGCTGCTGATGACCAATAATGCGACGCTGCACGCGCTCAGCGTGTGCATCGTCGCGGCCTATACCGGCGGCATTTCGGGCCGCAATGCCGGCCGCGTCCATGTCGCCGTGGGTCAGAATTGCTTTGCCCTGCTGCCCACGTCGCTCGGCTTGCTGCTGGTCGGCGGGCTGGGCTATACGGTGCTTGGCATCCTCTGTTTCCTGATGATCTTCGCCATGGCGGAGATTACCCGCACCACCCACCGCATCCTCATCGAAGCGCTGCGCGGCAAATATGAAAAGACGGAGCTGGCGCGCAAATTCGAACATCTCGCCCGCTATGACAGCCTGACCGGCGTGGAAAACCGCATGGCGATGCAGATGCGGCTGCACGATCTGTTCGACCAGCGCGAAAGCGACGACGCACCGCTGGCGCTGCTGTGGATCGATCTCGACCGGTTCAAGGACATCAACGACTCGCTGGGCCATATCGTCGGCGACCAGCTGCTGTGCCAGGTGACGGAGCGGCTGACGCGGGCGCTCGACGGGCGCGGCCATGTGGCGCGCTTTGGCGGCGACGAGTTCATCCTCATCTGCCCCGACGCCGACCAGGCCATGGCGGAGGCGATCGGCGCCGATGTGATGGCGGAATTCCGCCATGATTATGACATTGACGGCTATCGGCTGGCGATCAGCGGATCGATGGGCATCGCCGTCGCGCCGACCGACGGGAATAGCAGCGCGGAACTGCTGCAACATGCCGACATGGCGCTCTATCGGGCCAAGCATAATGGCCGCAATCGTCAGGTCAGTTTCGACTGGGCGATGAAGGAGCGGCAGAACCGCGCCTATGATCTGGAAATGGGGCTGCGCAGCGCCATCGACAATGGCGAATTGTCGCTCCATTATCAGCCGATCTTCGACACGATCACCGGCCGCGTCGCGATTTGCGAGGCGCTGATGCGCTGGACGCATCCGGTGATGGGGCCGATCTCGCCGGGCGAATTCATCCCGGTCGCCGAAAGCGCCTCCATCATCGAATCGATCACCGCCTGGGCGCTGGAGCGGGCCTGTACCGACGCGATGCAATGGGGCGAGGATATCCGCGTGGCGGTCAACATCTCGCCGGCTTTGATCCGCACCGATGGCCTGCCGCGGGCGGTGATGGCGGCGCTGCTGACCTCGGGGCTCAAGCCACGCCGGCTGGAGCTGGAAGTCACCGAATCCATCTTCCTGGAAGATGACGGCCGCACCCACCTGATCCTCAACGAATTGCGGCGCATCGGCCTGCGGCTGGCGCTGGACGATTTCGGCACCGGCTATTCCTCGCTCGGCTATCTGCGCTCCCATTCCTTCGACACGATCAAGGTGGATCAGAGCTTCATGCGCGGCGTCGGTGAAAATCCGCGCGACCGCGCCATCGCCCAGTCGGTCGCCTATCTCGCCCGCGAGCTGGAGGTGGAGACGGTGGCGGAAGGAATCGAGACAGAGGAACAGTTTCGCTATGCCGGTGAAATGGGGTTCACCAACGTGCAGGGCTATCTGTTCTGCCGCCCGATCCCCGCCGATCAGCTGACCGCCGTGCTGGCCGGCGCGCCCGATCCGACGCAGGACATGATGTCGCTGATGCGGGATCGGCTGCGCGCCTGATCCTGCCGCTTATTTGGCGAGCCGCGTCTGGGCCGAAGCCAGGCGGCGCATCATCCGCATGTCCTTGAGGTCGATCTGCATCGCCGATGCGGCCCAATTTTCGACGATGTCCTTCAACTCGTCATAATGGAGCGGCTCGACCCGGCGGCCCGCCTGATAGACGCCGACATGGCCGGCATGATGGCGGCGATTGTCGATGATATAGTCGCGCACCGCTTCCTCGCCGGTGCCGTCCTCCACCAATATGTGGACGATGCCCATCTCGAACATTTCCTCGGCCGAATAGACTTTGCCCGACAGGATCATCTTTTCCGCCATGCGCCGGCCAAGCTTGCGGGCGAGGATCGAATAGGCGCCCATGCCGGGGAACAGGCCGAACAGCATTTCGGGCAGGCCGAAGCGGGCGGAGCGTTCGGCGATCACCACGTCGAAGCACATCAGCGCCTCGAACCCGCCGCCCAGCGCGTCGCCCTGCGCCAGCGCGACGGAGATGATGGGCAGGTCGGCATTGCGCCAGGTGCGATAGACGACGTCGATGCAGGCATGGCCATAGGCGATCAGGCCCGGCAGATCCTGCCGCTCGATACAGCCGGCGAACAGCTCCAGATCGCCGCCCAGATTGAACACGCCGGGAAAGCGCGACCCGGCCACCATATATTTGAGCGGCAGCGCGCCTTCATCATGCAGCCGCTTGGTTTCCATATACCAGGTCCGCGCGTCGCGCAGCATCTGCTGGTTGAAATTGGGTCGCTCATGCGGCGTCATGAAGGCCCAGAGCGTTTCCAGATCCGCGTCCCATCGGACGTCGATCTGCCCCAGATCGAACATGGTCGACCGGGTGGCGTCCGCAGTCTGATCCTGCGCTGCTTCCACCTGCCCGGCCCTGTCATGCAGGGGGTGTTCGGTATCGATCATAGGAAATTGTCCTGAGTCCATCATCTGCGCCCCCATGTTTTTCGTTCGGTTTGACCAGAACAAGCTTGCACTGAGGATGCAATCAACCCGCGATGAATTGACAGAGCATTAACCATTTTTTCCTGAACCTGTTGCCTCAGAACCGTAAATAAGTCCTTGAAATGACGTTTATGTTGCGGATGCGCAACAATTTGATCCGCTTCGGAAAGGCTCAAGCGGGCCTATGGAAAGGCTTCTGTTAACCCTTGGTCCCTACAGTCTGGCGCCATGGACAGACGCTTCACCGATTCCCGATCCACCGCCGCTCAGCCGCGCGTGACGCTGGCGCTCGCAGATGCGGAAGGGCAAAGCTGGCCGCTCAGCCTGTCGGCCGACTGTCTGCAGTTCGTCGGCCGCTATCGCCGGGTCGAAGGCTTCAATATCGACGCGATGATGCTGTTCGAAGGGCTGCGCCGCGCCGGCTGACCGCCGCAGCGCCCGGCGCTTGCAGGGTGAGGCGAAGGAGCCTAGGGACCGCGCCGTGACCGACAGCCGCTTTTCCTTCACCATCGCCGCCACCGACGGCAAGGCCCGCACCGGCAGCATCGCCATGAAGCGGGGCGAGATTCGCACGCCCGCCTTCATGCCCGTGGGCACCGCCGCCACCGTCAAGGCGATGCGCCCGGCCGAAGTCCGCGCCGCCGGCGCCGACATCATCCTGGGCAACACCTATCATCTCATGCTGCGCCCGGGCGCCGAGCGGGTTGCCCGGCTGGGCGGCCTGCATGGCTTCATGGGCTGGGACCGGCCGATCCTGACCGACAGCGGCGGCTATCAGGTGATGAGCCTGTCCGCCCTCACCAAGATGAGCGAGGAGGGCGTCGCCTTCTCCAGCCATATCGACGGGTCGAAGCATATGCTGACGCCCGAACGGTCGATGGAGATCCAGCGGCTGCTCGACAGCGATATCGTCATGGCCTTTGACGAATGTACCAAAAATGGCTGCACCCATGATGAGGCCGGCAGGTCGATGGAACGGTCGATGCGCTGGGCCAAGCGGTCGCGCGACGCGTTCGACGCTGGCGGCGACCATGCGGAGCGCGCCGCGCTGTTTGGCATCCAGCAGGGTTCGCTCGACGAAGGGCTGCGCCGGGTATCCGCCGAAAAGCTGATCGAAGTTGGGTTTGACGGCTATGCCGTTGGCGGCCTTGCGGTGGGCGAGGGGCAGGAGGCGATGTTCGCCACGCTCGACTTCGCGCCCGACATGCTGCCCGCCGACCGGCCGCGCTATCTGATGGGCGTGGGCAAGCCCGACGATATTGTCGGCGCGGTCGAACGCGGCATCGACATGTTCGATTGCGTGCTGCCCACCCGGTCGGGCCGCAATGGCCAGGCCTTCACCTGGGCGGGGCCGCTCAACATCCGCAATGCGCGTTTCAACGAGGATCAGGGACCGCTCGATCCCCGCTGCGGCTGCCCTGTCTGCGCGACCTGGAGCCGCGCCTATCTCCATCATCTGGTGAAGGCGGGCGAGATGCTGGGCGCCATGCTGATGACGCAGCATAATATCCATTTCTATCAGGAGCTGATGCAGGGCCTGCGCGATGCCATCGCGGCGGGGCGCCTGAGCAGCTTCGCCGCCGACTTCCGCCGCGATTATCGCCGCGCCTGACCGGCGCTGACGATCAGGGCACGACGCTGATGCTGATCGTGTAGCAGCCCGTCTCGCCATCATAGTCGAGCGGCGCGCGCAGCTGGCGCGACAGGCCGGTCAGCACCCGCCCATAGCGATCCTCCAGCCGTCCGCTCATCTCCTCCGACGCGCGCAGCGCCGCCGATCGGATGCAGAGCGCGGCGCGGTCGGTCGCGCCCGGTTCCAGATGCACCGAAATATGCATCAGCGACCGCGGCGCCAGCATCATGGCCATCTCGACCATTTCGGTAAGCAGGAAGGCGACCGGCACGGCGACATCCTGGCTGATGTGCAGATTGTCGCTGTCGATCTGGATGCCGAAGCGGCGCGCGGGGGCGGGGGCGGTGCCGCGCAGGCTGGCGGACAATTCGCTGATCAGCGAGCGCACGCCCACGCCGCGATTTTCCTCCAGCTCGGCGAAATGATTGCGGTGGACCACCGACAGCGCATCGACCCGCCGCTGGATGGAGGCATAGGCTTCCACCGCTTCAGGCTCATGCGCGGACCGGGCATGCAGGCTAATGAGGCTGGCGATGATCTGGAGGTTGTTCTTGACCCGGTGATGGACTTCGCGCGTCAGCTTGCGCTGGGTCTCCAGGCTTTCGGCCATTTCGGCCTCATGCGTCGCGACATCCTCGCTGATTTCGCGGAACGTGTCGCCCAGCGCGACGATCTCCTGCGCCGGGGTGCGCACCCGCTGCAACGGCTCCAGCACTTCGCCCGGCTCATAGGCGGCGACCGTGCGGCGCAGCAGCACCAGCGGACGGATCAGCAGGCGGTTGACCACGAACCAGCCGATCGCGGCGGCCGCGAACCACATGACCAGCGGCAGGAACAGCGACAGCGTGCGCGCCAGCGTCGCCGGCGGCTCGCGCACGGTCATCGTCAGCAGGATGTCGGGCGGATCGAGCCGCGCCGACAGGCTGTTGCTATGTTCGTCCACCGCGATGGGGCGGGTGATGAGCAAACGGCGATTGCCCTGGCTCAGCGTCAGTTGCCGGTTCTGGAGCGCGGTCGCGGGGTCGGCAATCGTCTCCATATGATCGCGCGAATAATAGATGAGCGCGACGACCTGTTCGTTGCGGCTGCGCACGCGACTGACGAAATAGCGCGACTTGGGCAGCAACTCCGCCAGCGGCCGGTCGAACCGGCGCGCGGCGGGCACGCCGGCCGGCTCCGCCTCGTTCGACGCGCACAGCCGGCGGCCGGAGCGATCATAAATATAGAAACGCCCGCCTTCCCGGTCGTGCGACGTCAGGAAGAAATCGAGGCGGGTACACATGGCCTTGTCGGCGGTGCCGGCGGCCAGCGCATTGACGGTGAGTTCCAGGGCGGTGCGGTCGGCCGCGATATCGGCGGTCAGTTTGCGCGCGCTCTGCGTCACCGCCACGCGCAACAGCGCTTCCCTCTCCAGATCGGCGGTGCGGATCGCCTGTAGCGACGCCACCAGCGCGATCACGCCGAGCGGCAACAGCGCCAGCGTCAAGATGAGGAACATCTTGATCCCGGTCGATCGGAAGAGGCGGTTCAATGCTTCCACAGCAGGTCGCCGGTCCGTAATTCGCCGGTTCCTACAGGCACTGCCGGAACAGGCATGGTCCTCATGCGCCCGTCAGTCCAGTTTGCGGAGCAGGTCCAGCATTTCTGATGGAATGGCCTCGTCCACCGTGCGTTGATAGGCCGTGCGCAGGGCGTCGGCGACATGGCCTTCTTCCTTGCCGGCGGGTGTCCGCCCGGCCTTGGCTGTGTCGGTGGATTTCACGCTCGACTCCGGGGACCGGCCCTGTTCAAGGCCCGGTTCCTGCGTGGTGGTGCCAGTGTCGAAACCCCCGCCAGCAATGTCCCGTCCCGTCGATGAAGAAACCAAAACCAGCCCCTCTGAAGCAATCTCTGTCACATCCGCTTTTCCGTCTTTGCGGCAATCCCGCACGACGTCAATTCGCCGCCACAGCGAATAGTGCGAAATTTTCCCCACCGCTGAAAAAAGCGAACAGCAGTGAAACAATTCTTCCCCTTGATGGTTCCAGCAGCCGAAGCATTTTTTGTGTCGCCGTCATCTGGCGCGGAAAGGGGGCGGGGGCTTGCCAGGACGGCATCGTCCATCCATCCTTGCTCTGACGATCCGATGTGCCGGAACAGCAAGCCCTTAGTCGGGCAGGGAGAAAGACTTTTTATGTCGCTTGGACAGCAACTGCACCCTCATCTTCCGTTTCTGCGCCGTTATGCCCGTGCCCTGACCGGCAGCCAGGCGCATGGCGATGCGTATGTCCGTGCGACCCTTGAGGCCATTGTTGCCGCGCCGGAGGAGTTCCCGGCCGATGTCGATCCGCGCCTTGGCCTGTACAAGACTTTCCATGCCATCTGGTCCTCCTCCCATCTGGAGGATGTGCCGGTGCTGTCGAGCGGCAATCATGAAGCGATCGCGCAGGCGCGCCTCGCCCGGCTGACGCCGCTGCCGCGCCAGGCGCTGCTGCTGACCGCGCTGGAAGGCTTCACCATCGAGGATGTCGGCTATCTGATCGGCCTCGACCCCAATGATGTCGAAGCGCTGGTCGAGGAAGCGCTGGGCGAGATCGAGGCGCAGACCCGCGCCAAGGTTCTCATCATCGAGGATGAGCCGATCATCGCCATGGATATCGAGACCATCGTGCGCGATCTTGGCCATGACGTGACCGCCATCGCCGTCACCCGCGAGGATGCGGTGCGCGAAGCGATGGCCGACCGGCCGGGTCTGGTGCTGGCCGACATTCAGCTCGCCGACGATTCGTCGGGTATCGATGCGGTGAAGGATATCCTCACCGAATTTTCGGTGCCGGTGATCTTCATCACCGCCTTCCCCGAGCGGCTGCTGACCGGCGAACGGCCCGAGCCGACCTTCCTCATCACCAAGCCGTTCCAGCGCTCCACGGTGAAGGCCGCCATCTCCCAGGCGCTCTTCTTCGACGAGGCGACGGCGCCGGCCTGATCCGCCTTCGTACCCGGCTCCGACAGGGACCGGGTACGAAAGGACGGAACTCCGCGCGGTGCGATGCGTTAATCAAACGTAACGAAAAAAGCGGAGGTGGGCCATGGCGAATGAGGAAGAGCATATTGCGACCGAAAATGTCAGGGCCGGCAGCACACCGCATATAGTACGCTATGTGCTGGGTATTTCCCTGGCGCTTGCGGTGCTTGCGATGCTGCTGGTGCTGTGGCGCTGAGCAGACGCATCACAGGATTTGGTCGTTGGCGAAAAATAGGTTAGGATGCGGACGCTTATATGGCTTTGACGACGTCGGTTCATGCGACCAGGGCGGCAGCCGAGACGGGGGTTGTTCCCATGAATAATGACGTTGGCACGATCAACGAGGCTGGGGAGCGCGAGGCGCTTTCCGACGGTGATTTCAAACGTGAACTGGCTGCCGTGATCCCGCATCTGCGTGCGTTCGGTCGATCGCTTTCGGGCAATCGCGACGTCGCGGACGATCTGGTTCAGGAAACCCTGCTCAAGGCCTGGGCGGCGCGCAGCCGCTTTCAGGCCGGCACCAACATGCGCGCATGGACGTTCATCATCCTGCGCAATCATTATCTTTCGCAGATGCGCCGGTCGCGCTTTCGCGGCGACTGGGACGATCTGGCCGCCGATCGGCTGCTGGCCGCGCCCGCCGGGCAGGACAAGCATGTCGAACTGAGCGACATGCAGCGCGCGCTGCTGCAGTTGCCGCAGCCGCAGCGGGAGGCGCTGATCCTCGTCGGCGCCGGCGGCTTTGCCTATGAGGAAGCCGCGGAAATCTGCGGCGTCGCCGTCGGCACGATCAAGAGCCGCGTCGCTCGCGGGCGCTCGGCGCTGGAGCAGATACTCGAAAGCGGCGATCTGCCCTCACGCCGCAGCCAGGAAAGCAGCGAAGGCGCGGTGCTCGACGAGATTATGGACGATGTCGACCGCCTGAGCCGCGGCCGTTCCGCGCCCGACAGCGGCGACGACGAGGACTGATCGGAACTTTCTTTCGCCTCGCCCCGTTATTTTCCCATGCTGAGCGACACGGGGAAATATGAGATGGGCGAAAGGCCCGACAGTCCGCCGTCCGCCGTGCCGTCACCACCGGTCACGCGCGGCACCGGCATCATCGGCCTGCTCATCGCCCTGGCGCTGATCCTTGCGATCGGCTTTTTCTACATGACCAACGATCACCGCCGCGACCGTCAGGCGGACGCGGTAACCGACGCCGCCACCGCCATGGACGACGCCGCCCGCATTGTCAGCACCGCCGCCAAGAACGCGGCCGACAGCCTGCGCAAGAGGGACTGAGGCGGAGCGGGGCAGGGAAGCCGCTGACGAGGCTTGCCCGCCAGTTGGAATGTGGGTCGAGCGAGCAACTCTGGTCCCCCGACGAAGATCGGGCGTAGTCGAACAATTCATCCTTGACCCCGACCCTCGCTGGAGAACGTCGCGGATAAGAATGGTACGTGTGAGGGGCGTCCTACCACCCCCAAATATGGGGGGCGCTGCAAAGGGCGGCTCTGGCTCGGCCTTCTTCAGATGTATATAGGGATCAGACAGCGCGACGAGCGGCTTGAGACCTCAGCTTTCGCTGGGGCGACGGCGGATGAGCGACGGTGAGCCTTGCGGTTCCGATCGTTAAGGAGCGCCGCCTCCTCGCCAACCCGTCATGCTGAACTTGTTTCAGCATCCAGACGGCTCCGAACATGCGGCGGCGGGAAATGCTGGGTGCGTGCGCAACCTCTTCGCGCCTCAGCGATCTCCACGCGAACCTTTGTAGTTTGCCGCCCGCGCGGTCGGAGCGGCTCTTGCCGACCAGCCACGGCAGCCCTTCTGGACCCCGGCTTTCGCCGGGGAACGGATGAGCGCAGCGGATATGTTAGAGGACGGTCTTCCTACGGGAACTCCGGTGGCAGGGCGCTGGCCGGGCAGGGCGGCGCTGCATAAATTTTTAGCCTGAATATAAGGATCGGATGGCGCGCCGGGTGGGCTGCGACCCCAGCTTTCGCTGGGGTAACGGTTTAGAGGCTGACGGTGGTAGGAGTGACGGTGAGGCTTGCAGTGGCGGCCTTTAAGGGGCGCCGCCTCCACCCAACCCGTCATGCTGAACTCGTTTCAGCATCCAGTAAGCTCTACCGTGGCGGCGGCGCCTATAGCGCCCAGCCTCTTTCCGTCCCGCCGCCCCGCGCCGCACAATCTCCCCGCCGCACCGTCCCCCACAGGCCCGCCAGCATCATTTCCACCCGCCGCTCCCTCAAGGTTCAACATTTCTTTGCCTTTCATCGGCATGATGCTCGTGTCGGATTGGTTTACGGGGCATGTAAGCTAAGGCGGCACTTTGCGGGCGACCGCCGGCGACCGGGATGTTCAACGTGCGATCATGATCAGGCTGTTTAAACATTATGTTCCGCACGCGGTGCTGCTGCTGGGGCTGCTCGATATCGTGACGCTGCTCTGCGCGGCGGAGGCGGGGTGGGTGCTGCGGGCGCGGCAGATCGGTATGGCAATCGACCCGGCCATCACCCGACTCGGGCCGCTGCTGAGCTTTGCTGCGGCCATCTCCACCAGCATGATCGGCGTGGGCGTCTACAGCCCGCAGGCCCTGCAATCGCTGCGCTTCGCCGTTGCCCGGCTGATCGTCGCCATTTCGCTCGGCGTGATCTTCATGTCGGTCATGTATTTTATTTTGCCCAGCCTCACCCTGTGGCGGTCCAACTCGCTCTACGCCATGGGCCTCGCCTTTGTGGGACTGGTCGCGGTGCGGCTGCTGCTCGGGTCGATGCTGGGCGGCGAAGCGTTCAAGCGGCGGCTGGTGGTGCTGGGCGCGGGCACGCGCGCCGACCGCATCCGTTCGCTGGAGGGGCAGCCCGGCTCCGGCTTTCTCGTCGTCGGCTATATCGCCATGAATGACGGGGCGCAGGTGATCCCCGAAGCGATCAGCCGCAGCGCCATCTTCAACCTCGCCGATTTCGTCGTCCGCCTGAACGCCAGCGAAGTGGTGCTGGCGCTGGAGGAGCGGCGCAATGCGCTGCCGCTGACCGACCTGTTGCGGATCAAGACCACCGGCGTTCATGTGAACGAGATTTCCACCTTTCTGGAGCGGGAGACGGGTCGCGTCGACCTCGCCAGCGTCAATCCCAGCTGGCTCATCTTTTCCGACGGTTTCTCCTCCGGCCGCCGCCTGTCCAGCATTGCCAAGCGGCTGTTCGACATCGGCGCCAGCCTGCTGCTGCTGCTGCTGACGGGGCCGATCATCCTGCTCGCCGCCCTGCTGGTGAAGCTCGACAGCAAGGGGCCGGCCTTTTACCGGCAGCAGCGCGTCGGCCTTTACGGTCAGGATTTCTGGATCGTGAAGCTGCGCACCATGCGGCAGGATGCCGAGGTGGAGGGGCAGGCGGTCTGGGCCGAACGCGACGATCCGCGCATCACGCGGCTGGGCTATTGGCTGCGCAAGCTGCGGATAGACGAACTGCCGCAAAGCTGGACGGTGCTGAAAGGGCAGATGAGCTTTGTCGGCCCGCGCCCCGAGCGGCGGCAATTTGTCGAAAATCTGGAACAGCATCTGCGTTATTATGCCGAACGCCATATGGTGAAGCCGGGCATCACCGGCTGGGCGCAGATCAACTATCCCTATGGCGCGTCGATCGAGGATAGCCGCAACAAGCTGGAATATGATCTTTATTACGCCAAGAATTACACGCCCTTCCTCGACCTGCTGATCCTCATCCAGACGATGCGCGTCATCCTCTGGCCCGATGGTGCGCGCTGAAGGGGCGGGCGTGAACGGCGTGCTGATCTTTGTCGGCGATTGGGGCCATGCCCTAGCCGCCATCCTCTTTGCCGCGCTCGGCATCTTCATGCTCCGCCGCAGCGAGTCCGCGACCGAGCCGCGCCTGCTCGCCGCTGCCTTGCTCATGACCTCCTGCTGGGCGCTCTATGTCTCCTTCGGCGGCGTGGCCAAGCCGCTGTCTGGCTTTGCCGAAAGCATGCGCAACGCCGCCTGGCTGCTGCTGATGTACGCGATGCTGCGCCGGGGCGCGCCCGATCCGGCCGCCCGGCCGCTGTCGGTCAGCGCCGTCTATGGCACGGTCGCCTGGCTGATCCTGATGCAGGGGCTGCTCGACCTGCTGTGGCGGGGCGGGGCGATGTCCGGCGATGCGCAGCGGACGCTGCTGGTGGTGTCGCTGGTGCTGCGGATGCTGACCGCGATCGGCAGCCTGCTGCTGCTCCACCATCTCTACCATGCCTGGCCGGCGCGGGCGCGCGGGCGGATCGCGCTGCTGCTGGGGGCGCTGGCGGCGATGTGGAGCTATGATCTGGGCCTCTATGTCATGAATTATGCGGCACCGGGCCATGCCGCCGAACCCTATGCGCTGCGGGGGCTGTTGATGGCGCTGCTCGCGCCGCTGATTGCGCTGGGCATGCATGGCCGCGCGGCCAGCCCGGTGCAGCTGTCGCGGCTGGCGACGCTGCGCTCGCTGTCGGCGGCGGCCTTCGCCCTCTATGTCCTCGTCCTCTCGGCGCTGGCGCTGCTGATCCAGCTGGTCGCTGGTCCCTATGCTCGCCCGCTGGAGATCGGCGCGGTCTTCTGCGCCGCGCTCGCCGCGCTGCTGCTGCTGCCCTCGCCCCGGCTGCGCGCGGTCTGGCGGGTGCAGGTGGCCAAGCATTTCTTCCAGCATCGCTATGATTATCGCACTGAATGGATGCGTTTCGTCGCCATGCTGGCCCGGCCGGGCAGCGATGCCGCGCCGCTGGGCGAGCGGGTGGCGAAGGCGGTGGCGGACATCACCGAATCCCCCTGGGCGATGCTGTTGCTGCGCGACGAGGATGGCGGCCTGTCCTTCGAAACGCAGTGGAACGGCGCCGACGCGCCGCCCCCCGGCGCGATACTGAACCCGGTTCAGGCCGCCTATCTGGAGCAGAGCGGCTGGATCGTCGATCTGGGCGCGGGGGATGCCGCCGCGGCGCTGCTGGCGTTGCCCGACTGGATGGCGGAGCAAGGCGGCTGGGCGCTGGTGCCGCTCATCCATTTCGACCGGCTGATCGGCGCGATCCTGCTGGCGCGGCCGCCCGTGGACCGCCGGCTCGACTGGGAGGATCTCGACATGCTGCGCGCGGCCGGACGGCAGGCGGCCAGCTATATCAGCGAGGCGCTGGGCCAGCAGGCGCTCGACGATGCGCAGCGCTTCGACGAGTTCAACCGCCGCTTCGCCTTCATCATCCATGACGTCAAAAATCTGGCAAGCCAGCTGTCGCTGCTGACCCGCAATGCGGAGCGGCACGCCGACAATCCCGACTTTCGCGCCGACATGCTGCTGACGCTGCGCGCCTCCGTCACCAAGATGAACGACATGCTCGCCCGCCTGTCGCAGCATAATCGCGCACGGGCGGAGGAGCCGCGCGCCATGGCGCTGCGCCCGGTGGCGGAGGATGTGGCGCGGCTGCGCCTCGGCCAGCAGCCGGTCGAGGTGGAGGGCGATGCGCCGCCGGTGC
>DAMDPH010000086.1:7156-13486 GCA_032082785.1 Sphingobium sp. | reverse complement strand
GCCGGTGCTGGCCTCGGCCCTGGTGCCTGCCGGAGGCGCACGGCTGACGGTGCTGGTTTCGCTCCTCTGCCTCATCCTGCTCGGCTATGCCGGGGCGCGGCTGGGCGGGGCGCGGCCGCTGCGCTCGATCGCCCGCACGCTCTTCTGGGGCGCGCTTGCCATGGCGGTGACGGCGGGCACGGGGCATATATTCGGCGCGGCCCTCTGACCGCGCGGCAAGAGACGAAGACAGCAACGGAGAACAGGCGATGACCGACATTCAGCAGATGGAGCTAAAGACGATCCGGGGCGAACAGGCCTCGCTCGCCGATCATGCGGGCAAGGTGCTGCTGCTGGTCAATGTCGCCTCCAAATGCGGGCTGACCCCGCAATATGAGGCGCTGGAGATGCTCTATGCCGAATATCGCGACAAGGGGCTGGTGGTCGTCGGCTTCCCCGCCAATGATTTTGGCGAGCAGGAGCCGGGCAGCAATGCCGAGATCGCCGAATTCTGCACCACCAATTTCGGCGTGGACTTTCCGATGTTCGAAAAGATCGTCGTCAGCGGGCCGGACAAGCATCCGCTCTATGCCGCGTTGATCGACGCGGCGCCGCAGGCGCAGGGCGATGGCGACGCCTTTCGCGAAAAGCTGACCGGCTATGGCATCCGCCCCAATCCGGCGCCCGAAATCCTGTGGAATTTCGAGAAGTTCCTGATCGCCCGTGACGGCAGCGTCGCCGCCCGCTTCGCGCCGACCACGCCGCCCGATGATCCGGCGCTGATCGCCGCCATCGAAGCGGAACTGGCCAAGTGAGGGCGCTGGGGGGCATGTTCGCCGGGGCGCTGCTGCTGGCGGCGATGCCGGCGGCGGCGGCCGTGTCGCCGGCCGAACGCAAGATGACCGCCAGCGTCGATGCCGGCTATGAGCCTGCCATCGCTCTGCTGGAGCGGCTGGTGAACCAGAATAGCGGCTCGCTGAACCTGCCGGGGGTGAAGGCGGTGGCCGACATGCTGCGCCCGGAGTTCGAGGCGCTGGGCTTCAGCGTCGCTTGGAAGCCGATGGACGCGGCCAAGCGCGCGGGCCATCTGATCGCCACGCATAAGGGGCGGCCGGGCACCACCAAGATGCTGCTGATCGGCCATCTCGACACCGTGTTCGAACCCGATTCGCCCTTTCAGAGCTTCACGCGCGACGGCGACATGGCGACCGGGCCGGGCGTCGCCGACAATAAGGGCGGGGTGGTGACGATGCTGCTGGCGCTGCGGGCGATGCAGGCGGCCGGCACGCTCAAAAACGCCAATATCGAAGTGGTGCTGACGGGCGATGAGGAAGATGCCGGCGACCCGGTCGAAACCGCCCGCGCCGATCTGGTGGAGGCGGGCAAGCGCGCCGATGTCGGCCTCGATTTCGAGGGGCTGGCGCAGGAAGCGGGCAAGGATATGGGGTCGGTCGCCCGCCGGTCCTCCAACAGCTGGACGCTGACCGCCACCGGCAAGTCGGGGCACAGCTCGCGCATCTTTTCGTCCGCATTCGGCGACGGCGCCGCCTATGAACTGGTGCGGATCATCGCCGCCTTCCGCAAGGAACTGCCCGAGCCCAATCTCACCTTCAATGTCGGGCTGATGGGCGCGGGGCAGAGCGCGGATGTGGACAAGGACGGCGTGCGCATCGCCGTCACCGGCAAGACCAACATCATCCCGCCCATCGCCGTCGCCAAGGGTGACTTCCGCACGCTGACGCGCGAGCAGACCGATCGGGTGCGGGCGCGGATGCAGGCCATCGTCGACCGTGAGCATCTGCCCGGCACCGGCGCCACCATCGCTTTCGACATGGGCTATCCCGCCATGGCGCCGACCGCCGGCAACCGGGCGCTGCTGGAGCGGCTGAACGGCGTCAATGTCGATCTTGGCCTGCCGGTCATGGCGGAACTGGACCCGCTGAAGCGCGGCGCGGGCGACATCAGTTTCGTCGCCCAGCATGTCGACGGTCTGGTCGGCCTCGGCCTCGCCAGCACCGGCGACCACAGCCCGGAGGAAAAGGCCGATCTCGCCAGCATGAAGCGCCAGGCCAAACGCGCCGCGCTGCTGATGAGCCGGCTGGCGACGGAGAAGGGGCGCAAATAAGCGGGGCAGGGCGCCGCGCCTGACCGAGCGAATGGGACATGAGCGTTCCCCTTTCGATAGGGGGCGCGCGTTCATGTCGCATGGCCAGGCTCTGCGGCATAGAGATCATTCGCCGCCCGTTCGCCCTCGGCGCAGTGAAAATCGTCACGACGAAATCTGTCCGAGGGAGGGCATTATGTCCAATGTTGATCGGCGCTTTTTCCAAGCAGGACGAAAAAATATCTTTCAGCATCAACCTGACTGGGGCCGACGATCGCAATGGAATTAACGCCTGTTATTTTGATAATATTCAAGGTGTCGGTGTTGGCTATAGCCATGTTTTTCGCCGTCAAGTGGCACTATGACCAAGACAAGATAGCGCGCAAAAGCGACCTGTTATTGGCTGTTGGCAAGATAGCTGTAATCTTGGTTCTATCGCTTATATGCCTGCTGTTCGCCACCTTCCAGCTTGCCGGCATGCTCGGTCTGGACCTCGCCTTCGCGCCATAACAATATTGCATATGGCACTGCGCGTCTCGAACGGCGGTGAAGGTCCAGATAGACCGACCGTCGGAATAGAAGCATCAGCGTCCACGGCTGGTTCGCTTGGCGGAAGTAATATCAGCATCAAGCCCCACCCATCCACCGTTCAGGCTGAGCCTGTCGAAGCCCTGTCCTCATTCCCCCGCCGACATGGGCCAGCCCTCCTCCTTGCCTCGGACAGCGCCCAATCCCCCCTTGCCCTCGCGCCATGCCAATATGCGTCACCTGCCGCACAGCCGGTCGACCGCGCCCCGCGATGGCGATAAGGTCGCGCCATGCTTCCTCCCACGCCTTCGCTCGCGACCCAGATCGGCCCGGTTCTTGAGGCGCTCGGTATTGTCGGCACCTTCGTCTTCGGCGCGTCGGGTGCGCTGGCGGCGGCGCGGTTGCGGCAGACGCTCGTCACCTTCACCTTTTTTGCGCTGCTGACCGGTGTCGGCGGCGGCACGGTGCGCGACCTGCTGATCGGCGCGCCCGTCTTCTGGGTAGTGGACCCGGTGCCCGCCATCACCTGTTTCATCGCCGCGCTGCTGGTCTGGTTCACGCCGCGCCGGCTGTGGAGCGACCGCGCGCTCGACTGGCTCGACGCCATCGGCCTCGCCGCCTTCGCCGTGTTCGGCGCGGCTAAGGGGCTGAGCTATGGGGTGCCGCCCTTCGTCGCGGCGATCATGGGCGTGGTGACGGGCTGCGTCGGAGGCATCATGCGCGATCTGCTGGCGGGGGAGCCGTCCATCCTGCTGCGGCCGGAACTCTATGTCACCGCCGCCGCTGTTTCCTCGGGCTGCTTCGTGCTGCTGCGCTGGATGGGGCTGGACGTGCCGGTCGCCGGGCTGGTCGCGGCGCTGCTCGGCTTTGCGCTGCGGGCGGTGGCGATCCGGCGCGGGCTGGGCCTGCCGGTCTATGAGGGGGAGGAGCGCTGACGGCCGTCAGCAATGCGCGCCGGCGCTCCCCCCGATCCGGTCAGCGCTCGGACAGATAATAGCGGTCGGTGGCGGTCAGGTCGTCGGCCAGTTCATAGACGATCGGCTGCCCCGTCGGGATTTCAAGGCCGGTAATCTCATCGTCCGAAATGCCCGACAGATGCTTGACCAGCGCGCGCAGCGAATTGCCATGGGCGGAAATCAGCACGCGCTTGCCGGCCTTCAGGTCGGGCGCGATCCGGCTTTCCCAATAGGGCAGCACGCGCGCGATCGTGTCCTTCAGGCTTTCGGTCGACGGGATGGCGATGCCGGCATAGCGGCGGTCCTTGGACAGGTCGAATTCGCTGCCTGCCTCCAGCACCGGCGGCGGCGTGTCGAAGCTGCGGCGCCAGATCTTGACCTGATCGTCGCCATGTTTGGCCGCCGTCTCCGCCTTGTTGAGGCCGGTCAGGCCGCCATAATGGCGTTCGTTCAGCCGCCAGTCCTTCTCGACCGGCAGCCACAGCCGGCCCATTTCCTCCAGCGCCAGGTTCAGCGTCTTGATCGCCCGGGTCTGGAGGCTGGTATAGCATTGGTCGAAATCCAGCCCCTTCTGCGCCATCAGCTGGCCGGCGGCGCGCGCTTCCTCCACGCCCTTTTCGGTCACATCCACGTCCCACCAGCCGGTGAAGCGGTTTTCCAGATTCCAGGACGACTGGCCGTGGCGGATGAGGACGAGGGTGGGCATGAAACACGTCTCCTGATGATGAGCCGGGGAATGCCCCTGCCATAACGGCCAAAATCCGCCGCGCAAGCTTGTGCCCCGCGCGGCCCGCCCCACATTGCGGTCGGGGCGCCGATGGGATAGCCCCGACAGGTTCGGTACAGGGAGGCGACGTCTTGGCATTTGTGAAGGGCGCATGGCGCATTTTGGTCGCGATCAAGGACGGGCTGGTGCTGCTCTTCCTGCTGCTCTTCTTCGGGCTGCTCTATGCGGCCCTGACCTTCTCGCCGCGCCCGGCCCAGACGGTGAGCAGCGGCGCGCTGCTGCTGGACCTTGACGGCACCATCGTCGAACAGCCTTCCGACGTCGATCCGCTGGCGCTGCTGTCGAGCAACGGGCCGCCGATGAAGGAATATCGGCTGGCCGACATCGTCGCCGCGCTCGAAGCGGCGAAGGACGATCCCAAAGTGAAGGCCGTGGTGCTGGACCTCGACGGCTTCATGGGCGGCGGGCAGGTGGCGCTTTCCCGCGTGGGGCAGGCGCTCGACGCGGTGCGCGCGACCAAGAAGCCGGTGCTCGCCTTCGCCACCCTCTATAGCGACGACAGCTATCAGCTCGCCGCCCATGCCAGCGAAAGCTGGTCCGATCCCTTTGGCGGCGTCGCCCTGCTCGGCCGGGGCGGGTCGAACCTCTATTATAAGGGGCTGATCGACAAGCTGGGCGTCAACACCCATGTCTATCGCGTCGGCACCTATAAAAGCTTCGTCGAACCCTTCATCCGCGCCGATCAGTCGCCCGAGGCCAAGCAGGCGAATCAGGCGCTTGCCGGCGCGCTGTGGCAGAGCTGGCAGGATGAGGTCGGCAAGGCCCGGCCCAAGGCGAAGATCGCCGCCTATGCGGCCGATCCGGTCGCGGCGGCGCGGGCCACCGGCGGCGACATCGCGCAGGCGTCGCTGCGCGCCGGGCTGATTGACAAGCTGGGTGACCGCACCGCCTTCGCCAAGCGCGTGGCGGAGATTGCCGGCGCCGGCCCGACCAAGCGCGCCGACAGCTTCGCCAGCATCCGGCTGTCCCACTATGTTCAGGCGCACAAGCCCGCCACCGACGGGCAGATCGGCGTGTTGACCGTGGCCGGCGAAATTGTCGACGGCGAAGGCGGTCCCGGCACGGCGGCCGGCGACACCATTTCCGACCTGCTGCTCAAGGCGCTGAGCGAAAAGGATTTGAAGGCGCTGGTCGTGCGCGTCGATTCGCCCGGCGGGTCGGTGCTGGCGTCGGAAAAGATCCGCAGCGCCATTCTCCAGGCGAAGGCCGGCGGGCTGCCGGTCGTGGTATCGATGGGCAATGTCGCGGCGAGCGGCGGCTATTGGGTCTCCACCCCCGGCGACATGATCTTCGCCGAGCCCGGCACCATCACCGGCTCCATCGGCGTGTTCGGCATCTTGCCGAGCTTTGAAGGCACGCTGGCGAAGATGGGCATCACCACCGATGGCGTGCGCACCACGCCGCTGTCGGGCCAGCCCGACCTTGCCGGCGGCACCACGGCCGAATTCGACCAGATCATGCAGATGGGGGTCGAGGATATTTATCGCCGCTTCGTCGGCCTCGTCGCCAAGTCACGCGGCAAGAGTGTGGAGCAGATCGACGCCATCGCGCAGGGCCGCGTCTGGGACGGCGGCACCGCGCGCCAGATCGGGCTGGTGGACCGGTTCGGCGGGCTGGACGATGCCATCGCCGAAGCCGCCCGCCGCGCCAAGCTCGACCCGAAGACCGCCAAATCCTTCTATATCCAGGAAGAGCCGGACAAATTCGCGCAGTTCGTTCAGGCCATGACCGAGCGGGAGGATGACGAGGCCAGCGCGCCGCGCGACCTGCTGGCGCGGCAGGCGCTGATGCAGCGCAACTGGGCGATGCAGGCGGTCGCCGATGTGCGCGGCCTGCTGAGCGGCGCAGGCGTGCGCGCCGACTGTCTCGAATGCCGGGCCTATGGCGCGCCGCAGCCGCGCAAGGCGGTCGACGAACAGGGCATGCTGGCGCTGCTCGCCGGCCTCTGGCGCTAGGGGATAGGGGCGGGGCGGGGG
>DAMDPH010000086.1:0-7146 GCA_032082785.1 Sphingobium sp. | reverse complement strand
CGCTAAGGGGCTGTGCTTTCCGGGCGGGTGCAAAGACCGCCGCAATCCAAGGGGGAGCGACGCATGACCGGGGGTAGCGGGGCCGCGATAGTCGGCATCATCATGGGATCCCGATCCGACTGGGAAACGATGCGCCATGCGTCGGAGACGCTCGAAGCGCTCGGCGTGGCCCATGAATGCAAGGTCGTGTCCGCCCATCGCACGCCCCAGCGGCTTTATGATTATGCGACCGGCGCGGTCGATCGCGGTCTGCGCGTCATCATCGCCGGTGCCGGCGGCGCGGCGCATCTGCCCGGCATGGCGGCGGCGATGACCCGCCTGCCGGTGCTGGGCGTGCCGGTCGAGAGCAAGGCGCTCAAGGGCATGGATTCGCTGATGTCCATCGTGCAGATGCCCGGCGGCATCCCGGTGGGCACGCTCGCCATCGGCAAGCCCGGCGCGATCAATGCCGCGCTGCTCGCCGCGGCGATGCTCGCCACCACCGATGATGCGCTTGCCGAACGGCTCGACGCCTGGCGCGCGCGCCAGACCGACGCCGTCGCCGAAACGCCCGAAGACTGAAGACCCGATCCATGACCCTCATCCCGCCCGGCTCCACCATCGGCATTTTAGGGGGCGGCCAGCTCGGCCGGATGATCGCCATCGCCGCCGCCCAGCTCGGCTATCGCACCCATATTTTCGCGCCGGAGACGAGCGGCCCGGCCGCCGATGTTTCGCCCAGCTGGACGCAGGGCCGCTATGAGGATGCCGACGCGCTCGCCGCCTTCGCCGATGGCGTCGATGTCGTCACCTATGAGTTTGAGAATGTCGATCCGCGCGCGGTCGAGGTGCTGGGCGCCCATGGGCTGGTTCGTCCCGGCGCCGCCGCGCTGCGCGTCGCGCAGGACCGGCTGGCCGAAAAGCGCTTCGTCTGTGATCTGGGCGGGCTGACCGCGCCCTTCGCGCCGGTCGAGAGCCTCGACGATCTGGAAAGCGCGATCGAGCAGGTGGGCAGCCGCGCCATCCTCAAGACCAATCGCATGGGCTATGACGGCAAGGGGCAGGCGCGCCTGTCGGAGCCGGGCGACGCGGTCGGCGCCTGGAACGCTATCGGCCGGCAAAGCGCGATCCTGGAAGGCTTCGTCACCTTCGCCCAGGAATTTTCGGTGATCTTGGTGCGCGGCGCCGATGGTGCGGTGCGCTTCTGGGACTCGGCCGCCAATGTCCATGAACAGGGCATACTCGCCACTTCGACGCTGCCCGCCGGCGCGCTGATCGAAGGGCAGCTGCCCGCCGCCCGCGCGCTCGCCCGGCAGGTCGCCGACGCGCTCGATTATGTGGGCGTACTGACGCTGGAATTTTTCGCCAGCGCCGACGGCCCCGTCTTCAACGAGATGGCGCCGCGCGTTCATAATAGCGGCCACTGGACCATCGAGGGCGCGGTGACGAGCCAGTTCGAAAATCATGTCCGCGCCATTTGCGGCCTGCCGCTCGGGGACACCGGCCTGTGCGCCAAGGGTGTGGAGATGCGCAACCTGATCGGTGACGACGCCGCCGACTGGCCCGCGATCCTCGCCGATCCCGCCAATCATCTTCACCTCTATGGCAAGCATGAGGCGCGGCCCGGTCGCAAGATGGGCCATGTCACCCGGCTGACGCTGTGAGCGCCGCGCCGGAAATCGTGCTGCTGCTGGCGCGCGCCGATAATGGCGTGATCGGCCGCGACGGCACGCTGCCTTGGCATCTGCCCGCCGACCTCAAACATTTCAAGGCGCTGACCGCCGGGCACCCCATGATCATGGGGCGCAAGACATTCGACAGCCTGCCGGGCCTGCTCCCCGGCCGCCGTCATATCGTGCTGACCCGCGACGCCGCCTGGCAGGCGGAGGGGGCGGAGAGGGCATCGGATGTCGAGGCGGCACTGGCGCTGGCGGGTGGTCCCTGCGCCATGGTGATCGGCGGCGCGGACGTCTACCGCCTGTTCCTGCCGCACGCCGACCGGATCGAGCTGACCGAGGTGCATGCCGACATAGCCGGCGACACCCTGATCGCCTATCCCGACGCCGCCGACTGGGTCGAGGCGGCGCGGCAGGATCATGACGCGCTCGACGGGCGACCCGCCTACAGCTTCGTCAGCTTCCGCCGTCGCTGATGGATCGGGGCGGCAATGACCGGGCGGCGCAGGCGCATTGCCACGCCCCCGCCACCTGCCTATAGGCCGCCGCATGGAGCGGCTCAGCAGCGGCGCCCCCTTGCCCGCGTCGATGCGCGGCGGGGTCATGGCGCTCGGCAATTTCGACGGATTTCATCTGGGCCATCAGGCGGTGGTCGGGCGCGCGGTGTCGCGCGCGCGGGCGGAGGGGCGTCCGGCGATCGTCGCCACCTTCGACCCGCATCCCATGCGCCTCTTCCGCCCCGACGCGCCCTCCTTCCGCCTCACCACCCTCGACCAGCGGGAGCGGCTGTTCGCGCAGGCGGGCGCCGACGCCATGCTGGTCTTCGCCTTCACGCCCGAACTCGCCGCGCTCGACCCCGCCGCCTTCGTCCGCCTGCTGCGTGAGGATATGGGCGTCGCCGCCGTGGTCACGGGCGAGGATTTCACCTTCGGCAAGGGCAGGGGCGGGTCCATCGCCGACTTCCCGGCGCTCGGCCTCGCCGCCGAAGCGGTCGCTCCGGTCGAGGATGAAGAAGGCGTCATTTCCTCCACCCGCGTGCGGACCGCGCTGCGCGAAGGCGATTGCGCCACCGCGACGCGGCTGCTGACGCGCCCCTTCGCCATCGAAGGCGTGGTGCAGCATGGCGACAAGGTCGGCCGCACCATCGGCTTTCCGACCGCCAATATCGACATGGGGCCCTATCTGCGCCCCGCCTACGGCATTTACGCCGTGCGCGGCCGCCTGCCCGACGGGCGCCGGCTCGACGGCGCCGCCAATCTGGGCATCCGCCCCAGTTTCGATCCGCCCAAGGAATTGCTGGAGCCCTATTTCTTCGATTTCGAAGGCGATCTTTACGGCCAGCCGATCGAGGTCCAGCTGATCGCCCGGCTGCGGCCCGAAGCGAAATATGAGGGGCTAGACGCCCTCACCGCGCAGATCGCCCGCGACTGCGCGGCGGCGCGGCAAATCCTTGCGGACACGCCCTCGCTCGCGTAGGGCACCTCTTCCATATCACCCCGTTCGTCCCGAGCAGCCATGGCGCTATCGAGGGGTTGGGTCAGGCGCGAAGGCTTCATCTGGGCCGTCGCCGTCGCTCAGTCCCTGCTCGGCATGAACGGCCGTTTTGACATGCCGGACCCTTATGACCGACCAGCCCGACTATAAAAGCACCGTTTTCCTTCCGCAAACCGACTTCCCGATGAAGGCCGGCCTGGCGCAGAAGGAGCCGGCGATTGCCGCGCGCTGGGAGGCGATGGACCTCTATGGCCAGCTGCGCGAACGCCGCAAGGGACGCGAGCGCTTCATCCTGCATGACGGCCCGCCCTATGCCAATGGCGACATCCATATGGGGCACGCCATGAACAAGGTGCTCAAGGACATCATCGTCCGCTCGCAGAGCCTGCTCGGCAAGGATGCGCCCTATGTGCCCGGCTGGGACTGCCACGGTCTTCCCATCGAATGGAAGATCGAGGAGGAATATCGCAAGAAGAAGCAGAATAAGGACGAGGTTCCGCCGCAGGAATTCCGCGCCCAGTGCCGCGCCTATGCCGATAAATGGGTGGGCGTGCAGAAGGACCAGTTCAAGCGGCTGGGCATCATGGGCGACTGGGACGATCCCTATCTGACCATGAAGTTCGACGCCGAAGCGACCATCGTCGGCGAACTGCTGAAATTCGCCGCCAGCGGCCAGCTCTATCGCGGCGCCAAGCCCGTCATGTGGTCCCCGGTCGAAAAGACCGCACTGGCCGAGGCGGAGGTGGAATATGAGGATGTGACGTCGACCCAGATCGACGTGGCGTTCGAGATCGTCGAAGCGCCCAACGCGCCCGAACTGGTCGGCGCGCATGCGGTCATCTGGACGACGACGCCCTGGACGATCCCTGTCAATCAGGCCTTGGCCTATGGGCCGGAGATTGAATATGTGGTCTTCGATTATGGTGGCCGACGCCTGCTGATCGCGCGCGAATTGCTCGTAGAAACGTTCAGGCGTATTAGCACCGTTCCCGCCGGCGATGAAGTTTGGGCTTGGCAGCAAAATGATGATTGGAGCGAACGGCTTCAGATTGTCAAAGGCAGTGATCTCGAGGGCGCCGTAGCCCGTCACCCGATGCACGCGCTCGGCGGCTTCTTCGATCGTCCGCGTCCCTTCCTGCCCGGCGATTTCGTCACCACCGACGCGGGCACCGGCCTTGTCCACATGTCGCCCGACCATGGCGAGGATGATTTCGACCTGTGCAAGGCGAACGGCATCAACCCTGTTTTCGCGGTCGAGGGCGACGGCAAATATCGCGCCGACTGGCCGTGGCTGGGCGGCCATGATCCCAGAGCCGGATCGGTCATCAATCCCAAATTCGTGAGCAAGGACGGGCCGATCTGCACCGACCTGCGGAAAGCCGAGGCGCTGCTCGCCGCCTCGGACGATTTCCGCCACAGCTATCCGCACAGCTGGCGCTCCAAGGCGAAGATCATCTTCCGCTGCACGCCGCAATGGTTCATCCCCATGGACCAGCCGCAGGCCGACAGCGTGGCCGATTACCCGCTGCCGCCGCTGGAGCCGATGGCCGGCGCGCTCGCCACCGCGCTGCCGACCAACGGCCCGACGCTGCGCGGCGTGGCGCTCGACGCCATCGCCAACACCCGCTGGGTGCCCGAACGGTCGATCAACCGCATCCGCTCGATGGTGGAAGGACGCCCCGACTGGGTCATCAGCCGCCAGCGCGCCTGGGGCGTGCCTATCGCCCTCTATGTCCATCGCAAGAGCGGCGACTATCTGGTTGATCCGGCAGTCAATGCCCGCATCGTCGATGCCTTCCGGCAGGGCGGGGCGGATGCCTGGTTCGGCGCCGATCATCAGGCGCTGCTCGGCCCCGATCATGACCTGGCCGATTATGAAGTCGTCAACGACATTCTCGACGTCTGGTTCGACTCCGGCTCGACCCACAGTTTCGTGGTCGAAGGACGCTATGGCGAAGGCACCCGCGCCGATCTTTATATCGAAGGATCGGACCAGCATCGCGGCTGGTTCCAGTCTTCGCTGCTGGAAAGCTGCGGCACGCGCGGCCGCGCGCCCTATGACGCGGTGCTGACCCATGGCTTCGCGCTCGACGGCACCGGCAAGAAAATGTCGAAGAGCCTCGGCAATGTCGTCGACCCGCTCAAGATCATGAGCGAGAGCGGCGCGGATATCCTGCGCGTCTGGGTCGCCAGCACCGACTATTTTGACGATGTTCGCATCGGCAAGGAAGTGCTGGCCGGCTCCTCCGACGCCTATCGCAAATTGCGCAATACTTTCCGCTATTTGCTGGGTGCTCTTTCCGATTTCTCGGAAGAGGAGCGGGTGCCCGTCGCCGACATGCCGGAGCTGGAACGCTATATGCTCCACCGCTTGGCGACGCTCGACGCGGATCTGCGCGCGGTGGTCGACAAGCAGGCGGGCAGCGACAGCTGGCTGGAGTTCAGCCGCTACAGCCGCGCGCTGTTCGACTTCGCCAATAGCGACCTGTCGGCCTTCTTCTTCGATATCCGCAAGGATTGCCTCTATTGCGATGCGAAGAGCGATCCCAAGCGGCGCGCCTATCGCACCGTGCTGGACAGGCTGTTCCATGCGCTGGTCCGCTACGCGACGCCGATCATCCCCTTCACCGCTGAGGAAGTCTGGCAGAGCCGCTTCCCAAGTGACGAGGAAAGCGTGCATTTCCTCGAATGGCCGGAGGTCGATGCCGACTGGATCGACAGCGATCTGGGCGCGAAATGGGCGCTGCTGCGCGACCGTCGCGAACAGGTGAACGAAGCGATCGAGCCGCTGCGCCGCGAGAAGATCGTGCGCTCCAGCCTGGAGGCCGACGTCGTCATGGGCGAGTTGCTGCCGGTCGGCGATGTCGATTTCGCCGAAGTCGCGATCGTCGCCCGCGTGGCGATGGGCGAGGGCGACGGCATCCGCGTCCAGCCGAGCGACTGGCACAAATGCGGCCGCTGCTGGCGCCTGCTTCCCGAAGTTCAGGAAGACGGCACGCTGTGCGACCGCTGCGAGGATGTGCTAGTGACCCGAATCTGAAGTTCGTCACATTGTGAGGCAGGCCCCGTACGAACTTCAGATTCATCAGGGTCACTAGCAAATATATGATTCTAGTGTGGTTTATGGATTTGAAACAGGCTTCGAGCCTGGCCGCTATAATGAGGCCAGTTTCAAATCCACCACATTAGGCGCATGAGGCAGTTTGAAAAAACCGGAGCGACCATGGCGCTATTCCGCAAGTCCGTCAGCATGTCGGACATTTCCACGCAGATGATCGGGGGCTGACACAATGGCTGCGCTTTATCATCGGCCGCTGGGCCTGACCGTGGCCTTCGTGACCTTCGCGCTCGACCAGCTCATCAAATATACCGTCACCTATCCGCTCGCGCTCAAGAGCCGGGCGGATGCGGGGATTGAACTGCTGCCGATCTTCCGCCTGCGCTGGCTGGAAAATCGCGGCGTTTCCATGGGCTTCTTCCACGCCGACACCAATATAATGCGCTGGCTGCTGGTCGGCATGACGGTGTTGATCGCTGGCTTTGTCGGCGTGTGGATGTGGCGGGAAAAGGCGCGCATGGATGTCGCCGCGCTCGGCCTGGTGCTGGGCGGCGCGCTCGGCAATATTCTCGACCGCATGCGCTTTGGCTATGTGGTCGATTATGCCGACCTGCATTTCGGCGAATGGCGCCCCTTCCTGATTTTCAACCTGGCCGACGCCGCCATCACCATCGGCGTGCTGATCCTGCTTGCGCGGGCGCTTCTGCTGCGCGAGAAGGGCGCAAAGACGGAGTCACTCAACTAATGCGTAAACTGTTCCTCGCCGCCGGTCTCGTCGCGACCCTGTCCGCCTGTGGTAGCGGCTCGGGGCTGATGGGGCGCGACCGCCCCGATGAGTTTGCGGTGTCGCGGCAGGCCCCGCTGGTGATCCCGCCCGACTTCGCGCTGGTGCCGCCGGCGCCGGGCACGCCGTCGGCTGCCACCGTCGATTCCAGCCGC
>DAMDPH010000085.1:0-13631 GCA_032082785.1 Sphingobium sp. | reverse complement strand
CTGGGGGAAGAAGGGGGGAGGGGGCGGGAGAGGGGGGGGCGTCCGTGACATCACGTGCCGTCACGTGCTCTCCCGTGACGTCACGTGATGTCACGCGACGGCGAGCGGAGCGGTCTCGGTCGCTGGCGCGGCGGGAGGCGATCGCATCACGGTCAACCTGAGCCTGAGCAGCAAGCATGGCAACTTCGGCAACAAGTTCTGCCGGGGTGCCAGCCGCAATCAGGCGGGAGAGAAGGTCAGCACTCACGGCTCAATGATCTCCAGAACCACGCTGCCGCCTTCTACCGGCGCGCCGAATTCGGCAGTCGGCTTGAAGCGGCTGTCGTTGACGCGCAGCGCGTCGGCGATGCCGTCGAGCAGCGCCTTGCACCGGGAGAGCCCGTTGTCGCGGTCGTGCCGACGCCGGACGGGGGGATGCAGCGTCAGGTGGATAATAATGTCGCCCTCGGCTGGCGCGCGCAGCTTGGCCTCCAGCGCAAGCATGTGTGCCGACGTCCGCATCACCTTAGTCGCCGTGTGGCGCCGCCGCCAATGAGCGCGGCTGTTCGCCGATAGCTCTTTGGGCGGCCATGGAAGCTCGAGCCGCTGCATCAGAGAAGTCCCGTCGACACACCGCCGAGCGTGAACGGACCCGTATCGTCGCGCCGTGGCTTGAACTTATCTACGACCGTCGCCTGCCCGTTGCGCACGCGCAGAAGCTGCTTCTCGAAAGGAGACAGCCGGGCGTTCTCGGCCTCGACCTGTCGCTCGATTATCTGGCGAGCTTCGGCGGCGCGAACGCCCTTCTTGTTCACCAGGTCGCGATACTGGTCACGAAGGTGGCGAGGACACCAGCCGAGCAGGCGCTCGGTCTGCATCCGCCCAACACGCATGCGCGGCTCGGAACCGGGCCCCTGCACGGCGTGCCCCAGCCCGCTCTTGCCGAGGGCACGGCCGACCTCGCGCCGGCGCGCAGCTTCCTCGGGGTCATCGGCCAGCCGCCTGCGCAGCCCCTCTGCGGTGCGCTGAACGTGTCTGGCCCGGAATAGGGGATCTCGCATCAGATCCTTCATCGCGCGCCGGCTCTTCTCGGCCCGCTCGGGATCGGAACCGATGGCGACGCCGTTGCACGTGCGGCAGTAGGGCGTCTTGCGGCGGGGGAAGTTCTTGATTTCGCGACCGCATCCGCCCTTGCACTGGAAAGTGTCGGTCATCACTCCATTCCCAGCGCTGAGAGATAGGTCTGGAGAATGGCTTCCATCTCCTGCCGGTCATGCGCCGGCATCTTCCGAAGCCGGATGATCTGGCGCATGATCTTGGCGTCGTAGCCGGCCGCTTTCGCCTCGAGATAGACGTCCTTTACATCGTCACCGATGCCCCGCTTTTCTTCCTCCAGCCGTTCGATCCGCTCGATGAGGAGACGAAGCTGATCAGCTGAGATGTTGCCTTCCGACATTGCGATTCCTTCCTTAGATCAAAGACCCTTGTGGGTCGGGGTTCGCTTGGTGCCATGCCGCCAGACGGGTCTCGGCGGCTTTGAGGGAGCGGAGTGCGGCCGCGCATTCCTCGTCAGCGGCCTTCAGCTTCTCTTCGGCCCGGTAGAAGCGCTTGCGGCACAGGCCGATTATCTCCTGCAGCCGATCGCGCTCGGGGCAGGGTTCGGGTGGCTCAATTGCCATGAGCCGTCTCCATCTGCTGCGCGGCCGCCAGCCGCCGGCAGGCCGTTGCGAAGTGGGCCGGGTTCTTCTCGATGCCGATGAAGCGCCGGCCGGCTTTGACCGCGGCCACGCCAGTTGAGCCCGTGCCCATGAACGGGTCGCAGATGACGTCGCCGTAAACGTTGGTGATGATCTTGTTCATGACCGCATCGGGCTTGACGGTCGGATGACCGAAGTCCTTGGCGCGGCCGACCGGCGCGGCGACCTGACGTCGCTTATCGGCCAAATTCCCCATCGGATGATGACCACGGTTCCATGCGTGGACGTAGAACTCGCTGTCCGGCTGGTAGTGCTTGTTCGCCACGGGCATCGGGTTTGTCTTGACCCATTGGCAGATCGCGAAGCGTTCGAAGCTCCCGGCCAGGTAAGTCGTCAACGCCGGGATTTGGTCATTGTGACAGAAGACGACGACCGCACCGCACAGTAAGGGGTTGATGATCGCATGATCGAAGCCGTCAGCCAGGCCTTCGGCGCCGATCTGATCCGTATGGCCTCGCGCGGCCCGGAAGCGGCCTCCTCCAGCCGTTTCGAACTCGTACGGCGGGTCCATCACCAGAGCCGGCAACCAGCCGAGGCGAGGCACCAAATCGTAGCAATCTGCTTGATACAAGGTTGCGGCGCCTATCGTCGCGACGGTCGGCACGGCTGGCACAGTGATAGCGTCCGCAGAACCGGCCAACGCCGGCGCTGCGCTGTTTGCGCTGGTCATGATTGCTACTCCTGGGCGCTCATCGCCCGCTCAATTCAGTCCTTGATGATATGCGCGCGCAGGGTCGGGATCAGCGCCTCGGCGCGCTCCGAAAACATGGCGCGCTCGGTATGGTCGATGATGCCGTCCGCGAGAAACTCGTTGCCGTCCGCCACCAGCTGCGACGCCTGGGCGAGCGCACGGCGCATGCAGGCGGCCTCCTCGTCCTCGATGCGCGGCGGGGCACAGAAGCCCATCGCGGCGTTGACCTTCGCCCACGCAGGCGCGGGGAGAATGGCGAAGACGCGCATCATGACCGGAGCCGGCATCGTGGCAGGAGGGGTGGCGGCATAGCTGCGCAGGGTGCCGGCCTTTTCGCCGGTGGCGTCGGCGAGATCCTCCCAGCTGATCCACCGGCCGCGACCTACAAAGAGGCGCAGAGCGTCAGCGATCACGCGTTTTGCATTCTCGTCAGAATTCCCGATGTTCATTTCCATGGCGAAACCTTCGCATCTGCGGCAGAACCGCGTGTATGAGAGAAGACGACCCCAGCACCCCAGAACAGCGCAAGAGCGCCGCAAACGACCACGACATGCCGGTCATCGGCAGACGCAGCGACTGCCGCGTTGAAGGCGAGCATCGTCGCTTGAATGGTGCGGGTGATCATCAGGCCAGAACTCGGCGTGGCGGCATCTCTTGCCCAGCTAAAGGCCATGGACGACGCGCTTTGCGAGCAGCCAGCTTCATGTGGGCTAGCCGAGAGGCAGGAATTCCGTTCTTCCGCCAGCTGTGGACGGTTGATGTCGGCGCTTCGATCAGCTTTGCAACGGCGCTAGTGCCGCCCAAGCCGTCAATGATGGTGTTCGCATCCATGAGCATGCTGAAATGTATGCGATAATCGGAAGTCCATCGCAAGCGAAAAGTTCCGATAATCGCGATTGCGATAGTCGCAAGCTCCGGCTCAATAGGCGTATGGACCCATATGCTAAGCTTTCGCCCGAAACAGCCGACGTCTTCCGGACCCTTGACAGGATGGGGCTCAAGCAGCGTGAGTTGGCAGTGGCGATCGGTATCGAGGAGAATAAGATCTCCAAGGTCAAAGCGGGAGAGCGGCAGCTCAAGGTGCCTGAGCTGTTGAAAGCGCGAGACTGGCTGGCCGCGCATTCGGCTACGGACGCCGGGGCAGAGCCTCTACCAGAAGAGGGTCTGGATGACGACGCAGACTTGGTTGAAGTTCAAGAACTCGATCTGACCTATGGTATGGGCGGTGGCACTTATCTCGATCTTCCAGTCAAAGCGACGCCGCGGAAATTCTCGCGCACTTGGCTCCGGATGTTTACCGATGCTCCGCCGAGCCGCCTGTTCTTTGCGACAGGCTCAGGCGACAGCATGATGCCGACGATTCTTGATGCAGACATCGTCATGATCGATACCACTGAGAGCCAAGTGAGAATGGCGGACAAGATCTGGGCGATCGCCTATGGCCAAACCGGCATGATTAAGAGGCTCAGACCACTGCCTGACGGAAGCGTGAAGATCCTATCTGACAATCCGAGCGTTCCTCTCGAGACTGCTTATGATGGAGAGCTTTCCGTGGTGGGTCGGGTAGTAGCGATCATCAGAAAGACCTGACACTTATGGGTTATCTTGAAGGAGTGACGCAGCAGCTTGTTGATGACGTTGAGCTCCGGAACGAAGTCGGCGATCAATAGCCTATGCGCAAGCTATCCCTGGCTGTCGTCGGCGCGGACTTCGACAATAAATCGGGCCCGTCCCGTCGTTTCGAAATCGCCATGTGCTTGCCAGGCGAGCCTGTGGAGCTTCGCCCAGAACCGAAGAACCCCGCCGATAAGCACGCCATCGCGGTGTACTCGTCTCGCGGTATTCAGATCGGATACGTGCGGGCTGAACGAGCGCCCTTGATCGGCGCCGCGATACGCCGCCAGATCGTGGAGGCCATTTTTCAGAAATCAGAACTTTGGGGAGCAACCATACGTGTTCACCTTGATGGGAGCACACCCGAGCTTCCAGTGGTCGAGGAAGAAAGCGCCAGCTCTTCACGGAAAGATGCTGAAGAGCAGGAATGGTGGCCGGATGAGGAGTGGCCGGATTAAAAAAATCCGATAATCGCAATTTACAGCTTGCGAACATTCCGATTATCGCACAATGATGCTCCCACACCTGACGCGCCGCGCATCCAGCCGGCCGGCAAGGTGGGGAGACGATCATGTCCCATCAAATTCATCCTGCCGGTCCAGCCTTCGCTGAAGCGTTGAGGCTGATGACCGAACTCGATCGGTCGGAGACGCCGTATCGCACGGTCGACCTGATCAACATCGGCCGCCACTGCGCCGACACGTCACATGCAGTGCTGCTCCACGATCCGGTGGTTGCCCGTAAGCTGCTGATCCGCGGCGCCAGCCGTATGCTGGCGGCTGCCAGCCGCTTGGCCGACGCGCCGGAAGTGACGCCGTTGGTGCGCCGCCCGAACCTGCGGGTGATCCGGTGAGCGCCGCCCTCATCCATTATGCCGGCCAGGCGCTGATCGCGCTGGCGGGCGCTGGCGCCGTGGTGGTCATTGTCGGCCAGTTCCGCGCCTCGGGTGCGAAGGCCTGGGCCGCTCTCCAGAACGCGGAGGCGCGCCGTGCGGAATGACCATGAGCTGCCCGGCGTCGCTATTCCGCCGCTGACGCTGTTCGTCGGCTGCATCACCGGCTCCCTGCTGTGGATGGCATCTTTCACGCTTCTCCGCGAAGCTTGCCTGCTGGCCGACCGGCTGATCGGCGGTGCGTCATGATGGCGACCGTCTGTTTCGCCAGCGCGCAGGTGCATCGCTACCGCGCTATTCTTCACCAATCCTCATTGCATGGTCGCGTCCCCCCGACGTGGCGGCCTGCAATAGCCTCGGGCGACACCCCGCACCCCCAGTCGCCTTCGAACCCCAGCGGGTCGGCCGTCGAGGCCGGTCGGCCCGCACCCTATTCAGCGCCGGTTGAGGGTTGCGACTGTCCCAGTTGCAGCAGCGACTGCGCGGGCATCGTGCCCTGTGACCGGGAGCAGCCTGCATGAGCAAGTTCGGCGCCGAGACTGACGACTATGTTATCGTGAAGAGCCGGTTCGGTCCCGCGCATGCGGTGAAGCAGGGCAATGGCAGCTACGCCGTCTGCGACCGCAAGCCGGCCTTCTGCAAATATTGCCACGAGGACGGCGTGCCGCAGAGCGCGCCCGACCCGATCGACGCGATGATCGACGCGCTGCGGGCGAACTGGAGCAAGCGCTGGTCCGAGAGCTACCGGCATCCGGTCGATTTGCCAGCCGACCGGGTGTGGGAGGGCCGTGGCCTGCACATCGTGGCGCTCTCCGATGAAGATCCAGCCGACCGGACGCTGCTCATCAGCTTCGGTGACGACCACACGATCACCGCCGCCGTAGGCGCGCTGGTGCATGTCCACAATGAGATGATCGGGAAGCCCGACTGATGGGAATGATAGTCGACAATTTTGCAGGCGGCGGTGGCGCTTCTACCGGCATTGAAGCCGCGCTCGGACGTGCTGTCGATCTCGCAATCAACCATGACGAGCAGGCCATACGGATGCATGAGGTAAATCATCCTGGCACGCGCCATATCCGCAACAATATCTGGCAGATAGACCCGCGCGAGGTGACCGCCGGCGAGCATGTCGAACTCGCCTGGTTCAGCCCCGACTGCAAGCATTTCAGCAAGGCAAAGGGCGGCAAGCCGCGCGAGAAGTCGATACGCGACCTCGCATGGGTCGTGGTCCTTTGGGCGCAGAGGGTGAAGCCTGACGTCATCCTGCTGGAGAATGTCGAGGAGTTCCGCACTTGGGGGCCGCTCTGCGACGAGGGCAAGCCGATCAAGGAACGGCAGGGCGAGACGTTCGCCAAATGGACGCGCGAACTGCGGAAGGCCGGATACAAGATCCAGTGGAAAGAGCTTCGCGCCTGCGACTACGGCGCGCCGACCATCCGTAAACGCTTCTTCATGATCGCCCGCTGCGATGGCAACCCCATCGCCTGGCCCGATCCGACGCACGGCAAGCCCGGATCTCCGGAAGTGCTGCGCGGCAAACTGCTGCCTTGGCGCACCGCGGCGGAGATCATCGATTGGTCGATCCCCTGTCCGTCGATATTCGATCGGAAGAAGCCGCTGGCGGAGAAGACCCTGCGGCGGATTGCGCATGGCATCATGAAATTTGTCGTCAACAATGCTTCGCCGTTCATCGTACCGATCTGCAATACCAAAGGGGCAGGCGACCGCTTCTATCCCGGTGATGAGCCGCTGCGCACTATAACGACCGCCAAGGGTGGCGAGATGGCTGTTGTTGCTCCACACATCACGAAGTTTCGCGAGGGCACGATTGGCCATGCGGCCGAGGAGCCGCTTCACACCGTCAGCGCAAACAGCTATATAAAGCGCCCTGGCGGCTCTGCGCCCTTGGGCGTCGTCGAGACTGTTCTTTCTCCCGTGATCGTCGGCTGCGGCGGCCGGCGAGGGCAGAGCGGCCCGGTTGGCCCTGAGCAGCCTTTCCCCACCACCACGACCAAGGCCGATGCCTGCGTCGCAGCTGCTCACCTTGTCCACATCGGAAACGGGGAGCGCGAGGGGCAGGCACCCCGCGCCATGGATGCCGAGAAGCCGCTGGGCACGGTCGTTGCGGCCGGCACGAAGCATCATGCCGTGATGGCCTTCATGCAGAAGTTCGCGGAAAATGGCAAAGGCGTCGACCCAGCCGAGCCGCTGCATACGGTGTTGGCCGGCGCGCCGCGGCACGCTGTCGTTTGCGCACATCTGGAGCAGGCGAACGGTGGTCCTAACAATGACAACCTTGCTGGACGCGCTGCCGACGCGCCGCTCTCTACGGTGCAGACGTCTGGGTCGCAGCAGCGGCTCGTTACCTCGAACCTCGTGAAGCTGCGCGGCACCTGCCGCGATGGCCAGCCGATTGAGGAGCCTCTGCATACCGTCAGCGCGGGCGGCACCCACATGGCCGAGGTTCGTGCCTTCCTGATCAAATACTACGGCAATGAGCAGGACGGCCACGGTCTGGGCAATCCGCTCGGCACCGTGACTGTTCAGGATCGTTTCGGCCTCGTGACGGTCAGCGTCGACGGCGAGGAATATGTCATCATCGACATCGGCATGAGGATGCTCAGCCCGCGCGAACTGTTCAATGCGCAGGGCTTTCCGGCTGATTACATCATCGACCAGGACGCCGAAGGCCGCCCGATCACGAAAACAGCACAGGTCGCCAAATGCGGAAACAGCGTCTGCCCGCCAATCGCGGAGGCTTTAGTGCGCGCGCAGTTCCCCGCTGTTGGCGCCTCGGCTGGAAGGGAGGCAGCATGAGCATTCCCCGCCTTACTCCGCCGCAGCGCCGGCTGATCGCGGCGCTGGAGGCTCCCCGGCCCGACGGCTGGGCCCGCTACAAGCCCGTCACGCGCGGCGGCGCGCTGCTATCCGCTTGGGCGCTCTGGCGGCGCGGCTTTGTCGCGACAAGCGAGCACGAGACGCCGGCGGCGTTTGAGCGGCGCAAGGACGGCTGGTTGCAGCTGACGCCGCTGGGCATTCAGCTGCGCGAGGCGCTGCTTCAGCGGGCAGGTGAGGGCCAGCCGACATGAAGGCCTGCAACTTCCCAGGCGCTCGTAGGATCGGCGCGCCGAAAGACTGGAACGCCGACCTGGACGGTGAGGTCGGCACGATCTTCGTCACTGACGCCGTAGATACGCTGTCAGGCATGAACGTCATGTACTCGGTCTACCAGCCGACGTCTGAGGATCTGGCAGCGCTGAACGCAGGCGGCGCCGTCCGCCTTGGCATTATGGGCCGTTCCCATCCCGTATTTCAGCTTTGCGTGCTGTCTGCACCGCTCTGCGCACAGGCGGGGCTCCAGCCGACGTGGGACTTGGGCGCACCGATTGAACCAGTTTCTACCGACAAAGGAGATCAACCATGACCGTCCAGCGTGATAGGCGGCAGGACAGCCTGCTGCGCATGGCGAAGGTGCGGGAGCGCACGGGCCTGTCGCCGGCTACCATCTACCGGCGCGAGGCGGCGGGCACGTTCCCGAAGCGCGTCATCCTCGGGCAACGCAGCGTCGCCTGGTACGAGAGCGACATCTCGGACTTTGTCGCGGAGCCCATGAGCTATCGGGCGGAGGCGGCGTGATGGCGGAACGGACACTTGCTCCGGGAGAGCTGGCGCGCCGGAAGGCTGCTGCGGCTGAGAAGAGGGGCGTGCAAAATGTGTAACGCCTGCGGTTTCATCTGCTGCGGCTCTGACGAGTTCAGCGGATGCGGCTGCGATCACTGCGACGAGCCGGACTGTCATTCGGAGCAGTGCTTCAATTGTGGCAGCGAGCTTTGCGACGGCGACTGTGAGGATGAGGAAGATCACTACGATTTCCTCCGCGACAGCCGGCGCGACGACCGCGACCTCCACGAAAATTAACCACTCACCCAAGGGAACGGGGCATCAGCCGAACAAGCGGCCCCGGATATTTCGATGGTAGAAGCAAAGCATACGCCGGGTCCTTGGGCCTGGTTCGGCAGCGGCAACAGCCACAGCCTCTATCTTGCGACAAAGCATAGTGGCCGCCGCTATGTCATGGGCTTCAAGCGCTGGGGCATGAGCGGCGCGCAGCCGCAGTTCCAGCCAGAGGGGCGCGGCATGGTCGATGCCAGCGAGCTTTTACAGTTCGAGGTGGGCGACCGCGATGTTGTCGGCGTCAGCGCGGCACGGAAAAACACCAGCGTCTATCGCATGGATGTTCGCGGCATCGACTGCCCTGATGCTCGCCTGATCGCCGCTGCTCCATGCCTACTGGCCGCGCTGGTCGAAATTCTTGGGCCTTTGAATGTCTGCTCCGACAATCCGAACGTCCGCGATGATGAGTGCCTGCCTATCGACATGACGATGGGCGAACTGCGCAAGGCCCGCGCGGCGATCGCCAAAGCGACCGGAGCAATGGCATGACGCCCGCGCCCCGCAGCACCGCCGCCCGCTACCGCCCCGCCTGGCGCGTCCCGATCGGCGACACGCGCACCGTGAAGAATATCGGCGACGTCGAGATGACCGCGCGCGGGTTCGAGCGGCTTACCGCCGAAGGCTGGCGGAGGGTCGGTCATGGCTGATCAGACACTCCGCCACGTCGGCAAGCAAATCCTGCGCGGAGATCAGCATTACGCCGATGCCGCGACGCCTGAGATCGCGGCTGAGATTGTGGCGATGGAAGCGCGGGCCAAAGCCCCCGGCATCATAGCCGCCCTGCCTCAAGCGGGTGAGGCGGGGGAAGTGACCCAGGCTGACAAGGACTTGTTCAAGCGGCTGGTCGGAGGCGTCGATAGCGAGCAAAGTGACTGGATCGACAAAGGTATGGCCTTCACTGATGAAGTTCATGCACTCGCCCGTCACCGCCTATCCGCATCAGCGCGCCCTTCGGCTGACTTCGATAGCTGGCTCAAGCGGTATGTCGGCAAGCAGGACGCCACAACGATGCGGTTCCGCGTGGATGAGCTACGCATCGCGTTCGAGGCTGGGGCAGGGGGCCTTGCGGAACGCTATCGGAAAGCGCTGGCGTTGGTCCGCGAATTGCTTTTCGAATGCGAATTGAACATGTCGAATTACGACGAGGCCGGCGTGTCTTTCCTCAATCAGTGCGCAACAGGCGCCTATGCCATCGCGGACAAAGCCCTCGCATCGGAGGAGGACGCATGAGCGAGGAAATGACGTATGATTGCATGGGATCGGGCGGGCGCTGCAACTTCCAGCAACTGCGCGAGGCGGTGGCAGAAGCAACGTGTGGCGATAGAGCCGCCAAAAGAACTGCCCACGACGATGTGGTTTATATTGGCCATGAAATCGTGGGCCAGATCAACTACAATTCGCTGAATCGCATCGTCACGGCGTTTGTCGACAAAGCCCTAACCTCACCCCCGGCCAAACCTGCCCCTGCGGATGATTTGCTGCGGAAGGCGCTGAAGACGATCCGCGACCAAGATGAGCATGATATAGCTCTGGACCCCGATTGGCCGCGCAGGATTGCGAAGGCCGCCCTCTCTACCGCGCACGGGGGCGGGGCATGAGAAGCACCCTGTCATTCGCGTGCGCCGTCTGCTGCCTGATTGGCGCCGGCGTCTCCTATGACGCTGGCTTCCGAGGCACCACCATTGCGCTGGGCATCAGCTGCTTCATGCTGCTGGTGATGGCGGGAGTGTTGTCTGAACCACAGGGGAGTGAGGCATGACGGTCGAAGGCGCAACCGGGCTGTTCATCCTGATCGCCATCATCTGGATAGGCTGGCCACTCCATCAGATCGCCGCGAACCTTACGGCGCTGCGGAAGATGGCTGAGAAGGGGAAGGGGTGATGGGGGAATACGACTGCGGATAAGTCGCAACCTTTCAATATCTGGCGCTCTTCGCTAGGAGGCCTCCCTTCAATAAAGGGAGTTCATGGTGTGACGAAGGCTCAGGCCAATATTCTTATAGTGCTGGCCCTCATTGCCATGTCGTTCGCTGCAAACAATTATGTAAAAAGCGAGAACAGGGCAGCCATTGCAACACACGATATTAATCGCTGCTGGGGTAAGGCGTGCCAAGATGAGGTCGTATCCAACACATTGCGTCGGCTTCGCAGGCGCTAAATTATCGTCGGGTTGGTCAGAAGCCGTCCGACTTGTGAGAGAGGTGCATATAAACTCACATGCCAGGGGAGAAACGGTCTCCATGATCATCTTCCGAGTGACCTGACCGGGGCGGCTTGACCGCCCCTTTCCTTTGGGGGCATTTACCTACCTGGCCAGCCGCGCCTCACGGGTAGCAAAAATCATTTGGGGGCATCCGTGGGGGCATCTGATAGCCCCTTGATTATCGAAGTGGCGTAAATTCGCGGCTGGTGGGGCGTAGGTCGGTAGGTGCCGGGCCCACCATTCCCCCAGACAAGCTTAATCCGCGCCAGCGCCCCGACCTACCCCGTCGCGTCGGCGTTGCGGCCCCAATGGCGGGCGGCTTTGGAGGCCATCAGGTTCATGCCCACCGACATATAGGTGCCGATCTTGCCGACAGCGGCGTCGGCGTCGCACAGCGTCCAGAGCAGCGCGCGCAGCCGGGGGCGGCGGAGCGCGGGATGATCGGGATCGAACAAAGCCATCAGCAGGTCGGTGCCGCTGAGCGCCGGCTTGGCAAGGGGCGGCGGGAGGCCGTCGAGCGGGGGCAATTCGAACAGCGCCACCCCGCAATGGACCGCAAAGCGCAGCGTATTGGTCAGCCCCTGTCGCTGCGCGCGGGCGCTCAGCTCCTGCCGCTCCTCGCGCGTCAGCTGCGCGGTCAAGCGGCAGAAATCGGCGAGATATATGGCGGCATGCTTATGCTGCGTCGTCGCCTTGACCAGGCTGATGCTGGCGAGCAGCGCGGCGTGGATGGGCGAGATGAAGGGGATGTCCGCGCCGCCCAGCCGCACCGGCTGCACATCGTCCAGATAGAGCCGGGTGCGGCGGGGCGGGGGGCATCCGGGCTGCTGGATGCGATGGTGCAGGTCGACCGTGGCGCGAGTCCCGTCGGCGGCGAAAAAATGCTGCTCGCCCAGAAAATGCCGCCACCATAGCCGGTCGCATTCCTCCGGCAGGTCATAGCCGATGGCGCGCAGCCGGTCCGACGCCGGCGCGAAATCGGCGCGGGCGACCAGCACGTCGATGTCGGTCGCCGGGCGGATGAAATAGTCGCCATAGGCGATATTCTGATAGACCGGCCCCTTGAACAGCGCGAAGCGAAAGCCGCCCGCATGGAGCGCCGCCGCCACCGGCGCGATGCTGCCGAGGTTGAAGGCGTTGAGCCGCATCACCGACTGGCGATAGGCCGCGACCGCTGCCAGGAAATGCGGCGGCGGCTCGAAGCCCAGCCGCTGCACCCCTTCGCTCGCATGCACCATCATCTTGGTGGCGCGGCCCAGCCGTTCCATCGCATCCCAGTCGACGCGCCGCGCCAGCCCGCGCAACCGTGGCACGGGGGTTCCGAACAGTCCACAGCGCACGCTGTGCCGGAACAGATCGATATCCTCCATGCTGTTCAGAGTAGATATTCCACCAATTGACAATGGGATCGAAGTTCAATCGATAGATGCTGGTTAACGAATCATGAATGCGCCGCGAATAGGTAGATATACCTATAGGTGTTCACGCGGATCATTCGCGATTTGACTTATCGGGCGCGGAAAATAACTGTAGTTCTGCTGCAAGTGGCACCTATTGAAAGGATCTTATATGGACAAGGAACAGTATGAAGTCCCCGAACTGAACGAGATGGGTTCGTTCGAAGCGCTCACGCAGGGCGGTTCGGCCAGCGGCGTCACCGATGCGGTTTATCCGGTCGGCACGCCCTCGTCGGCGCTGCTCTTTTCCTGAGCCTGAAGTGAAGCGGGCGGGCTGACCGCGCGCTTCCAGCACAAACGGATCGGTTCGCCGCTCCCGCAAGGGAAGGGCGCCGGCTTCAGCGCCAGCGCCCGACCTGCTGTTTTCAGCCGACCATCATGCAGCGGAGTATCGACCGACTATGGAACTGGCGCAGTCTGCGATCATCGCGGCCAATGCGAATGTGGTGTCCTGCGAACTGGATCAGGAACGGGTGCTGCTCGACCTGACGTCCAGCCGCTATTATTCGCTCAACAAGGTAGGCGCCGCGATCTGGGAGATGATCGGTTCGCCCGTGACGCTTGCCGACCTGCGGGCGCGTTTTCTCGGCCGCTTCGATGTCGATCCCGCTCGCGGTCTGAGCGACCTCGACGCGCTGCTGGCGAAAATGGCGCAGTCATCGCTGATCGACATCCGCCATGATCCTGCGGCCTGACCGCCTGCCGCGGCTGCTTGGCAAGGGCTTGATCGTCGGCGCGAGCCTGGGGCTGGTCGTTTTCGTGCGGCTGGCGCTGAGTCTCGCTTCCTATCGCCGCCTCGCGCCGCTGCTGCCGAACACGCGCCGGCCGCTGATCCGGATCGGACGGCATCGCCTCATCCGGTCGGTCCGCATGGCCGCGCGGGTCGTGCCGCGCGCCAGCTGCCTTACGCAAGCGGTGTCGGCGCGCATCCTCTGCGCCCTGTTCGGCCATGACACGCTGATCCGCATCGGCGTGCGCCGCGACGACAGGGGCGGCATCGCCGCTCATGCCTGGCTGGTGGATCGCGAGGAACGGGTGCTGCTGGGCGGCACGCGCGCGGAACTGAGCGGCTTCACGCCGCT
>DAMDPH010000084.1:0-13832 GCA_032082785.1 Sphingobium sp. | reverse complement strand
CGCCGCGCCGCCGCCGCCGCCGCCTGCGCCCGCCAAAACTCCCGCCGCCGTGCTGGACAATGGATGGGAGCGCAAGATCCGGGGCGGCAGCCTGATGCCCGATCGCAGCATCGACCTGCACGGCCATAGCCTTGCCGCCGCCCATGGCCAGCTGAACCAGGCGATTGGCGCGGCGCTGGCCGCTGATCTGCGCGTGCTGCTGGTGGTGACGGGCAAGCCGCGGGCGTCCGGCGGTCAGGAGGCGCAGCGTGGCGCGATCCGGCGGGAGATTGGCCACTGGCTGGAAACCAGCCCCTATGCCGATCGCATCGCCAGCGTCCGGGTGGCGCATGTGCGGCACGGCGGCGATGGCGCCTTATATATTATACTGCGTCGTCGAAAATGACGATTTGCGCCTTTTCCTGCTGACCTTTTCTTAACTTGTCGGACAGATAAGTCCCTGATCCAGCGGCTCTTTGGCGAGCCGGGAGTGGTAGGAGGCACATGCAGGGCGTGACATCGAAAGGCCGCGCCGGCGCCTTCTGCGGCGTGGCGGCGGCGGTTGCCTTTGGCCTGTCGCTGGCCTTTCGGCACAATGATCTGATCGATTTCGGTCGATCCTTCATCATCGGCTGTCTGACCGGCCTGCTGGTCTGGGGCGCTGCCCGTCGCATCCTCGCGCCGACCGCCGATGCGGTCGAGGCGGCCGCCGAACGGCTGCTCGCGGCCGTCCATGGCGATCTTCACTCCCCGGTGCCGCCCTCCATCGGCCGGGCCTTGCCGGACCTTTCGATGGCGATGGGCACGCTGTTCCGGCAGGTGCGCACCAATCTCAACCATGTGCAGACGCTGGCGCTCTTCGATCAGGTGACGGGCCTTGCCAATCGTGCGAGCTTTTGCCGGCAGGTGGAGCGGCATCTGGCCGAACGGCGCGGCTCCGGTCTTGCCGCCTTGTTCTTCATCGATCTGGACGGGTTCAAGGCGATTAACGACACGCTTGGCCATGCCGCCGGCGACCAGCTGCTTGCCCGCGTCGCCGACCGTCTGCGCGAAGTGGCGATGGCGCAGGCGGAGGCCCGGATCGGCGACGGCGTCATCGGCCGTTTGGCGGGCGATGAGTTCACGCTCTTCTTCCCCGACCTGCCCGACCGCGCCGCACCGCAGCAGATTGCCCAGGCGGTGCAGCAGGCGCTCGGACGGCCGTTCGATCTGGGCAGCCAGCAGGTCGATATCGGCGCCTCCATCGGCATCGCTCTCTATCCGGACCATGGCGACGCGCTGACGGCGCTGCTCCGGGCCGCCGACATTGCCATGTATCATGCCAAGCATGAAGGGCGCGGCCGGGCAGAGATGTTCACGACGCAGCTGGCATTGGAGGCCGCAGACCGGGCCGAGCTGGAGCGTGAATTGCTGCTGGGTCTGCAACGCGATGAATTTCTGCTGGAGTTCCAGCCGCAGGTGGAGGCGGGCAGCGGCCGGGTGGTGTCGGCCGAGGCATTGGTGCGCTGGGCGCATCCTGAGCGCGATCTGGTGATGCCCGGCGCCTTCGTGCCCATTGCCGAGGAAAGCGGGACCATCGTCGCGCTGGGCGACTGGGTGATGGGGCGGGTATGCGAGACGGCGACGCGCTGGGCGGCGGCCGGCATTCGGCAGCGCATCGCGATGAACATATCGAGCCGCGAGCTGGGCCAGGCGGATTTCTTCCTGCGGCTGCGCCACGCGCTGGCCAGCCATGCCACGCCTTATGCGATGCTGGAGCTGGAGATTTCCGAATCGCTGGCGATGGAAATGGACGAGACGGTGCTGGACCAGCTGCGGGCGCTGCGCCGCGACGGCATGCGCATTGCCATCGACGATTTCGGCACCGGCTATTCCAACCTCGCCCGCCTCAAGGAACTGCCCGTCGACCGGGTGAAGATCGACCGCAGCCTCGTCCGCGACATCGCCATTTCGGCCGAAGCGCGCACCATCTGTAGCGCCGTCGTCGGCCTGATCCAGGGGCTGGGGATGGAGGTCGTGGTCGAGGGGATCGAAAGCCAGGCGCAGATGGACGTGCTGCGCGTCATCGGCTGCACCCTGTTTCAGGGCTATCATCTCGCCCGTCCCACGGACGAGGCGGACTATATAGATCGTTACGCCCAGCGTGTGCCGCTGCGGCGCGTGGGCTGAGGCGCGGGGGCGCGCTCAGCCGGCTGCGTCGCCACTGCGCAGCGCGCGTTCGGTGACGAGCGCATAGATACGCGCCAGATCGCGCAGATCCTCCACCGCAACCGCTTCGTCCAGCTTGTGCATCGTCGCATTGTTGAGGCCGAATTCCACCACCGGGCAGAGGCGCGATAGGAAGCGGGCGTCGGACGTGCCGCCGGTGGTCGACAATTGCGCTTCCACCCCGGTCACTTCCCGGATGGCGTCCGCCACCAGTCCCGACAGCAGGCCCGGCTCGGTCAGGAAGGGTTCGCCGCTGATCTTCGCCTCGACCGTGCCCCCTTCGCTCGCGGCGATTTGGCTGATCCGCTCCACCAGCGACGCGCCGCTATGCCGATCGTTGAAGCGAATGGAAATGCGCGCTGTCGCCGCGCCGGGGATGACATTATGCGCTGGGTTGCCGACTTCCAGATCGGTAATCTCGATATTGCTGGGCTGGAACCAGTCGGTGCCCTCGTCCAGCTGCTCGGCATCGATGGCGGTCAGGATGCGCAGCAGGCGCGGGATCGGATTGTCGGCCAGATGCGGATAGGCGACATGGCCTTGCGAACCCGCGACCCGGATCCACATATTGACCGAGCCGCGCCGGCCGATCTTCATGACATCGCCCAGCCGGCCCGATGAGGTCGGCTCGCCGACAAGGCAGAGATCGGGGCGCAGGTCGCGCGCCGCCATCCGCTCCATCAGCGCCAGCGTGCCATAGAGCGCCGGCCCTTCCTCATCGCCGGTGATGATCAGGCTGATCGTGCCGGGCAGCGTTTCGGGCAGGCTGTGCAGGGCCGCGACGAAGGCGGCGATCGCCCCCTTCATATCCACCGCGCCGCGCCCATAGAGCAGGTCGCCGCGTATCTCCGGCGTGAAGGGATCGCTGGCCCAGCCCGGCCCCGGCGGCACCACGTCGAGATGGCCGGCAAAGGAAAAATGCGGACCGGCACCGGTGGTGCGCCAGGCGAGCAGATTTTCCACCGGCCCGTCCGGCGCTTCGCCGCTTGTGAAACGATCGACGGTAAAGCCAAGTGGCAGCAGCATTTTCTCCAGAGCCGCGAACACCGCGCCGGTCGCGGGCGTGACGGACGGGCAGGCGAGCAACTGCTCGGCGAGAGCCACGGGATCGGCTTTGGCGCTGGTCATGTGCATCGGCCTGCGTTAGCGAATGCGCTATCGCTTGGCCAGCAGCAGCAGGAGGGGGCTATGCCTAAGGTCGATCTCGCGATGATCGCACAGACAAATGCCACCGGCTATCCGTCGCGATATGCCGGTGAGATGGAGGGACGTTGGTATCGGCGGTTGGGGACCGCCCTGGGACTGGAGGATTTCGGGGTGAGCCATGTCGTGCTCAAACCCGGAGCGGCCTCTTCGCAGCGCCACTGGCACGAGGATGAGGATGAATTTGTCGTCATCCTGTCCGGTGAGGCGGTGCTGGTGGAAGAGGGGGGACGCACGCCTCTGGTCGCCGGTGACATGGCGGCTTTCGTCAAGGGAGAGCCGGATGCGCACCAGCTGGTGAATGAAGGGCAGAGCGATTGCGCCTTTCTGGCCATCGGCCGGACGCCGAGGAGCGATGCACATTATCCCGACATCGACCTGCAATGGTCGCGGGGCGTGTATCGGCATAAAAATGGGAGTTGCTATTGACGATGCGGATGGACCGGCGGGCCTGGCTGACAGCAGCGGGCGTCGCCACGGCGGCGCCGATGCTGATGGCGGCGGGCAAGCCGGACCGACCGAAAGCGGGTACGCCGCTGGTGCGGCCGCCCCGGCTGCGCGCCGGCGACACGGTCGGGCTGATCGAGCCGGCGGGCTTTACCGATGACGAGTTCGATCTGGAACTGGTCAAGGCGACCATCGTCGCCATGGGGCTGAAGCCCAAGGCCGCGCCGCATCTGGTCGACCGTTATGGCTATCTGGCCGGGCGCGATGCGGACCGGGCGGCGGACGTCAATGCCATGTTCGCCGATCCCGAGGTGCGGGCCGTCTTCGCGGTGCGCGGCGGCTGGGGCTGCGCGCGCATCCTGCCCTTGCTGAATTTCCAGACCATCCGCGCCAATCCCAAGCTGCTGATCGGCTTTTCCGACATCACCGCGCTGCATCTGGCCTTCGCCGCCCATGCCGGCTTCACCACCATTCACGGACCCAATGCCGCCAGCAGCTGGGGCAAGCTCAGCTGGGACGCGTTCCGGGCGGTTGCCTTTGACGCCGGCACGCCGACCTTCGTCAATCCGGTGGGCAATGAGGATCGACTGGCGCCGCGCAGCGGCCGCATCCGCCGATTCCGGGGCGGCAAGGCGAGCGGGCGCCTGCTCGGCGGCAATCTCACCGTGCTGGCGGCGCTGATGGGCACGCCCTGGCTGCCCGATTTTACCGGCGCCATCCTCTTCATCGAGGATATTGGCGAGGCGCCCTACCGGATCGACCGGATGCTGACCCAGCTGAAGCTTGCCGGCGTGCTGGACCGACTGGCCGGGGTGGTGTTCGGCCAATGCACCGATTGCGGCGCATCGGGCGCCTCCTATGGCGGCTTCACCCTGTCGCAGGTGCTGCAACAGCATCTGGAGCCGCTCAACATCCCCGCCTTTCAGGGCGCGCTGTTCGGCCATGTCGCCAATCAGTTCAGCCTGCCGGTGGGCGTGCGCGCCGAAATCGACGCCGACGCCGGCACCATCAGCTTGCTGGAGCCGGCGGTCAGCTGATCCCTATCAGTCGGCCGCTGTCCCGGCGGCCGGCGCGGGGAGGATGGCGCTGCCGGCAGGCTCGCCGGACATGGCGGCTGCGACCTTCTCGGCCGCGGCCATCACCCGCAGCACATTTTCGCCCGCCAGCTTGGCGATGTCCGCGTCGCTCCAGCCGCGCCGCATCAGTTCGGCAAGCAAGGCCGGATAGGTCTCCACCCCGCTCAGCCCCTGCGGCAGCGATCCGACACCGTCAAAGTCGCTGCCGATGCCGACATGATCCACCCCGGCCACCTTGGCGATATGGTCGATATGGTCGGCGACCTGCGACAGGGTGACGACGGGTTCGGGATTGGCTTTCTCCCATGCGGCCAGCGCGCGCTTGGCCCCTTCGGGATCGCCGATATAGAGGCCGCCGAAGGGCGGCGCATTATAGCGCGCCATCTCCGCGCTGCGGGCCGCGCTCCAGACCCGGCGCTCCTCCGACACATATTGCGGGGCGAAATTCACCATCACCACGCCGCCATTGGCCGCCACCTGCTTGAGGATCGCGTCCGACACGTTGCGCGGCGTGTCGCACAGCGCGCGGGCGTTGGAATGGGAAAAAAGCACCGGCGCTTTGGTGATGCGCAGCGTGTCGAGCATCACCCCTTCGCTCACATGGCTGAGGTCGACCAGCATGCCAAGCCGGTTCAGTTCATGAACCACCGCCTCGCCAAAGCCGGTCAGCCCGTCATGTTTGGGATTGTCGGTCGCGCTGTCGGCCCAGGCGATGGTGCGGCTGTGGGTGAGGGTGAGATAGCCCGCGCCCAGCTCCTTGTAAGTGCGCAGCACCGCGAGGCTGCCGTCGATCTGGCCGCCGCCCTCGACCCCGATCATCGAGGCGATGCGCCCCGCCTTGTGCGCCGCGCGCACCTGCGCCGCGGTGGTGGCGAGGGTGAAGCTTTGCGGATAGCGGCGGGCGAGGCCGTGGACATAGTCGATCTGTTCGAGCGTGTCCTTCACCTGCTGCAATTCCGGCAGCTCGGCCGACACCCAGACGGACCAGAATTGCCCGCCAATCTGCCCGGCGCGCAGCCGTTCGATGTCGGTGTGATAAATTGTGGGGTCGAGCCGGTCGAGCGCCATGGTCCAGCGCTTGTCCTTCGCCTTGTCGGCCAGCGCCTCCGGCCAGTCATTATGGCCGTCGATCAGCGGCGTCGCTTTCAGAATCTTGGCGATGCGCGCATCATAAGCGGGGGAGGCGGCCTGCGCGGGAGCGATGGCGGCGGCGAGGAGCAGCGGCAGCGCTGCAAAGCGTAGGATCGGCATGGCGGGTCAAACTATCGGCGCGTGGAGGCAAGTCAACGGTGAGGGGGCTGTCCCCGGCCTAGCTCTTTGCTAATCATGGCAACAATGATGATCGACCCGCTGTTGCTGCTGCAAGCCTATGCCATCGGTATATTCCCCATGTCGGACGATCGGCAGGCGCAGGAGGTCTATTGGGTCGAGCCCAAGCGCCGCGCGGTGCTGCCGCTGGACGGCTTTCACCTGTCCGGCTCGCTGGCCAAGGTGATCCGGCGCGACCGCTTCCGCGTCACTGCGAACAGCGCCTTTGCCGATATCGTCGCGCTCTGCGCCGAAGCGGCGCCGGACCGGCCATCGACCTGGATCAACGGCGCCATCGAACAAAGCTATGCCGCGCTGCACCGGGCGGGCTTTGCCCATTCGGTCGAGGTGTGGGAGGGCGATGTGCTGGTCGGTGGCCTTTATGGCGTGGCGCTGGGCCGCGCCTTTTTCGGGGAAAGCATGGTGTCGCGCCGCACCGATGCATCGAAAGTGGCGCTGGCCTGGCTGGTGGCGCGGCTACGCTTCGCCGGTTTCCGCCTGCTCGACTGCCAGTTCATGACCGACCATCTCCGCTCGCTCGGCGCGGTGGAGATCAGCCAGAAGGACTATCTTCAGTTGCTGGGCGCTGCGGTCGAAGGCGTGCCGCTGGGGGCGGAGCGGGTGGCGCTGTCCGACGGTTCGGGCGTGGCGGCGGGGCTGGCATTCGCGCCGCTCTCCGCTGCGGCTGCCGGGGCGGAGCGGCCCTTGTCGCCGGACGTCACCGTGTCGGGACCGCTTTCGGGCCATTCCATCGCGCAGCTTTTGACCCAGACATCATAGATAGGGTGCTGGACGACATTGCGGTCGGGCCGTTCGCGGAACAGCCAGCCGGAAAAGGCGCGCCGCCATTTGCCGTCGGCGCTGCTGCGCACGTCGAGCTGCACGAAGGCGCCGGTTTCCTGCATATTTTCCCAGGGCGCGGTGGTTTCGCACGCTTGCAGGCGGACGATGGCGTCGCCGACGCGCAGCGCTTCGCCCGGCTTCATGCTGAGGTCGCGGGTCAGGCCGTTGCGCTTGTTGAGCAGGCCGATGACGGCGGTGCGCTCGGCCATCGGGGTGCCGGGCAGGGTGGCGCCGTCGGCACTGCGAATCGGGGTGCCTTCGACCCGCACCGGGCCGGACTGATTCGCGCTCGGCATGTCATTGTCGCCGCATCCGGCCAGCGCCAGCAGGCACAGGAGCAGCGTCGCCGATGCCGGGATCGGCGGGATGCCCCCCACCGCGCGGCGGATCATGATGCGTCGGGGCTCCATGCCTCATAATCGCCGGTCGCCTTCTGGCGGACGCCGCCCTTTTCGAGCGCGCCGGTGGGGCGATAGGCATGGGGCGTGCCGGTGGCGTTGGGGGTATAATCCTTTTCCCAGATACGCGGCGGCGGCAGGAAGCTTTCGGGCGTGCCCTCGATCGAATAATGCAGCCAGCCATGCCATTCGGCGGGCACGCGGCTGGCGTCGTTGGAGCCGTTATAGATCACCCAGCGGCGGGGGCGGCCATCCAGCCCCGTGCCGCCTTCATAATAGATATTGCCCTGATGGTCCTCGCCCACTTTCCGGCCCTTGCGAGCGGTGAAGAGCGAGGTGCCGACGGTGGCGCCATTCCACCAGGTGAAGATCTTGCCCAGGAGTCCCATGGCCGAAGCGCTTAGCGCCGACGGCAGGTCATTGGCAAGGCGCTAATGAACCGCCGCCGCCGATCAGGGGCAGAAGCTGTGCCGGCCCGCGCTTGCGTCCGGGTGGACGCCGGGCATGGCGCAATCGCCCCAGCTGACATGCGCGCCCGTGCCGATGCTCAGTTCGGCCGCCCGGCCCCCGGCCAGTTCCAGCACCGCGATGACCGGAATGCCGGCCGAGACCGGCGTGTCCGAATAGGGCGCGACATTGGCGGCGATATAGGCGACGCGCCCGTCGGCCCGGATGAAGAGCATGTCGAGCGGGATCAGCGTATTCTTCATCCAGAAGCTGGCGATGCGCGGCGGCTCCATCGGAAAGAGCATGCCGCGATCGGGGGCCAGCTCCTTGCGGAACATCAAGCCCTGCGCCTGCTCCTCCGGCGTCTGCGCCACCTCCACCTTGAAGGCGTGCGTGCCCGTCTCCGTGCGGATGAAGAGCGGTAGGAGCGGGGTGGCGAGCGGCGATTCGGCCTGCCGGTTCTCCGGCGGCGCCGACGGGCTGGAGCAGGCCGACAGCAGGGCGAGGGGCAGGAGAGCGAAGGCGCGGATCATATCGCCAGCGTAACGCCTCGGCCGCTCGACAGGAAGGGGGAAGGCAAGGATCAGTCGTCCCGTTCCGGCATCTCTCCCGGCGGCGCGTCCACCCAGCGGCGGGCGGTGCCATGGTCGTGCCCGGCGCGCAGGAAGGCGCCGATCCATTTTTCGCGCTGTTTCGGGTCGGGGCTGGCGGCGGCATAGGGGCCGATCCGCTTGCGCCGGGCGAAGCGGTCCGCCGCGTCCCAGGCCTGCGCCGCGACTTGCGCGTCGGCTTCCTCCCGGTCCTTCTCGGCAATGCCGGCGGCGCGCAGGTCGCCGTCGATGCGGCGCGCGCCATAGCCCCGCCGCGACAGCGCGCCGCTCTTCATCGTCGCGTAAAGGCTGTCATTCACATAGCCCAGTTCCTGCATCCGCGCCGCCAGCGCTTCTGTATCGGCGGGGCGCTCGCCGCCCCAGCCGCGCTCGCGCAGCTTGCGGTTGAGATAGGCCAGCAATTTGGCGCGACTGGTGGCGAAGCGGGCGGCATAATGCAGCGCCAGCTCCCGAAGGCTGTCCTCGTCGAGCGGGGGGCGGGGGCGTTTGCTGGTCATAATCGGCGATCCAGCACCCATGATGGCGCAGCCGCCATGCTTTTGCCACAGTCGGGCCGGAATTTTACCGCGCCTTGTCGTCTAAAAAGCCAGACTGGCATGGAATAGCCGGTGCAGTGTGGCCCCAAAGATGATAGCGGCCGCCGGCATATGACTGATATGACATTGGGTGACACCAATATGACGGGTTCGCAAAGCATGATGGCTCCGACGCCGACCAATGACGATCTGCCGCGCCGCTTCTCGGATTTCGAGACGCTGGGCGAAGCGCTCGACTATGCGGCGCAGGGCCGGCGCGGGCTGAATTTCCACGACGCCCGCGGCAATCTGGCGCGTCCCTATCCCTTTGCCGAGCTGCGCGACGATGCCGTCGCCTGCGCGCACCGGCTGATCGCCCATGGCGTCAAGCCGCAGGACCGGGTCGCCTTGGTGGCGGAAACGGGCGCGGATTTCGCGATGCTGTTCTTCGGCATCATCTATGCCGGCGCCTGGCCGGTGCCGCTGCCGCTGCCGACCAGCTTTGGCGGCAAGGAAAGCTATATCGACCAGCTGCTGGTCCAGCTGTCGAGCTGCGACCCGATGCTCTTCCTCTTCCCCAAGGAACTGGAGGAGATGGCCGGCGCGGCGGGAGAGCGGCGCGCGGTCGAAAGCATCGCGTTCGAGGATTTCATCGCCAGGCCGGCACCCGCCGCCGACCTGCCGCAGGCCAGGGGCGAGGAAATCGCCTATCTGCAATATTCGAGCGGATCGACCCGCTTTCCCCATGGCGTCGCCGTCACCCATCATGCGCTGCTGAGCAACCTCGCCGCGCACAGCCATGGGATGCAGGTGCAGGACAGCGACCGCTGCATCAGCTGGCTGCCCTGGTATCATGATATGGGGCTGGTCGGCTGCTTCCTGTCGGTGGTCGCCAATCAGGTATCGACCGACTATATGAAGACGGAGGATTTCGCCCGCCGTCCGCTCGCCTGGCTCGACCTCATCAGCCGCAACGAAGGCACGTCGATCAGCTATTCGCCGACCTTCGGCTATGACATTTGCGCCCGCCGCATGTCGAGCCAGACCAAGGCCGCCGACCGCTTCGACCTGTCCCGCTGGCGCCTCGCCGGCAATGGCGCCGACATGATCCGCCCCGACGTGATGCAGAGCTTCGTCGACGCCTTCGCCGACGCCGGCTTCAGCCCGCGGGCCTTCCTGCCCAGCTATGGCCTTGCCGAGGCGACGCTGGCCGTCACCATCATGCCGCCGGGCGAGGGCATCATCGTCGAGCTGGTCGAGGAAACCGACCTGTCGGGCGGTGACGCCACCGAAGGCCGGCCGCAGCGTTTCCGCTCCATCGTCAATTGCGGCAGGCCCGCGCGCGACATGGTGGTGGAGATCCGCGACGAGGATGGCGGCATCCTGCCGGAGCGGCAGATCGGCAAGGTGTGGACCACCGGCCCCAGCCTGATGGTCGGCTACTTCCGCGATCAGGAAGCGACCGATGCCTGCATGGCCGATGGTTGGCTCGACACCGGCGACATGGGCTATCTGAGCGACGGCTATCTCTACATTGTCGGCCGCGCCAAGGACATGATCATCATCAACGGCAAGAATCACTGGCCCCAGGATATCGAATGGGCCGTGGAGCAGCTGCCGGGTTTCAAGCAGGGCGACATTGCCGCCTTTGCCATCACCACGCCGGGCGGCGAGGAAGCGCCCGCCGTGCTGGTTCATTGCCGCACGTCCGACAATGAGGAACGCTCCCGCCTGCGCGACCAGATCCGCGAGCGGGTGCGGGCGATCACCGGCATGAACTGCGTCGTCGAACTGGTCCCGCCGCGCACCCTGCCGCGCACCAGCTCGGGCAAGCTCAGCCGCTCCAAGGCGCGCAACCTCTATCTGACCGGCGAAATCCGCCCCTACGACATCGCCGCCTGACAGGTCGGGCGCGGGCTGGGAGGCGCGCCTAGCGCGCCTTGAGCTGGCGTTCCACGCTGGTCCACAGGCTGGCGAAGGCCTTGGCCGGCGGGGAGGTGGGGGCGAAGGCGCCTAGCGGTTTGCGCTTCACCGTCATCTGCTCGATCGCGCTCGCCATCGGGATGGCGGACCAGCCATCCTGTTCCTCCAGCGCCTTGCGGTGCAGGCTGCGGCGGCGGTCGACCATGGAATAGACGGGCAGGATTGGCGCGTGGGCGCCGCCGCGCTGCACCAGATAGCGCGCGACTTCGCCCATCGCCCGTTGCGACAGCGGCGAGGGGATCACCGGGATGACGATCAGGTCGGCGGCGCGCAGCACCTGCTCGCTGGTTTCGGTGAGGCCCGGCGGGCAGTCGAGGATGATCCGGTCATAGTCGCGGCCCAGGCTCTCGATCAGCTTGGCGAGGCGCTTCTTCTTGTCCATTTCGCGGAACAGATGGTCCAGCCCGCGCAGGGAGGTGTCGGCGGCGATCAGGTCCAGTCCCGGCACGGTCGACGGCTGGATCAGTTTGCGGACCTCGACATCCTTGCTGAAGATCGCCTGCGCCGCATCGCGGCAGCGCATGTCGGTGGAGATGAGCCAGCTCGACGCGGCCTGCGGATCGAGATCCCAGAGCAGAGTGCGGCGCTTGGAGATGCAGGCGGAGGCCCAGGACAGATTGATCGCGAAGGTGGTTTTTCCCACGCCGCCCTTGAGGCTGTAGACGGCGATCGTCGCCGGTGTCGCATCTTTTGCCATGGTCGCGCAGGCTAGGGCATGGCCGCGGCAAAGCAAGGGGAAATGGGGGCGTCCGGCGCCGATTTGCGCGCGGCTGAAGGCTTAACTGCTACAGGGGTGAGACACATAAAGCCAATTTTTGCGCTCACCCCCGGCGAAATCCTATTATGATGGATTTACAAGACCTTGGCGGCGTCCTCCGGCGGACGGGCGATGACGACACCCTTGTCGGTCAGCACCACCGGCCGTTCGATCAGGATCGGGTGCGTGGCCATGGCGTCGAGGATCGCTTCCTCGTCGCCGAGATCAAGGCCGATCTCCTTCACCACCGCCTCGCCCTTGCGCAGCGCCTGCGACGGGACGAGGCCGGCCCTGTCCAGCATCGCGGCGATCTGCGCGCGCGACGGCGGGGTCTTGAGATAGTCGACAATCTCCACCTCGACCCCGGGCGCCTCGTTCAGGATGGCGAGCGCCGCGCGCGACTTGGAGCAGCGCGCATTGTGCCAGATGACAGCCTTCACGCCTGCCCGTCCTCGCGCGCCAGCCACTCCTCCAGCCACTTGATCGTATAGTCGCCATTGAGGAAGTCGGCATCGTTCAGCAGCGCCTGATGCAGCGGGATGGTGGTTTTCATCCCTTCGATCACATATTCCTCCAGCGCGCGCTTGAGCCGCATGATGCAGCCTTCGCGGGTGCGGCCATAGACGATCAGCTTGCCGATCATGCTGTCATAATAAGGCGGCACCTTATAGCCCTGATACAGGCCGCTATCGACGCGGACATGCATGCCGCCGGGGACGTGATAGCTGCTGACCGTGCCGGGCGAGGGCGCGAAGGTGCGTGGATCTTCGGCGTTGATGCGGCATTCGATCGCATGGCCGGTGAAGGCGATGTCTTCCTGCCGCACCGAAAGCGGACGCCCTTCGGCGACGCGGATCTGTTCGCGCACCAGATCGAGGCCGGTGATCATTTCCGTCACCGGATGCTCCACCTGCAGGCGGGTGTTCATCTCGATGAAGTAGAATTCACCGTCTTCCCACAGAAATTCGATGGTGCCCGCGCCGCGATAGGCCATGTCGGCCATCGCCTTGCGCACCACCTCGCCCATCCGGTCGCGCTCGGCGGCCGACAGGACGGGGGAGGGCGCTTCCTCCAGCACTTTCTGGTGACGGCGCTGAAGCGAACAGTCGCGTTCGCCCAGATGGATGGCCTCGCCCTTGCCGTCGCCGAACACCTGGAATTCGATATGCCGGGGATTGCCCAGATATTTTTCCATATAGACGGTGTCGTCGCCGAACGCGGCCTTGGCCTCATTGCCGGCCTGGCGCATCAGCGTTTCGAGCTGGTCTTCGGACGGCACGACCTTCATGCCGCGCCCGCCGCCGCCGCTCGCCGCCTTGATCAGCACGGGATAGCCGATCTGCGCCGCGATCTCGCGCGCTTCCTCGAAGCTGGAGAGCGCGCCGTCGGAGCCGGGCACCAGCGGCAGGCCGAGCGCGCCGGCGGTCCGCTTCGCTTCGACCTTGTCGCCCATGATGCGGATATGTTCGGGCTTGGGGCCGACAAAGGCCAGGCCGTGCGCCTCGACAATCTCCGCGAATTTGGCATTTTCCGACAGGAAGCCATAGCCGGGATGGATGGCGTCGGCACCGCTGATCTCGGCGGCGGAAATGATCGCGGCGATGTTGAGATAGCTGTCGCGCGCGGCGGGCGGGCCGATGCAGATGGCTTCATCGGCCAGCCGCACATGCATGGCGTCGGCGTCGGCGGTCGAATGGACCGCGACCGTCTTGATGCCCATTTCGTGGCAGGCGCGATGGATGCGCAGCGCGATCTCGCCGCGATTGGCGATCAGCAGTTTTTCAATGGCCATGAGCGTGGCGGCCTTATTCGATCACGATCAGCGGCTGGTCGAATTCGACCGGCTGACCGTTATCGACCAGAATGGCCTTGATCGTGCCGGCGCTGGGGGCGGTGATGGCGTTCATCACCTTCATCGCCTCGACGATCAGGATGGTTTCGCCGGCGGAGACCTGCGCCCCGATGCGGGCGAAGGCGGGCGCGCCCGGCTCGGCCGCGAGATAGGCGGTGCCGACGATGGGCGATCGCACCAGCGTGCCGCTGGGCAGGCCGGCATC
>DAMDPH010000083.1:0-13959 GCA_032082785.1 Sphingobium sp. | reverse complement strand
CGCCGATGCGCTGGCCGCGCGCGTGGAAGCCGCTGCGCATCGCCTTCACCCTCGCGCGGCAGGATGCGCTGGCCGGCCGCCGAGCGCCCACCGGTCTTCCCCGCGCGCTGGCGCTGCGCATCCTGCGGATCGCGCTTGTCGGGCGGTAGCGCGCGGCGGTAAGATGCGCGCCTCTTCGGGAGAGGGAGGCGACGCATGGGGCGATTGCTGGCGGGTGGTTTGGCCGCCCTGTTGCTGGTCGCGGCGGGTTTATTCTGGTGGCAGAGCCGGGCAGGGCAGGAGCCGCTGCCCGAGGCGCTATTGGCGCCGCCACCCCCGGCCGAGATCGACAGCCTGCCCGAAGGCGATGCCGATGCCATGGGGGCGGCGCCGCCCATGCCCGGGGAAGCCAGTCCCCAGTCGCGCGAGGAACGGCGCTTCGCCCGCTATGACCGCGACCGCGACGGTCGCATCACCCGCATCGAAATGCTGGGCAGCCGGACCAAGGCGTTCAAGGCGCTCGACAAGGACGACAATAATCTTTTGTCGTTCGAGGAATGGGCGGTGGCGACCGCCGACCGGTTCGGCACCGCCGACGCCGATCGCGACGGGGCGCTGACGCCGGCCGAATTCGCCACCACCGCGCCCAAAAGATCGGCGCGCCCGAAATGCCGCTGCTGAAGCGTCAGGCCGGCACGACCTCACCCAGCCACTGGCCGAAAGAGGCGCGCGCACGGGCGGTATAGGCTTCCTTGCGCTGCTTTTTCTTCACATCGTCGAGCGGCGGGAACAGGCCGAAATTGACGTTCATCGGCTGATAGTCGGCGGTCGCGACATTGCCGGTGACATGGCCGAGCAGCGCGCCCAGCGCCGTATCCGCCGGCGGCGGCGGCAACGGCCGGCCCAGCAGTTCGGCGGCGGCGAAGCGCCCGGCGAGCAGGCCGATGGCGGCGCTCTCGACATAGCCTTCGCAGCCCGTCATCTGCCCGGCAAAGCGGATATGCGGCCGCGCCTTCAGCCGCAGCGTCGGGTCGAGCAGCTTGGGGCTTTCGATGAACGTATTGCGATGCAGCCCGCCCAGCCGCGCGAATTCCGCATTCTCCAGTCCCGGGATGGTGCGGAACAGCGCCACCTGTGCGCCATGTTTAAGCTTGGTCTGGAACCCGACCATATTCCACAACGTGCCGCTGGCATTATCCTGCCGCAGCTGCACCACCGCATAGGGCCAGCGGCCGGTGCGCGGATCGTCCAGCCCCATCGGCTTCATCGGCCCGTGGCGCAGCGTCTCCACCCCGCGCGAGGCCATCACCTCGATCGGCATGCAGCCTTCAAAATAGGGGGTGTTGGTTTCCCAATGTTTGAACTCGGTTTTCTCCCCGTCGAGCAGCCCCTGCACGAAGGTCAGATATTGATCCTTGGTCATCGGGCAATTGATATAATCCTTGCCCTCGCCGCCGCCGGGGCCGATCTTGTCCCAGCGATTGGCCATCCAGCATTTGTCCATGTCGATACTGTCGAAATGGATCACCGGGGCGATGGCGTCGAAAAAGGCGAGATGCTCCATCCCCGCCGCCTCGCCGATGGCGGCGGCCAGCGACGGCGCGGTCAGCGGGCCGGTGGCGACGATCGTCATCCCCTCGGCCGGCAGCGCATCCACCCGTTCGCGCACGATCTCGATATTGGGATGGCCGGCCAGCGTGCGGGTGACGCCGTCGGAAAAGACATGGCGATCCACCGCCAGCGCCGATCCCGCCGGCACCTTGGCCGGCTCCGCCTGCGCCATGATGAGCGAGTCGAGCCGCCGCATCTCCTGATGCAGCAGGCCCACCGCATTCTTGTCCGCATCGTCGGAGCGGAAGCTGTTGGAACAGACCAGCTCGGCCAGCCCCTGCGTCTGGTGCGCGGGCGTCATGTCGCCGCCCTGTGCGCCCGATCCCCGCATTTCCGACAATCGCACCCGGATGCCGGCCTGCGCCAGTTGCCAGGCGGCCTCCGACCCGGCCAGCCCGCCGCCGATGATATGAACCTGATGCTGGGACATTCTACTTCGCCTTACACTCGTCTCTCATGCGGATGTCGCAAAGGCAAAGCCCCTGCGGCATATCGCGGTTCGATGCAACGGCGATGCCGCGAGGGGGCGGGTCGGCGCTACCAGCTGCCCCAGCTGCTGCGCCCCTCGGCATATTCGGCGATGCGGCGGGCGGTGGCGGCGGAGGTGCCGGTGGGGAGCGCATCGATCGGGAACCAGCCGACCGCCTCAATCTCCATCGCGTCCGCCGCGCGCATCGCCTCCGCCGCGCCCGGCGGCAGGCGCAGGATGAAGATGACGATATGATCGTCCTTGCCCTCGTTGCGGCTGTGGAAGACGCCGCCGATCCGCTCGATCCGGGCGGTGTCGATCGCGACCTCCTCGCGTATTTCGCGATAGATGGCGGCCTCGAAACTTTCGCCCTTCTTCACGCCGCCGCCCGGCAGATACCATTGATCGATATAGCTGTGGCGGACCAGCGCGACCCGCTCCTGCGCGTCGAGCAGGATGGCGCGGACGCCCAGCGTGCGCGGGCGCCGCACCCGCCAATAGAGCCGCGCCGCGCGCCCGATCAGTCGATGCACGGTGCCCATCGCGCGCCCTCCTTCAGGACGGGACCAGCGCCCGCTCGCCATAATAGGCGTCTTCGTCCAAAATCCCTTCGCGCTTGGCGACGATGGTGGCGACCAGCACCTGGCCCGCGACATTGACGGCGGTGCGGCCCATGTCGAGGATCGGGTCGATGGCGAGCAGCAGCCCCGCGCCCTCCAGCGGCAGGCCCAGCGTCGATAGGGTCAGCGTCAGCATGACGATGGCGCCGGTCAGCCCCGCCGTCGCCGCCGAGCCGATGATCGAGACGAAGACGATCAGCGCATAGTCGATGAAGTGCAGCGGTATGCCATAGAAGCCCGCGACGAAAATCGCCGCCAGCGCCGGATAGATGGAGGCGCAGCCGTCCATCTTGGTGGTGGAGGCGAGCGGGATGACGAAGGCGGCATAGCCCCGCTGCACGCCGATCCGCTCCGTCACGCTTTCGGTCATCGGCATGGTGCCGACCGAGGACCGCGACACGAAGCCAAGCTGTATCGCCGGCCAGGCCTTGGCGAAAAAGGCGAAGGGCTTGAGGCCGTTCGCCACCAGCAGCAGCGGATAGACCACCAGCAGCACCAGCGCGAGGCCAAGATAGATGGCGGCGGTGAAGCTGCCCAGCTGCGCCAGCGCCTCCCAGCCATAGCTGGCGATGGCGCCGCCGATCAGCGCCGCCGACCCGATCGGCGTGAGGCGGATGATCCAGTTCAGGATTGCCCGCATCACCGACAGCAGCGAGCGCACGAAGGCGAGAAAGGGCTCGGCCTTTTCACCCACCCGCAAGGTGGCGAGGCCGATGATGATGGAGATGACGAGCAGCTGAAGCACGTTGAAGGATAGGGCGGTCTTCGCGCCGCCATCGCTCAGGCTGGTGCTGGCGGTCAGCGCAAGGCTGTTCGACGGCACCAGACCTTTCAGAAAGTCCAGCCATCCGCCCACCTGCGTCGGCTGCTGCACCGTCAGCGCCGCGCCGCGCACGCCGCTGCCCGGCTGTATCACCAGGCCGATGACGATGCCGATGGTGACGGCGATCAGCGCGGTGATGGCGAACCAGAGCAATGTCTGCCCGGCCAGCCGCGCGGCATTGTCGAGCGCGCGCAGATTGGCGATGGATGCGACGATGGCGGCGAAGACCAGCGGCGGCACCACCGTCGTCAGCAGCGACACGAAAATGGATCCGGTGGTGGCCATGGCGGTGGCCAGCCAGTTGAGGCTGCCATCGGGGTCGCTGCCCATCTGGCGCGCGAGCAGGCCCAGCAGCAGGCCCACCACCATGCCGACGAGTACCTGGAAACCAAAGCTGCGATAGGGAATGGCCATGCGCTGATCCTTAGGGCGATAAACGCAGCGCATATCGGTTGCCCCCACCCGAATTGCGCACAAGCAATTCTTTAGACCCACCAACGCGCATGAGGGAATAGCGCATCGACATGCCGCACTGCCAGATTGGCGCGGCCCCGGCTCTATGTCACACAGGGTGCGGAATCAGAGGGAGTGCGGAGTATGAAGCGAGGGGCGGCGGCGCTGGCGATGGGCCTGTGCATGATGGGGATGCCGGCCGGGGCGGAAGCGGCGGCGGATGCGGCCGCGGCCAAGCAGGTGCTGATGAAGTCGATTGCCTTCCGCACTGTCGCAGGGGCAGGCCAAGTGCCTAAGCTTGCGGCCTATTATGCCGATCTGCTGCGGCAGGCGGGCTTTGCCGATGACGACATCGTCATCACGCCGCTGGGCGAAACGGCGACCTTTGCCGCCACCATCAAGGGCAGCGACACGACGCTCAAGCCGCTTCTGATGATCGGCCATATGGATGTCGTCGCCGCCGATCCGGCCGACTGGACCCGCGATCCCTTCGTTCCGGTGGAGGAGAATGGCTATATTTTCGGGCGCGGCGCCGAAGATAATAAATATGACGTCACCATGATGGTGATGACGCTCGCCGCGCTGAAGAAGGAGGGCTGGACCCCGCGCCGCACCGTGACGCTGCTCCTGTCGGGCGACGAGGAAACCGACATGCTGACCACGCGCGCGCTGGCGGAACGCTATAAAGATGCCGAACTGCTGCTGAACGGCGATGGCGGCGGCGGCCTGCTGGACGAGCAGGGGCAGCCGATCCTCTACCAGTTGCAGGCGGGCGAAAAAACCTATGCCGATTTCGAGATCGCCTTCACCGATCCGGGCGGCCACAGCAGCGCGCCGACGGCGGGCAATCCCATCTATCGCATGGCCAAGGCCATCGACAGGATCGCGGCGCATCGCTTTGCGCCGATGCGCAACGAACTGACCAAGGCGTCGCTCAGCCTGTCGGCCGATCAGATCGGCGGCGATGTCGGGCAGGCGATGCAGCGTTTCGCGCAGAGCGGCGACATGGCGGCGGCCGATCTTCTGTCGAGCCATCCCGAATTTGTGGGGCAGGTGCGCACCACCTGCGTCGCCACCATGGTGCAGGGCGGCCACGCCCTCAACGCCCTGCCGCAAAGCGCTAAGATCAACGTCAATTGCCGCATCTTCCCCGGCGTCACGTTCGAAACGGTGCGCGCCGAGCTGGAGACGGTGGTGAACGATCCCAGCGCCCGCTTCACGACGCTGGGCAATCCGCAGGGCAGCGACGCCTCGCCCCTGCGCGCCGATGTGCTCAAGGCGGTGACGGCGGCCGTGGAGGCGCGCAATCCCGGCGTCGTCATCATGCCCAGCATGTCGGCCGGCGCGACCGACAGCGTGCATTTCCGCGCGCGCGGCGTGCCCAGCTATGGTGTGTCCAGCCTGTTCATGAAGGCGTCGGACGGCTTTGCCCATGGCCTTAACGAACGTGTGCCGGTGGCGGGCATCCCGGCCGCGCTGGCGCAGTGGGACCGGGTGCTGCGCGCGCTGGCGAAATGACGCAGGACAGCGACGCCAGGCGCAACTGGTTCGCGCAGGGTGGGCAGGATTATGGCTGCTTTCGCCCCGATTATCCGCCCGCGCTCGCCGCCTGGCTCGCGGAACAGGCGCCGGGGCGGCGCTGCGCCGTCGATGTCGGATGCGGAAGCGGCCAGCTGACCGCACTGCTCGCCGATCATTTCGATGCGGTGGTCGGCCTCGACCCCAGCGGGGAGCAATTGGCGAGCGCCGCGCCGCATGATCCGGTCCGCTATTATCGCGCGCCGGCCGAACAGCTGCCGCTGGCCGATGGCAGCGCCGATCTCGTGACCGCCGCGCAGGCTGCCCACTGGTTTGACCTGCCCGCCTTCTATGCCGAAGCCCGCCGCATCGCCGCCAATGGCGCGATCCTGGCGCTCATCAGCTATGGCGTGCTGCGGCTGGAGGAGGCGCTGCACCCGCGTTTCGCCCACTTCTATGATGAGGAGATCGGCCCTTATTGGCCGCCCGAGCGAAAGCTGGTGGACAGCGGCTATCGCGATCTGGACTTTCCCTTTGCCGAATTGTCGCCGCCGGCCCTCAACATCGAGCGGACATGGGCGCTTGCCGATCTGCTGGGCTATATCTCGACTTGGTCGGCGGTTCGCCGGGCCAGCGAGGCGGGGCAGGGGGCAATGCTGTCGGCCTTTGCCAGCGACATGGCGGAACTTTGGGGCGATCCGGCGATCGAGCGGCCGGTCAGCTGGCCCCTTGCCATGAGGGTCGGGCGGATCGCTGCCCGCTAGGAAAGGGGTCTCATCGGACGCCCGATGCGCATCGGGCAGCGAGGCGGCGTTGGACCGCCCCGCTGCCCGGATATTAGGTCAGCGCTGCGCCGCGACGCTGTTCGCGGCCGACAGCACGGCCTGAACCGAAGCGGTCGCCACGTCGCTGTCCATGCCGATGCCGAACACGGTGCGGCCGTCGGGCGTGCGGCATTCGACATAAGCGGCGGCATTCACGTCGCTGCCGACGCCGATCGCATGTTCGCTATAGTCGGCAATCTCCAGCTCGACGCCGAGTTCGTCGCGCAATGCCGCCAGCACGGAGGAAAGCAGGCCATTGCCGCGCCCGGACAGGCTGCGCTCGCCACCGGCATGGGCGATCTTGCCGGTGAAGATGCGATCGCCCGCCGCGCCGGTCTCATGATAGTCGATCAGGCGATAGGCCTGTTCGCCGCTCAGCCGGTAATGGCGCTGGAAGGCGGTCCAGATGTCGGCGGCGTTCAGCTCGCGGCTGGACTCGTCCGCCACCGCCTGCACCACCTTGCTGAATTCAGCCTGCATCCGCTTGGGCAGTTTAAGGCCCTTGTCCTGCTGAAGCACCCAGGCGACGCCGCCCTTGCCCGACTGCGAATTGACGCGGATCACCGCCTCATAATCGCGGCCCAGATCCTTGGGATCGATGGGCAGATAGGGCACGTCCCAGACCAGATCGTTGCGCGCTTCCTGCGCGGCAAAGCCCTTCTTGATCGCGTCCTGATGGCTGCCGGAAAAGGCGGTGAAGACCAGTTCGCCGGCATAGGGATGGCGCGGATGGACGGGCAGCTGGTTGCAATATTCGACCGTCTGGATGACGTCGTCGATGTCGGAAAAATCCAGCCCGGGGTTGATGCCCTGCGTATACATGTTGAGCGCGACGGTGACGATGTCGCAATTGCCGGTGCGCTCGCCATTGCCGAACAGGCAGCCTTCGATCCGATCCGCGCCCGCCATCAGGCCCAGCTCCGCCGCCGCCACGCCGGTGCCCCGGTCATTATGCGGATGCAGCGAGATGACCACGCTATCGCGGCGCGGGATGTTGCGGCAGAAATATTCGATCTGGTCCGCATAGATGTTGGGCGTGGCCGCCTCGACCGTGGCGGGCAGGTTCAGGATCAGCGGCCGTTCGGGCGTGGGCGCAAGGACATCCATCACCGCCTCGCAACATTCGAGGCTGAAATCCAGCTCGGCGGTCGAGAAGGTTTCGGGCGAATATTCGAAATGCCAGTCGGTGTCGGGCTGCTTGGCGGCATTGTCGCGCAGCAGCTTGGCGGCATTGATGGCAATGTCGCGCACCTGCGGCCGGTCCATCTGGAACACGATATTCCGCCAGGCGGGCGAAATCGCATTATAGACATGGACGATCGCCTTGGGCGCCCCGCGCAGCGACTCGAACGTCGTCGCGATCAGCTCCTCGCGTGCCTGGGTCAGCACCTGCACGATCACATCGTCGGGAATGGCGCCTTCGCGCACCAGGCCCGAAATGAAGTCGAACTCGGTCGCGCCGGCGGACGGGAAACCGACCTCGATCTCCTTGACGCCGACCTTGACCAGCAGGTCGAAGAAGCGGCGCTTCTTCTCGGCATTCATCGGATCGATCAGCGACTGGTTGCCGTCGCGCATGTCGGTCGACAGCCAGCGCGGCGGCGCGCTGATGACCTGGCTCGGCCATTGGCGGTTGGGCAGGTCGACCTGCGGGAAAGCGCGATATTTCTGCGAAGGGTCGGTCAGCATCATGGGATCAAACTACTTCCTGGTACGGGCGCCATGCGGGCGCTCCGACATATGACTTGACTGCGATGAATGCCCTTAGGCGAGATCGACGCTGCCCTTAGCCGGAAGGCAGCACAAAAGCCACGCCTAAGGGCGTGTAAGTCGTAGCAGGGGAAGTAGCGAATGCTGCTGCATGGAGCGGGGCATAGCGTCAGGCTTGCGCGCTTGTCCAGCCCCTTGATCGGCGGCTTCGCAATTGATCGTCCGGTGTCAGGCGGCGATCGTCAGCCGCACGCCCAGCGCCCGTGTGACTTTCACCAGCGTGTCGAGCGTCGGATTGCCATTGTCGGAAAAGGCTTTGTACAAGGTTTCCCGCGAAACGCCGGCGTCTTTGGCGAGAGCCGTCATACCGCGCGCGCGCGCCACATCGGCGAAGGCGGAGCGGATGAGCGCAGGATCGCCATCCTCAAATGCAGCTTCGAGATAATGACGGATATCCTCTTCGCCGGTCAAAAACTCCGCTGCGTCGAACGGCTCTGTCTTGATCGTCATGTTCAGCCCTCCAGCCGATCCACCAGATGATAGGCGCAGGCAATATCCTGCGCCTGCGATCCCTTGTCCCCGCCGCAGAGCAGGATGAGGATCTCCGGCCCGTTCCGTATAGTAGACGCGATAGCCCGGACCGAAATCGATCTTCAGCTCCATCACGCCCTTGCGAAGCGTCCGGTGCTGACCGGCATTGCCCATGGCCAGCCGCTTGATCCTGATTTCGATACGCGCCGCGCCGGCGCGATCGCGCAGGCCCTCAGCCAGTCGGCGAACAGCTCGGTCCTGCGAACCGTCTTCATGTCAGCTGTGTATCATATTCCACAATCGGCACCAAATGCGGAAAAGCCGCCGCCGCGCCTTGCGCGGGTCGGCGGCTTTTCTGGGTGTCGGGCGCTTATTTCTGGAACGCGGCGATGATCTTCAGTTCCACCGCGTCGCCGACGACCGGCACCGCCATGGCCATGCCGAAATCGCTGCGCTTGATCGACGTCGTCGCGACGAAGCCGACATTTTCCTTCTTGTTCATCGGATTGGCGCCGGCGCCGTAAAATTCCGCGTCCAGCGTCACCGGCTTGGTGATGCCCTTGATGGTCAGGTTGCCGCTGATCTGCGCCCCGGTGGCGCCGTCGGGCTTCACACTGGTCGACACGAATTTCGCGGTCGGGAATTTGGCGGAGTCGAAAAATTCCGGCTTCATCAGATGTTCGTCGAGCGCCGGGATGCCGGTGCGCAGATTGGCGACGGGCACGTCGATCGAAACCTTCGACGCTGACGGGTTCGCCTTGTCGAGGGTCAGCGTGCCGCTGGGCTGGGCGATGACGCCCATATTGTTGGTGAAGCCCATATGATCATAGGCAAAGACGATCTGCGTATGGCTGGGTTCGACCTGATAGGTGCCGCCGCTGACCTTGGCGACATCCTTGGTGCCCGGCGCAGAGGCGCCCTGGGCGATCAGCATGGAACCACCCGACAGGGTGACGAGGGCGGCGGCGGCGATAAGATAGCTGCGCATCGGAAATATTCTCCAGAAGCAATCAAGGGACGGCGCAAGAATAACGCCGTCCCCCAAATGTGCCAGAGCCGTAACCGGAAACAGAGCGTTCCGATTAACCCCCTTTCGCGCACCATCGCGCCAAAGGGGTTCCGACCTTAATTCTTGTCCTTGTCGACCAGCTTGTTGGCGCCGATCCAGGGCATCATGGCGCGCAGCTGCTCGCCGGTCTTCTCGATCGGATGCTGGGCCTGAAGCTTGCGCTTGGCCTTCATCTCGGGATAGCCGGTCTTGATGTCGGTCATGAAGCGCTGAACGAACTTGCCCTGCTGAATGTCGGCCAGCACGCGCTTCATCTCGGCCTTGGTCTCGTCGGTGATGACGCGCGGGCCGGTGTGATAATCGCCATATTCGGCGGTGTTGCTGATCGAATAGCGCATGTTGGCGATGCCGCCTTCATACATCAGGTCGACGATCAGCTTTACTTCGTGCAGGCACTCGAAATAGGCCATTTCGGGCGAATAGCCCGCTTCGGTCAGCGTTTCGAAACCGGCCATGATGAGGTGGGTCAGGCCGCCGCACAGCACCGCCTGCTCGCCGAACAGGTCGGTTTCGCACTCTTCCTTGAAATCGGTTTCGATGATGCCCGACCGGCCGCCGCCGACGCCCGACGCGTAGGAGAGGGCGATGTCATGGGCGTTGCCGGTCGCATCCTGATGGATGGCGATGAGGCAGGGGACGCCGCCGCCACGCTGATATTCGCTGCGCACGGTGTGGCCCGGACCCTTGGGCGCGATCATGATGACGTCGACATCGGGGCGCGGCTCGATCAGGCCGAAATGGACATTGAGGCCATGGGCGAAGGCCAGCGCGGCGCCCGGCTTCAGATTGGCATGAATGTCGGCGGCGTAGATCTCGGCCTGGAACTCGTCGGGAGCGAGGATCATCAGCACGTCGGCCCAGGCGGCGGCGTCGGCATTGGCCAGCACCTTGAAGCCGGCACCTTCGGCCTTCTTTGCGCTCGCCGAACCGGGACGCAGCGCGATCGCCACGTCGGTCACACCGCTGTCGCGCAGATTCTGCGCATGGGCATGGCCCTGGCTGCCATAGCCGAGAATCGCTACCTTCTTGCCCTTGATCAGGCCGATGTCCGCGTCGCGATCGTAATAAACCTTCATGAGTGTCTCTTCCCTCGAACAGATTTCCTCGCCCCGTGGGGGGTGAGGACAGGAAATCTCGGTTCGGCGACGCCGGACCTAGATGATGTGGAAGGATGGGGCATGCGGCCGTGCCGGCCCGCCCCGTCCAATTTTCCCCACCCGCATGCGGGCCGGGAGAAATGTCAGGCCGCCGCCCCCTTGCCGCGCAGCAGGCCGACGACGCCGGTGCGGCCGACTTCGACAAGGCCGATCTGGCTCATCAGCGCGACGAAATTGTCGATCTTCTCGGTGGTGCCGGTAATCTCGAAGATGAAGCTTTCAATGGTCGTGTCGACCACCTTGGCGCGGAACACATCGGCCAGGCGCAGCGCCTCGATCCGGTCGTCGCCCGTCCCCGCGACCTTCACCAGCGCCAGCTCGCGCTCGACGAAGGGACCGGCCTCGGTCAGGTCGGTCACCTTGTGGACGGGCACCAGCCGGTCGAGCTGGGCGATGATCTGGTCCACCACCTTGGGCGGGCCGTTGGTGACGATGGTGATGCGGCTGATCGCATGGTCGGGCGTGATGTCCGCCACGGTAAGGCTGTCGATATTATAGCCGCGCGCGGTGAACAGGCCGGCGATGCGCGCCAAAATGCCCGTTTCGTTCGACACCATCAGCGACAGCACGTGCCGCTGGCTCAACTCTTCCAAAATATGCATCAAATGGCTGCCCCATTATCCTCTTGGGCGCTCGGCTGGCGCCGCGAAATCATGGCGGTGAAGGCATAATGCCAATCGCCATCGTCCCGGTGCGCGAGCCGGACCGGAAAGCCGGTCACCGCATCGAACAGCCGGCTCATATGCTCACCCACATAGCGCGGGCTGGCGAGCACGGTCCCGATATGCCGCTCATTATAGTCGAACGGCGTATCGAGATGGACTTCCCACGCATCCTTGTCGGGATCGGCATGATCCACGGTCCAGCCGCTCAGGTCGACCAGGCCGGTGAGCCGTTCGAAATCCCAGGGCTCGCTGACATGGACGCTCAGCTGCAGGTGCGTGGTCATCGCGCCCCCATCACACCAGCGCCTTGGCTTCGTCCGACAGGCTGCCGGACACCATCGACGGGTCGAGCAGCATTTCGGTATGGGCCGCGCCCGACGGGATCATCGGGAAGCAGTTGGACAATTTCGCCACGCGGCAATCGACGATCACCGGACCGGGCGTGTCGATCATCCTGCGGATGCCAGCCTCCAGCTCGTCCGGCCCTTCGATACGGATGCCGGTCCAGCCATAAGCTTCGGCCAGCTTCACGAAATCGGGCAGGCTGTCGGAATAGCTGTTCGAATAACGGCTTTCATAGGTCAGTTCCTGCCACTGGCGGACCATGCCCATATATTCATTGTTGAGGATGAACAGTTTCACCGGCGTGCGATATTGGGTGGCGGTGCCCATTTCCTGAATGTTCATCTGCACCGACGCATCGCCGGCGACGCAGATGACCAGGCTGTTGGGATTGCCGATCTGCGCGCCGATGGCGGCCGGAAAGCCATAGCCCATCGTGCCCAGCCCGCCGGAGGTCAGCCATTTATTGGGCGCGTCGAAGCCGAAATGCTGCGCCGCCCACATCTGATGCTGACCCACTTCGGTGGTGACGATCACGTCGCGGGCGGAGCGGGTTGCCTGATAAAGTTCGGCAATCGCCTTTTGCGGCATGATCTCCTCGACGCTGTCGGGATAGCTCAGGCTCTTCTTCGCGCGCCAGCTGTCGATCCGCTCCCACCAGCCGGTGAGGTCGGCCGCCTCATGGCCGCGCGCCTTCCACAGCGCGATGATATCGGCAAGCGCGCTGCCGACATCGGCCACCACGGGCAGGTCGACATCGACGGTCTTGTTGATCGAGCTGCGATCGATATCGATATGGATCTTCTTGGCATTGGGGGAAAAGGCATCGAGCCGGCCGGTGACGCGGTCGTCGAAACGCGCGCCCACGCACAGGATCAGATCGGCCTGGTTCATCGCCCAATTGGCTTCGAACGTGCCATGCATGCCCAGCATGCCCAGCCATTGCGGACCACTCGCCGGATAGGCGCCCAGGCCCATCAGCGTGGAGGTGACGGGCGCGCCGGTCATCTGCGCCAGTTCGCGCAGCAACAGCGAGGCGTCTGGCCCCGAATTGATGACGCCGCCGCCGGTATAGAGGACCGGGCGCTCGGCCGCCGCCAGCATCTCGACCGCCGCATCGATGGCGGCCGCATCGGCCTTCACCTGCGGGTGATAGCTGGCATGCTGCTGCAATTCCGGCCGGCGATAGGGCGCGGTCGCGATCTGGACATTTTTGGGAATGTCGATGACGACCGGGCCGGGGCGGCCGGTGGTGGCGATATGGAAGGCTTCATGCACGACGCCGGCCAGCTTCGCCGGATCCTTCACCAGATAATTATGCTTGGTGCAGTGGCGCGTGATGCCGACCGTGTCGGCTTCCTGGAACGCGTCGGTGCCGATCAGATGCGTGGGCACCTGACCCGTCAGCACGATCATCGGGATGGAATCGAGCAGCGCGTCGGTGATGCCGGTGACGGCGTTGGTCGCGCCCGGACCGGACGTGACCAGCACCACGCCGGGCTTGCCGGTCGAGCGCGCATAGCCTTCGGCCATATGAGTCGCGCCCTGTTCGTGGCGAACCAGAATGTGCCGGATCTTCGGGTGATTGAATAGCGCGTCATAGATGGGCAGCACCGCGCCGCCCGGATAGCCGAAAACGACCTCGACCCCGAGATCGATCAGGCATTCGACCAATATGTCCGCGCCGCTCTTTTCGGCCACGATAAATCCTTCCTTATGCGTACGAGCCGCCAATGTGCGCCGGTGCTGGCGCACTGGCAAGGCGGCTGCCTCTATTGGACATAAAATGGCAAGTCAACAGTTAATGTTGTAATTTTCGTGCTAATTCATCGATCAGCTTGTTATCTATTTCTCTTCTCTCGCGCGGCCAGCGGGCCGGGGGCTGGTTGGCGAACCAGGTATATTGGCGTTTGGCATATTGGCGGGTGGCGATCTGGCCGCTGGCAATGCAGCTGTCGCGGTCGCGCTCGCCGCGCAACATGGCGGCGATGTCGGGCACGCCGATGGCGCGCATCACCGGCAGGTCGGGATCGAGATCGCGGGCGAGCAGCGCCTCCACCTCCGCCACCGCGCTGCCGTCCATCATCTGGACGAAGCGCCGGTCGCACCGATCGATCAGCCAGTCGCGCGGCGGCAGCAGCAGCATCGGCGCCAGCGTCACATCCGCGCCGATGCCGCCGCTCTTGTC
>DAMDPH010000082.1:0-13992 GCA_032082785.1 Sphingobium sp. | reverse complement strand
AGCGCCTGCGCCCCGCGCCGCAGCGCCTCCGCCTTTTGCGCGTCGCCCGCTCCGGCGAGGATGGCAGCGGCACGGCGCGCCTGCGCGCCCATGATGGCGATGAGGGTCTGGGGGTCCTGGGGGAGCTGATCTGTCATGGCGGCCAGCCGCTTAGCATGAAAGCGACGGCCGGCAAACGCGGGGCGCCGGCCCCTTTTCTGCTCAGGCGGCCTGCGCCAGCGCCTGCTCCTTGCGCGCGCAGAAGATGCGGCAGGGCGGGATGTTGCGCCATTCCACCCGGTCGCTCCGGTCGGGAAAGAGCGGCGCCAGCAGGCGGTCGACATAGCGGGAATATTGATAAACCAGAAATTCCCCGCCCGGCCGCAACGCCGCATGGGTCTCCGCCGCGATGCCTTCGCCGACGCCATCGGGCAAAGTCGAAAAGGGGATGCCGGACAGGATATAATCGGCCTGATGATGGCCGGCCTCGGCGATGAAGCGGCGCACATCGGCGGCCGAGCCGTGAACGACGCGCAGGCGCGGATCGGCGATCTGCGCCTCCAGAAAGGCAACGAAGTCGAGATTGAGATCGATCACCAGCAAGGTGGCGTCAGGATGCAGCCGTTCCAATAGGGGACGCGTGAAGGTGCCGACACCGGGGCCATATTCGACGAAGAGGCGCGTGCGGTTCCAGTCGACGCCGTCCAAGACCCGGTTCACCAAGGTCTGTGACGAGGGGATGATCGACCCGATCATGCCGGGATGTTTGATGAACTGTCTGAAAAACATGCCCCACTGCGCGAGGAAGCCGGTCCGCGCCCTGTCTCCCGCTATGCGTTCATCTTTCTTCTTCAACGAAATGGAGGCCATTCAAACTCGCCTAAGTCACATGTCCAACCGGCGTTACAAATCTCTGCGCCGCTGGCAAGCGGCTTTGCACGTCCGACGCGGCGAAAGGAGCGGCGGCGCATAAGGCCCGCCGCTCCTGCCTTTTCACTCGGCCCGGTTGCGCGGGCGCAGCATGCCCGGCGCAACAAATCCGATCGGATCGACTCGCATCGCGCTATGTTTCAGTTGCGATTGGATTTTCTCATATTCCTGCTCCATTTCCGGCGTGACGGAGGCGCGGGTCTCCTCCAGCGCGGCGTCGAAATGGGCCTGTCCGACCTTCTCTACCGAGAGTGACTGACGCAGCGCAAAAAGACCCGCGCGCCGCACCAGATCCTCAAGGTCCGCGCCGGTGAAGCGTTCGGTGCGCGCCGCCATGTCGTCCAGATCCACATCCTCCGCCAGCGGCATGCGCTTGGTGTGGATGTCCAGGATGCGGCGGCGACCGGCCTTGTCGGGCACGGCGACATAGACCAGCTCGTCGAACCGACCGGGCCGCAGCAGCGCCGGATCGACCAGCGTCGGCCGGTTGGTCGCGCCGATCACCACCACCGATTGCAGCTCTTCCAGCCCGTCCATTTCGGCAAGGATGGTGTTCACCACCCGCTCCGTCACCGCCGGCTCGCCCAGCCCGCCGCCACGGGCCGGCACCAGACTGTCCAGCTCGTCGATGAAGATGACCGTCGGCGCCACCTGCCGCGCACGGGCGAAGAGGCGGGCGATCTGCTGTTCGCTTTCGCCATACCATTTGCTCAGCAGGTCGCTCGACTTGGTGGCGATGAAATTAGCCTGCGCCTCGCGCGCGACCGCCTTGGCCAGCAGCGTCTTGCCGGTGCCCGGCGGCCCGTAGAGCAGAAAGCCCTTGGCCGGACGGATGCCCAGGCGCCGGAAAGCGTCGGGGTCTTTCAGCGGCAGCTCCACCCCTTCCTTGAGGCGCATCTGCGCATCGTCCAGCCCGCCGATATCAGACCAGCCGATATTGGGTGCCTGAACCATGACTTCGCGCATGGCGGAAGGCTGGACGCGCTTGATCGCGGCCATGAAATCGTCGCGCGTGACCGACAGCTCCTCCAGAACGTCGGGCGGGATCGTCCCTTCTTCCAGATTGAGGCGCGGCATGAAGCGGCGCACCGCCTCGATCGCGGCCTCGCGCGTCAGGGCGGCCAGATCCGCGCCGACAAAGCCATAGGTCATGCGCGCCAGTTCGGTGAGGTCGACGCGCCCGCCGAGCGGCATGCCGCGCGTGTGGATGCCCATAATCTCCCGCCGGCCGCGTTCGTCGGGCACGCCGACGATGATCTCGCGGTCGAAGCGGCCGGGACGGCGCAGCGCCTCGTCCAGCGCCTCGGGTCGATTGGTGGCGGCGATGACGACCAGATTAGTGCGCGGCTCCAGCCCGTCCATCAGCGTCAGCAACTGGGCAACCAGACGTTTTTCCGTCTCGCCCGTCACCTGGCCTCTTTTGGGTGCGATCGAATCGATCTCGTCGATGAAGAGGATGGAGGGCGCCGACTTGGCCGCCGCCTCGAAAATCTCGCGCAGCTGCTTTTCCGACTCGCCATAGGCCGAACCCATGATCTCGGGGCCGTTGATCAGGAAAAATTCGGCATCCGATTCATTGGCGACCGCCCGCGCCAGCCGCGTCTTGCCGGTGCCCGGCGGGCCATGCAGCAGCACCCCGCGCGGTGGATCGACTCCCAGCCGCTGGAACAGTTCGGGATAGCGCAGCGGCAGCTCGACCATCTCGCGCAGCTGGTCGATCGTCTCGGCCATGCCGCCGACATCGTCATAAGTGACATCGGCGCGGCGCGATTCGCGCGGCTCTTCATATTCGGCGCGCAGCTCCACCTCGGTCTCGGCATCGATATGAACGATGCCCTTGGGGCTGGTCGACACCACGACGAGGCGGATTTCCTGCAAGGCATAGGCCGGCGCGGCCAGCATCTGGCGCAGCTGGGGCGGCATGTCGCCGGGGGGCACCTGCTGCTGGCCGGCGGTGGCGACGACATCGCCGGCGGTCAGCGGCCGCTGGAAGAAAACGCGCTTCAGCGCATCGGGATTGCCCTGCAACCGCAGGTTATTTTGTGCAGGTGCGAAGACGACCCGCTGCGCCGGGCGCGTCTCGATCTTGCGGATCTGGACGAAGTCGCCCGAGCCGGCCTGAGCATTGGCGCGTTGCAGGCCATCGAGCCGCAGCACGTCCAGCCCCTCATCTTCCTTATAGGGGCGCACCACCCGCGCCGGGGTGGATCGCTTGCCGATAATCTCGATCAGGTCGCCTTCGGCCAGTTGCAACTCGGCCATCACGCTGAGCGGCAGGCGCGCAAGTCCGCGTCCGGCATCTTCGGGTCGCGCATTCGCCACCTGAATCCGGCGTGCGGCTTGTTCTTGATCGGCCATCCATCATCCCCGCTTGTCTGCTTCTCTAGCGGAGATAGGAAACGTCGGCACCGAGCAAAAGGGGGCGCGCCGGGCATGAAGCGGACAAAAAAAGGGCCGACCCGAAAGCCAGCCCTGAAAGTTTATAGGAGAGGATGCCTGAAAGGCTCATCCTATGTGCGATGCAGCGTAATTTTTTGCAAATGCGAAAAGCGGAGGCAGGTTGCAATTTTTGCATCTTGCCATTTCCGCCAATTTCCTGCTCATTGGGGGCAGGATGCTTGGAACCGAGACGCGCGCCGATCGATAATGATAATTGACGCGGCGCAGCGGATCGGCTTCGGACTTGGACAATATGCGTAGATTGCCGCCTCTTACGGCCCTGGAGGCCTTTGTTCAGGTTGCGCGCCTTGGCTCGGTCAAGGCGGCAGCGGAGGAACTCGCCCTGTCGACACCGGCGCTCAGCCGGCGCGTGCAGGCGCTGGAGCGATTCATCGGCCGCCCGCTGTTCGACCGCAAGCATCAGGCGCTGGAAATCAACGCCGACGGCCAGCGGCTGCTGGATGATATCGCGCCCGCGCTCGATTCGCTCAGCCTCGCGCTGGAGAATATTCAGAGCGGCGGCAATCAGCTGCGCCTGCGCCTCGCGGTGATGCCGCTGTTCGCCACCCAGCGGCTCTTTCCCCATCTGGGCAAGTTGCGGCAGCAGCATCCCCAGCTTCATATCGACATCGAAACCACGCCCCATGCGGTGGCGCGGCTGGGCGAAGGGCTGGATGCGGCGATCGTCCTGTCGAAGGATATCGACCCGGCGCTCTACGCCCATGAACTGGACCATGAGCAGGTCTATCTGATCGGGCGGCGGGAACTGGCCGAACCGGACAGCAGCCTGCGTTCGCCCGAAGATCTGGCGCAGCATACGATGTTGCTGCACCGGGACATGGCGCTGTCCTTCGACGCCTGGAAGGAAGCGGCCGGCCTGCCCGATCTGCAACCGCTGGCGATCGACAATTATGATTCGGGCCAGCTGATGCTGGAGGCCGCCGCTCAGGGGCTGGGCGTAGCGGTCATGCATGCCAGCCATTTCGAACAATCGGGCGATCCGCGCCTCGTGCGGCTCTTCCCAATTCATGTCGAAAGCCCCTATCGCTATTTCTTCGTCTGCCGCCCGCGCGCGCTGCAAACCCGGTCGGTGCGGATCTTCCGCGACTGGCTGGTGGCGGCGGACATCTGAGACGCGGAAAAAATTTCGCGATTTGATCGACGGATCGATGCGACCAGCCTAAATTGTTGCGCGTCCGTGCCGTTCTGTCAGCCATGACCGCGGCATCTTCATCCAATGCGAGCCTGCAAGGCGGGCTGACCGATCGACTGACGCGATGGGCCAGGGGCCTGTCGGGCAAGCCGGAGGAGGTCGCGCCCGCCGGGCCAGCCGCCCGGCCGGGCAGCGCTTCGAACCGGGAGATAAACCGCCGCCGCCGGCTTTATGAGGAAGTCGGCGACTTTCTCTTCGCCCATGATCTCGACCTGACGCCGCTCAATTTCGGCGTGGCCCTGGACTATCTGACCGGCTCCGACATCAAGGTCGAAAAAGCGGTGCGCGCCGTGCTGATGGAGAAAGGCCGCATCAGCAACGACTGGGTCGAGACCGTCGCGGCGACGCAGCGCGCCGGCGAAGTGACGCCCGACGCCCTCTCGCGCATGCTCGACACGGTGGAGGAGGATCTGGCCCAGGTTACCACCCTGATGCAGGAATCGCGCAGTTCCGCGCGCGATTATGGCACGGCGCTTCAGGAAGAGGCGAAGGGGCTGGCCGCCGGCGGCGACAGCCAGACCGTGCTGGCCAAGCTGGTCAGCCTCACCCGCTCCATGGTCGAACAGACGCGCCAGGTGGAAGGGCAGCTGCGCGAAAATCAGAAACGGACCCGCTCGCTCAAGTCGAGCCTCCAGACCGCCCGGCGCGCGGCCGAGCATGACCATCTGACCGGCCTGCCCAACCGACGCGCCTTCGAAGCCGTGCTGCGCGAGGAAGTGGTCGAGGCGCGGGAGCAGCATGAACCGCTGTCGGTCGCCTTTTGCGACATCGATCATTTCAAGGACATCAACGACCGGCACGGCCATGACACGGGCGACCGGGTGCTGAAATTTATCGGCTCGCTGCTGGCGCGGGCGTCGGACGATCGCTGCCATGTGGCGCGGCATGGCGGCGAGGAGTTCGTCATGCTGTTTCGCGGGCGGACCGCTGCCGAAGCGTGCGAGACGGTGGACGCGGTGCGCGAGGATCTGGCGACGCGCAGCCTCGTCAACCGCAGCAATGGCGAGCGGATGGAGCAGGTGAGCTTTTCCGCCGGGGTCGCCAATGTGCTGGCCTTCGACGATCCGCGGCTGGCGCTGCGCGCGGCCGACCGGGCGCTCTATCTGGCCAAGGAACATGGCCGCAACCGCGTCTATCTGGCGACCGAGAGCGACTAGTTCTGGACTAGCTCTGGACTAGCTCGGGATCGGGCCTCGGCTTAGAAATCGGGCTTTTCATAATGGGGCGGCGGGGTGATCACCTCCATTCGCTCCGAAAGCAGCGGGCGGAAGGACGGCCGCGACTTGAAGCCGGCATACCAGCGCTTCACCGTCTCATGCCCGGCCCAGTCGATCCCGCCCAGATAATCGGCGACCGACAGATGCGCGGCGGCGGCGATATCGGCAAGGCTCAGCGTCCCGCCCGCCATCCAGCTGCGATGGTCGAGCAGATAGTCCATATAATCCATATGGATGTTGGCGCGCTTCATCGCCTCGCGCAGCACCCGGGCATCGGGCGGCGCCCGTTCGATCAGCCGCTTCTTCATCCGCTCATGCAGCAGCGGGCCGACCACGTCGCCATAGAAATTCTGGTCGAAAAAGGCGGTCAGCCGCCGCACTTCGGCGCGCCCGGCGGCGGTGCCGGAGATGAGCGGAAATTTCTCCACCGTCTCCTCGAAATATTCGCAGATCGCCTGGCTGTCGATCAGCGTCAGCCCCTTTTCGGCGTCGGTCAGCACCGGCGTGGTGCCGGCGGGGTTCAGATCGAGAAACTCGTCCCGCATCGCCCAGGGCGATTCGCGCACCAGATCATAGCCGATCCCCTTCTCGCCCAGCAGCAGGCGCACCTTGCGGGAAAAGGGACAAAGCGGGAATTGATAGAGTTGCCACATGGACAGTCTGTTAGGCGCGCCGGGGGTCGCGGGAAAGCCGCAAAATGCGCGCGGCGGCGATGGCCCGCCTGAAAGATCGGAGCGATCGCGCTTCCGATCGCTCTTCCGATCTTTGGCCCGCTACCCTAGAAGCTGGGAAGAGCCATAGTCTCAGCAGGAAAGGATGCCGAATGTCTGACGATTTCTTCCCGGTTCCCGCGTCATGGGCCAGCAAGGCCCTGATGGACCGGGAGGGACGCGCGGCCGATTATGCGCGCTCGGTCGAGGAGGGCGACGCCTATTGGCTGGAACAGGCAAAGCGGCTCGACTGGATCACCCCGCCGAGCGTCGCCGACCAGAGCAGCTTCGCCGAGGCCGATTTCGGCGTCCGCTGGTTCGCCGATGGCGAGCTGAACGTCAGCGTCAACTGCATCGACCGCCATCTGGCCGAGCGCGGCGACCAGACCGCGATCATCTGGGAACCCGATTCGCCCGATGCCGAACCGCGCCGCTACAGCTATCGCCAGCTGCATGAGCAAGTGTGCCGCTTCGCCAATGTGCTCAAGGCCGCCGGTGCGCGGAAGGGCGACCGGATCACCATCTATATGCCGATGATCCCGGAGGCCGCCTTCGCCCTGCTCGCCTGCGCGCGGATCGGCGCGATCCACAGCGTCGTCTTCGGCGGCTTCTCGCCCGAAGCGCTGGCCGGCCGCATCATCGACTGCGACTCCACCCTCGTCATCACCGCGGACGAAGGCTGCCGCGCGGGCAAGGCCGTGCCGCTCAAGGCCAATGTCGACGCCGCGCTCAAGGATTGCCCGGGCGTGCGGCGCGTGCTGGTGGTCAAGGCCACCGGCGGCGAAGTGACGATGAAAGACGGGCGCGACCTTTGGCTGCATGAGGAAGCGGCGCGGGTGTCGGCGGACTGCCCGCCCGAGCGGATGAATGCCGAAGATCCGCTGTTCATCCTCTACACCTCCGGCTCGACCGGCAAGCCCAAGGGCGTGCTGCACAGCAGCGGCGGCTATCTGCTGTGGGCGGCGCTGACGCATGAGCTGTGCTTCGACTATCGGCCGGGCGACATTTACTGGTGCGCCGCCGATATCGGCTGGGTCACGGGTCACAGCTATATCGTCTATGGCCCGCTCGCCAATGGCGCGACCACATTGATGTTCGAGGGCGTGCCCAACTGGCCGACGCCCAGCCGCATCTGGGAAGTGATCGACCGGCATCAGGTGCAGACGCTCTTTACCGCGCCGACCGCGCTGCGCGCGCTGATGAAGGAAGGCGACGACCATGTGAAGGCGACCAGCCGCGCGTCGCTGCGGCTGCTCGGCACCGTAGGCGAGCCGATCAATCCGGAGGCATGGCGCTGGTATCATCAGCTGGTCGGCGAGGGCCGCTGCCCGATCATCGACACCTGGTGGCAGACCGAGACCGGCGCGGCGATGATCGCGCCCATGCCCGGCGCCACCGACCTGAAGCCCGGCTCCGCCACGCTGCCCATGCCCGGCGTGGTGCCGCAGATCGTCGATGCCGAAGGCAAGCTGCTGGAAGGCGCGACCGAGGGTAATCTGGTCATCGCCCGCAGCTGGCCGGGGCAGATGCGCACGGTCTGGGGCGATCATGACCGTTTTTTCCAGACCTATTTCACCACCTATCCCGGCAAATATACCACTGGCGACGGCGCCCGCCGCGATGCCGACGGCTATTATTGGATCACCGGCCGGGTTGACGATGTCATCAACGTGTCGGGCCATCGCATGGGCACGGCTGAAGTCGAGAGCGCGCTGGTGCTGCATGAGAGCGTTGCCGAGGCGGCGGTGGTCGGCTTCCCCCACGACATCAAGGGGCAGGGCATCTATGCCTATGTGACGCTCAACGCCCATGAGGAGCCGAGCGACGATCTGCGCCAGACGCTGGTGAAATGGGTCCGCAACGAGATCGGCCCGATTGCCACGCCCGATGCGATCCAGTTCGCGCCGGGCCTGCCCAAGACCCGATCCGGCAAGATCATGCGCCGCATCCTTCGCAAGATCGCCGAGGGCGAAGTCTCATCCCAGGCGCTGGGCGACACCAGCACGCTGGCCGACCCGTCAGTGGTGGACAATCTGGTCGCCAACCGGGTGGGGTAGGAGCGGCCTTCGCCCGCTCGGACATGGGTGGGCGGACGCCGTAGATTGAAAGTTTCGGCCTTTTGTCCTATATAGGACATTGCAAATGTCATGGGCTATCCCGTGATACCCGAGCCCCCGTCATTGCCGTGGCGGGGGTTCACTCGTTCAGGGGGCGAGTTGCCGCCCGCCCCCTGCCCGTCGCGCAGCTTATTTGGAGCGCGAGACCTCCACGATCTTGAGGACCAAGGTCGCAAAGGCGATCATCACTCCAAGAGCGATGCACGCGTCTGCAAATGTCATGCCTTCTCCTTCGTTGATACACGGCGATAGTGCCGCGCGATCATCATAGCGGGAGAAGCAGCCGCATCCAGACACAGGCCGGGTACGGGTTGGCGAAACGTCCTACACCATCTCGCCGGTCAGCAGGCGGGGCAGGGCGCCGGACTGGCCGCGGGCTTCGGCCATGAAGCGGTTCTTGAGCAGCGAGGTGCGCTGCACCGCCGCCAGTCCCGCGCGCCGCACCAGCGACGGCAGGCGGCCGGGAATGTCGAACAGCCGCACCAGCCCGTCCATCGCCACGCTGGTCATCATCGCGTCCAGCCCGCGCCAGCGCTGATAACGTGCCAGCAGTTGCGCGTCGCCCGGATCGAGGCCAAGCCGCATCCCCTCCACCAGCACCTCGACCAGAGCGGCGACGTCGCGGAAGCCGAGATTGAGCCCCTGCCCGGCAATGGGATGTATAGCATGGGCGCTGTCGCCCACCAGCGCGAGCCGGGTGTCGGTGATCCGCGCCGCATGGTGGAAGCCGAGCGGATAGGATGAGCGCGGGCCGGCGAGGCGTATGTCGCCGAGGAAGCTGCCGATCCGCTTCTGCGCTTCGGCAAGCCAGGCGCGTTCGGACAATTTGAGCATCGCCGGCGCCTGATCGGTCGGCACGGTCCACACGACGGCGGAGCGCGTCCCCGGCTGCATCGGCAGCAGCGCGAAGGGGCCGCCGACATAGAAAATCTCATAGGCGGTGTTGGCGTGCGGCACATCATGGTCGATCGCCGTCACCATGGCGCTATGCTTATATTGCCAGCGGGTGGTGCGGATGCCGGCCGCCTCGCGCGTGGGGCTGTTACGGCCCTCCGCCGCCACCAGCAGCGCCGCGCCGATGGTCGCGCCGCTCGCCAGCGTCAGCGTCACACCTTCGTCGGTACGCTCGACCGCGACGGCGCGATCGGGCTGGAAGCGGGTGAGGCCCTGCGCCTCCTCAGCAGTGGCCGCCAGCGCCTGTCGCAGTTGCAGATTGGGGAACATCGTCCCCATCACGCCATCTTCGCCATCGGGCGCAAAGTCGAGCGCGCCCGGTTCCAGCCCGTCGCTGACCCAGATGCGGTCGATGGGGCAGCCCTTGCCCTCCAGATGCCGGTCGACGCCGATGGCGCGCAGCATGGCATGGCTGGTCGAGCTGATGGCGGAAACGCGCCCGTCAAAGCCTGCCGCCAGGCTGGTCGCGGGATCCGCCGGGTCGATGACGGCGCAGCGGACGCCATGGCGGTTGAGGGCGATGCCCAGGGTCAGGCCCACCAGGCCCGCGCCCAGAATGACGACGTCAAATCGTTGCATGCGTCCCATCTAGGCCTTTGACGCCGGCTTGAAAAGCGGGCGTGTGGCGGCGCCCGGCAAAGAGCGCCGCCGATGGGATCAGAGCGTGCGGATCCAGCCGGCCGGATCGGCCACCGTGCCGCGGTGGATGCCGGTCAGTTCGGCGCGCAGCGTTTCGGTGACCATGCCGCCATCGCCATTGCCGATGGTGAAATCGCCGCTGCTGCTCTTCACCGTGCCGATGGGCGTGACCACCGCCGCCGTGCCGCAGGCAAAGGCTTCGCGCAGCTTGCCGCTGGCGGCGTCATCGCGCCACTGGGCGAAGCTGTAAGGCTCCTCGCGCACGACATGACCCTTGGCGCGGGCGAGGCTGATGATGCTGTTGCGGGTGATGCCGGGCAGGATGGTGCCCGTCAGCGGCGGGGTGACGAGCGAGCCGTCTTCCATGACGAAGAAGACGTTCATGCCGCCCAGTTCCTCGACCCATTTATTTTCCGCGGCGTCGAGGAAGACCACCTGATCGCAGCCTTGGCCGATCGCTTCCTTCTGCGCGACCAGCGAGGCGGCATAATTGCCGCCGCATTTGGCAGCGCCGGTGCCGCCGCGGGCGGCGCGGGTGAAATGTTCCGACACCCAGAGCGTCACCGCTTTCTTGCCGCCCTTAAAATAGGCGCCGGCGGGCGAGGCGATCACGCAGAAAATATATTCGTTCGACGGCCGCACGCCCAGAAACGCTTCGCTCGCGAACATGAAGGGGCGCAGATAGAGGCTGCCTTCGCCGCTCGGGATCCAGTCGGCGTCGATCTTCACCAGTTCCGCGCACGCCTCAAGGAAGACATCCTCGGGCAGCGCCGGCATCGCCATGCGCTCGGCCGATTCGGCGAAGCGGCGGGCATTTTCCTCCGGGCGGAACATGGCGATGCTGCCATCCTCCAGCCGATAGGCCTTCATGCCCTCGAAAATTTCCTGCGCATAATGCAGCACGGCGCAGGCGGGATCGATCTGGAACGGTTCGCGCGCACCGACGGCGTGGCTGTGCCAGCCCTGCCCCTCGCTATAGCGGATCGTCACCATATGATCGGTGAACAGCCGGCCGAAACCCGGATCCGCGAGCAGTACGGCCCGCGCATCCGCCGCGACAGCCTGGCTGCTGGGGGTGACGGTAAAGCGCGACTTCTGCTCGACGTCCATGATTGAGTCTCCTTTTCGGCTTGGACGGGCAGCCTATGTCACAGTGCGGGCCGCGAAACAATGTTGCGCGACCTCGTCCAAGGCCAGTGCGTCGCCAGTGGCACCCCGACGCGCCCACTCAGCCGCTTGCGCTTTGCAACTCCGCGATTATCGCTGGCGCCATGCATTTCTTTTCCGACAATGTGACCCCGGTCTGCCCGCCGATCCTCGCCGCCATGGCCGCCGCCGATAGCGCCGATCATGGTTATGATGGCGACGGCTGGAGCCGGCGGATGGACGGCGCCTTTTCCGATCTGTTCGACGCGCCGGTCAAGGCGCTTTGGGTCGCGACCGGGACGGCGGCGAACAGCATCGCCCTCACCTGCCTCTGCCCGCCCTATGGCGGCATCCTCTGTCATGAGGACTCGCATATCGCCACCGACGAATGCGGCGCGCCGGGCTTCTACACCCATGGCGCCACGCTGATGACGCTGGCGGGCGCGGGGGCGAAGCTGACGGCCGAGGCGGTCGAGGCACGGCTGAAGGCGATCCGCCCGGACGTGCATCAGGTGCCGGCCCGCGCGATCAGCATCACCAACGCCACCGAATATGGGCTGGTCTATACGCCCGATGAAGTGGCGGCGCTGGGCGAAGTGGCGGGGCGCCATGGGCTGGGCCTGCATATGGACGGCGCCCGCTTCGCCAATGCGGTTGCGCATCTGGGGTGCGCGCCGGCCGAGATCAGCTGGCGGGCGGGGGTCAACATCCTCTCCTTCGGCTGCGTCAAAAATGGCGGGATGATCGGCGAGGCAATGGTCTTTTTCGGCCCGCAGGCCGAGGCCCGCGCGGCCGAGGCGGCGCGCTGGCGCAAACGGTCGGGCCATCTCCTGTCCAAGGGCCGCTATCTCGCGGCGCAGATATTGGCGATGATCGAAGGCGATCTGTGGCTCGACAATGCGCGCTCCGCCAATGCCGCCGCGCAGGCGCTCGCCGGTGGCGCGCCGGCAAGGCTTATGCATGCGGTGGAGGCCAATGAGCTGTTCGTGCGGCTGAGCGCGGACGAAGCGGCGGCGCTGCGGGCGCAGGGGTTCGACTTTTACGATTGGGGCGAAGGCGCCGCGCGGCTGGTGACCAACTGGTCGCAGGATGCGCAGAGCGTCGCCCCGCTCGCCGCCGCGCTGCGCGCGCTCGACCATGGCTGAGGACCGGCCGGGCGGCGTGGTGCTGCCCTTCCTGCTCGTCACGCTGATCTGGAGTTCGACCTGGATCGTCATCCGCGACCAGCTGGGCAGCGTGCCGGCGAGCTGGTCGGTCTGCTATCGCTTCCTGCTGGCCGGGCTGGCAATGGCGGCGCTGGCGAAGATGCGGGGGTTGCCGATGCGGATCGGCCGCGCCGGGCTGCTGTTCGCGGCCTTGCTGGGGACCGCGCATTTCGTCTTCAACTTCAACCTTCTCTACCGGGCCGAACATTATCTGACGTCGGGGGTGGTGGCGGTCATCTATGCGATGCTGCTGATCCCCAACTCGATCCTCGCCTGGTTCGCCTTTCGCCAGCCGGTCAGCCGCGCCTTCATCGGCGGGTCGGTGGTGGCGGTGAGCGGCATCATATTGATGCTGGTGCATGAATATAGGGTGGCGGCGCTGGCGCCGGACAAGGTGCTGCTGGGCGTCGCCTTCTCGCTCGGCGGGCTGCTATGCGCGTCGGCGGCCAATGTCATGCAGGGAATGGATATCGCCCGGCGACTGCCGATGATCCCGGTGCTGGCCTGGGCGATGCTGATCGGGTCGGCGGTCGATGCGCTGTTCGCCTGGATCACCACAGGCCCGCCGCAGTTCGAGCCGCGCCTGTCCTATATTCTGGGCGTCGGCTGGCTCGCCATTGCCGGGTCGGTGGTGACATTCCCCCTCTATTTCGGACTGGTGCAGCGGATGGGCGCGGGTCGCGCGGCCTATAGCAGCGTGCTGATCCCGGTAATCGCGATGCTGATCTCCACGCTGATGGAGGGCTATCGCTGGTCGGCGCTGGCGCTGGTCGGCGCGCTGCTGGCGGTGGGCGGCATGGCGATCGCGCTGCGCAGCCGGACGCGCTGACCGGTCAGGCCAGTTGCACCCCCAAAAATTGGAAACGCAACAGGGGTGCGACACTCAACGCTGTTTTTGTTTTTCGGCAAACGATTGAGATTGCTGAAGATCGACTGAAACAGCCGCTAAGAATTGGCCTGACCAGTTTCAGCTTTCCGCCGCCCGTCAGAGGCAGGCGCGCAGGCCTTCGCGATAGCTGGGATAGCGCGGGGTCCAGCCGAGCAGCCGCTTCGCCCGGCCATTGGCGACCCGCCGATTTTCCGCATAGAAGCCGCGCGCCATCGGGCTGAGGTCGGCCTCGCCCAGCGTCTGGAGCGGCGGCCAGGGGCGGCCGAGCAGGTCGCAGGCCGCTTCGATCAGCCGGTTCTGCGCGCAGGGCAGGTCGTCGGCGATATTGTAGATGCCCGCCGGTCCCTGCCCCATCGCCGCACGGATCGCACCGACAATGTCATCGACATGGGCGCGGCTGAAAATCTGGTCGGGCAGGTCGATGCGGTGGGCGCGTCCGTCGCGCACCCGGTCCAGCGCCGAGCGGCCGGGGCCGTAAATGCCCGGCAGGCGAAAGCGGCGCATGTCAGCACGCAACGCGCCCCAGGCGCGGTCCGCCTCCACCCGCGCGCCGC
>DAMDPH010000081.1:0-14185 GCA_032082785.1 Sphingobium sp. | reverse complement strand
GATCCCGGTCGCGACCGCGCGCGGCACCGCCTGCAACAGCTTCACCACGCCATTGGCGCAGGCCGCGAGGCAGAGCGCCAGGCTGACATGATAGCGGCCCTGCGTGAAGATATCGGCGGCCAGCGGCGCGGCAAGGCACACGGTCAGCGTCGCCAGCGCGGCGAGGCCGGTGAACAGCCGCGCCTCATGCGCGAGCAGCCGCCGCTGCGCCTCCAGATCGGGCAGCCGGCGCAACTGCTGCGTCAGCGAGGTAACGATGCCGGTGCTCAGCACCCGGAAGGGCGCGATGGCGACGGCGGTAAGAATGGCGAAGGTCGCCAGATCGCCCAGCGTCAGCAGCAGCGGGATCAGCAGCCGCTCCGCCTGCAACAGCAGCGCACCCGCGCCGATAATGCCGAGCAGCGGCACCGCTTCGCCGAACGGCACCGGCTGGCGCGAGCGGCGCAGCGTGCGGTCCAGCCGCGTCAGCAGCATCCAGGCGATGAGGCAGGACAGCGCGCCGAGCGAGGCGAAGACCACCGACGCAATGCCATGATCGTCCACATCGCCCAGCCATGCCGCCGCGCCGATGGCCAGGATGATCCAGTCGCCCGACGTGTCGAGCAGATTGGCGACCATCGTCCAGCCATGCCGCCGGATCGCCCCGCAGGCGAGGCGCAGCATCGAATAGAATATCGTCGCCGCCGCCAGCGCCAGCGTGGCGGTGAGGCTCAGCTCATAGAGGAGATGCGCGGCGGTGCAGGCGATCAGCGCCAGCAGGCCCGCCGACAGCAGCACCGGCGCCACGAAGCGCCAGGACGCCCGCACATTGCGCCGCGCCAGCAACTGGTCGAGGCCGAGCGGCGCGATATTGGAGGTGATGACCAGGATCGCGATCATCAGCGCGAAGCGGCCATATTCCGTCTTGGTCATGGCGCTGGCGGCCAGCAGGTTGCCGACCGCGAAAGCGCCGCCGCTCATCGCGAAGACCATGGCGCCCTGTACGCTGGGGCTGAGGATCAGGGCGCGCGCCGCGCGGATCACCGGAGCCATCGACCGCCCCCTTCACACGGCGCTGTCGCCGGGACGCACAAGGGGGCGGGACGAACATCAGGTCCGGCAGGCATGGATCGGCATGTCTCCAATTCGGGAAAGCGGCCCGTCAGACGGGGGAGGCGTGTCCCGACACGCGGGGGCGGGTGAACAGCGTCGTCAGGCGGCCGCGCACGATGCGCCCGGTCGGCCGCTCGAACAGTTCGAAGGACAGCGCCGCGACCAGCAGCGACAGCGCCAGTCCCCATGCGCTCATCGCCAGCGGCCCCATGCCCAGCCAGTCGCCGACCAGCTTGGCAAGCTGAAGCGCGGGCATGTGCAGCAGATAGAGCGAGAAGCTGTAGGCGCCCAGTCGCCGCATCAGCGCATTGCCCCAGAGCCGGTCGTTGATCGGATGCCGGATCGCCGCGCCAAAGATCAGCAGCGTCGCCGCGCCCAGCTTCAACAGGTCGCCATAATAGCCGATATGCTTGGGATCATTCTTCGTCGACGGATAGATCCAGTCGTGCAGCCCCGCCGGCGTCACCACCAGCAGCAGCAGGAACAGGATGGTGAAGAGGAAGAAGGGCAGGAACAGCCGCCGCTTCGTCTCTTCCGACAGGCGGTTGATCAGCATCGCGCAGCCGATACCGGCAAGGAAGATGTGCATCTTGGCAAAGGCGGAAAAGCCGGGCAGCCAGGGCATGGCGAAATAGCAGATGACGACGAACACGCCGATCGCCGCCAGCACCGGCAGACGCCACCGCCCGCCCATCTGCATCGCCATCCACAGCATCGGGAAGAGGAAGTAGAATTGGAACTCCGGCCCGATCGACCAGAAGACCGATACCGAGCTGGTGAAGGTCACCATCCGCAGCAGTTCGGGCGCGCCGATATGATAGACGAAGTCGCGCGTCACGAAGCTGTAGAGCAGGAAGGACAGCGCGCCGATGCAGAAATAGAGCGGCACGATGCGCGCGATCCGGGCGGCGGCATAGGAAGCGACGCTCGCCTGATCGACCCTGCGCGGCAGATAGAGATGCCCCATCAGAAAGCCGCTCAGCACGAAGAAGAACAGCACGCCATAATCGCCGATATGGCGCGGCAGCAGGTCCGGCAGCGCGAAACTGGAGAAGTGCGAAAGCACCACGAACATCGCGGCCATGCCGCGAATGCCGTCCAGCGCCGGAATATGTCTGTCGCTGCTCATTGCCCTGTTCCCAATGTCGGTTGACGTCCTCGCGCGAAACAGAAGCCGTAGAGCGCCCACATGGCCGCCGCCGTCTTCACCGACAGCAGCGAGTTGCTGATCGGAAGGCAAAGGGTGATGAACAGCAGGATGCCATGTTTGGCCATGCGGTTGTCGGGCTGCGTGCCGAAACTGGTCAGGCCCAGCAGCATCCACAGCGCAATCGACACGATCAGCGATTGCGCCTGCACGAAATCGGCCCAGCCGGCATCGTCCATCCGCACCCGCTGGCCGGCGACGCCCAGCAGCTGGTCGATGTCCATCGACTGCAATCCTTGCAGGCCCACGCTCAGGCGGCCGGCGAAATTGTCGGCGGCATGGGTGAAAAAGCCGAGCCAGGCCCCAAGCGTCAGCGCGCACAGCAGCAGCGGGATATAGAGGACGCTCAGCCGGTCGGGAATGAAGCGCGCGAGCGGCAGATAGAGGCAGAAGAGCGCGATGACGCTGAGCGCCAGCCGGCCGTCGCACACGATCAGCAATATGAGGGTCGATGCCGCCATGAACAGCCGCGCGCGGCGCGACAGGTCGTGCCACAGCGCGGCGGTGAAGATGGTGCCGACGATCGCCCAATTGCCCAGCGATACCGGCTCTAGGAACAGCGAGGAGCCGCGGTGGAAGCCGAAGCCGTCGAGCAGCATGCGCCCGCCCGGACGCTCGGAACTCAGGAACAGGTCGCCGCCCGCCCAGAAAGCCGCCTCGTCATAGCCGCGCGTCTTCACATAATAATCGAGCACGCTGAAAAAGCCGCCATAGCCCGAGGGGCTGAGCAATTCCCAAATGCCGACCAGCATGATCGCCGCCTGCAAGCCGATCATCGTGCGGCACAGCATCCGCCGGTCGATCCGCGTGCCGAGCAGGATGAAGGCCGGGATCAGCAGGATGTCGCCTAGGATCTTGGGCTCAAGCTGCGCCCGGATCGCGCTGGTGAGGCAGACCGCGCCGACCAGCAGCCAGGTCAGCGCCAGCCAGCGGAAGCTGAGCGCGGTGGGCTGGAGCGTGCCGACCAGCAGCGCGCCGATGACGATGGCGCCCTGCACCGCCGAAACGATGGCGGGCGACAGCGGCATGACATGCGCGTTGACCCAGGCCAGCGCCGGATTGAACAATACCGTCGCCGCCAGCAGCAGCGCGCAGAGCAGGGCGGGCAGGTCGCGCTGCGTCGTGCGCGCGGGCTGGAGCGGGGCAGGCTGGGCCGCGCCGGCCGACAGGATCGCCGCCTCAGCCAAGGGACGCCTCGATCAATTCTTCGGCCACGTCGTTCCAATCCTTGGCGGGCGCCGCGCGCCGGCTGCTGTTCGCCGCCTTGGTAAAGGCGCGGACGATGTCGTCCGGCTGTTCGGGCACATAGCCAAAGCGCAACGCATGATCGCCCACGGCAAAGTCGGGGCACACGGCGGGAAGGCCCATCGCCTTGAACTGCAACAGTTTGAGGCTGGAGTCCGCCAGATAGGCCGAGGAGTCCGCTCGCTGATAGGCGGCGATGCCGACATCGGCATGCTGCAAATAGGGCAGCGTCTTGTCGAAGGGCATTTCACCATATTGGATCACATTGTCAGGAAATTCCGCCTTGGGCGTGCCGATCATGTGAAACAGATAATGGGGCATGGCCTGCGCTAGCTGGCGGATCGCTTCGGCATCGAACAGCATCGATCCGACGCTGACCGCGTTGCGCGGCCGGTCATAGGGGCTGGTCGTCGTCCGCTGCAATTTCGCGGTGTCGACGCCATGGGGGATGAACAATTTGGGACAGCTGAACTTGTCGAAATGCGGCAGCATCGCGCGCGCGACCACCACCACCATGTCGATATCGCCATCGGCCCGCCACAACATATCCTCGATGCAGCGCGGCACCCCGGCGGTGGAGAGCAGGTCGGTTGCGCGATAGATGATGCGCGCATGCGGCGCGCTCGCCCGCAGCCGCTTGATGAGCGCGGGGGCGATGCTCGATTCCACGATGATGAGGTCGGCCTGCGCCGCCGCCTCGTCCAGCGCCGGGCAGTTGTTGGACGCCCACAGGCTGTAGAGCCAGCCGATCACCGGATCGGGCACGGGCAGCTTTACCGGATGCCAGGCGCTACGCCACAGATAGGCGCGCAGCCCGTCCACCTCTTCCCATTTGTTGGCGCGGTGGAACAGGTCCGACCGGCTGTCGCCGCGAAGGCGCGAAATCCAGCTATAGCCGATGGAGAGGAAGGAGACATGATGGCCCTGTTCGGCCAGCTTCTGCGCCACGAAATGCACGCTCGCCCGGCGGGCGGTGCGATAGTCGTGGCGGGAGAGGATCAGCACGCGCGCCGGGCTGGCCTGACGCGGAGAGGGCGCGGCGGATAGGTTCGGCTTCATGTCCGGGCCTCATGAGCTGCGACGATCTCGTCATAATAATCTTCCAGCGTGGCGACGCTGCGGTTAAGGTCGAACTTCGCCTCCACATGCGCGCGGCCCGCCTTGCCGAAATCCTCGCAAAGGTCGGTGGCGGGCACCAGCGTGCGCAGATGGTCGGCAAAGTCGTTGCTGTTATGCGCCCGCGCCAGCAGGCCGGTGGAGCCGGGCTTGATCGCTTCGCGCATCGGCCCTTCGTCAAAGGCGACGATGGCCATGCCCATGGCCTGCGCCTCCATCAGCACGATCGGCAGCCCTTCGGAATCGCCATTGGCGGCGCGGATGCTGGGCATGGCGAAGACGCGGTGGCTGGCCATGGCGGCGAACACATCCTCGCGCGGGCGCGGCCCCATGAAATTGGGCGTGATCCCCAATTGGCGCGCCTGTTCGACCAGCGTCGGCATCAGCGGCCCGTCGCCGATGATGGTCAGCGGCTCGCGCTGCACGCGCGGCGGCAGCTTTGCCCAGGCGTCGAGCAGATATTGCACGCCCTTCTTCTCGACCAGCCGCCCGACGAACAGCGCCCCGCGCCGGCCATAGGGGGAGGGCGGGGTGGGCAGCCGGTTCATGTCGATGCCCAGCGGAATGACGCGCAGCTTCTCTTCGGGATAGCCGGCTTCCAGCAGGCATTGCTTGATCCAGTTGGACACGCAGATGATGCCCTGCGCATAGCGCAGCAGGAAGGGCTTGAGCGCCAGATACCATAGTCCCTCGCTGCGCCGCGCATGCTCGCGCGCGGTGACGGTGGCGTCATAGCCATGGGCCGTCACCACCAGCGGGATCTTGCGCCGCGCGGCAAAGGGCAGGATGCCCGCGCCGTCCTGCAGGAAATGGGCATGGATCAGCCGGGTCGAACGGGGGCAGAGAAGATTGCCGAGCTGCCGATAATTGCCGGTCGCCCGGCTACGCAGTCTTTCCCATTTGCCGGCCTGGGCGCGATGCAGTAAATTGGGTTTGTGGCCATGATCATTATGGCCATCGACCAGATTATCCGTAATCACGATCGGCTTATAGCGATGTAATGACCGGATATGGTCTGATATGAATGTCTCCGACAAAGGCAGGAAACCACGCCTATAGATTGCAACTGCTTGATCGCCTGCAATTTGCACTAGGGGTATTCCCTCAATTCGCCTAAGCTTCACTCATTGCTATAACCGATGTGATTGGGGCTTACGAGTAAGGCATAACACCTATGCAAGCGTTACATTCGGGCACCGCCCAACCGACCGCCAGCATCGTGATCGCTGCCTATGATGCGGAAGACAGCCTCGAACGGGCGGTCAGGTCGGCACTGGCGCAATCGGTCACGGTGGAGGTTCTGATCGTCGACGATGCGTCGCGCGACGGCACCCGCGCGCTCGCCGGCCGGCTGGCGGAGGCGGACCCCAGGGTCAGGCTGATCGCCAGCGCCGCCAATGGCGGCCCGTCCGCCGCCCGTAATCTCGGCATAGCGGCGGCCAAGGGCGACTGGGTCGCGATCCTCGACGCGGACGATGCCTATCTTCCCGAACGGATGCGCAAGCTGGTCGCCATCGGCGAGCGGCACAATGCCGACATGGTGGCCGACAATCTGCTTCTCTATGACTGGAATGCCGCCAGCATCGCCGGTCATGCCCTGCCGCGCGGCGGCAAGCGCAGCCATATCCTGTCCGCCGCCGATTTCGTGCGCAATGCGATCACCGGCATGTCGCGCTTCGACTATGGCCAGCTTAAGCCGATCTTCCGCCGCCGCTTTCTGGAGGCGCGCTGCCTGCGCTACCCGGCCGAGCTGCGCCATGGCGAGGATTTTGCCCTGATGATCGACTGCCTGCTGGCGGAGGCGCGCTTCGTCCTGACCGAGGAAGCCTTCTACCTCTTCACCCAGCGCGTCGGATCGATTTCGACGGAAGGTTCGGGCCAGACCCGCACCAATCTGAACCTCGACGCCATGCGCCGGCACACCCTGTCGCTGCTGGGTCGCCCCCGCGTGCGCAGCGACCGCGATCTGGCGCGGCTGCTCAACCGCCGGGCGAACGCCATCCGCTATCAGCTGAGCTGGAACAAGGTCTATCCCTATCTGCGCGCCCGCCGGCCGATGTCGCTGATCGGCGCGATGATGCGCGACTGGCGCAGCTGGCCGATGCTTGCGGTCCACCTGCTGCGCCGACACCAGAACCGCTATGCGAAGGCGGGCGCCCCCGCTGCCTGAGCGCGATCGCGCCCGTCCCGAAAGATAGGCTTTATATGTCTCACCCCTGTAGCAGTTAAGGGGTGAGACGCCGTGCGAACTGCGGTCAGGCGGTGCGCAACATGCTGTGAAAGCTGTGGTGCAGCTGGTCGACGCGGCGCGCGAAAATGGCGTCGCCGCTCAGGAAGCCGGCCTCGCGGCTCAGCCGCGCCAGGGTGCCGGCGATCCGGTCCCGCTGCCGCTCGTCCCAGCGCGACAGAACGCCCTGCACCCGGCCGATTGTCGGCACCCGACGCGGCAGCGCCATCAGATGATGTTTGATCCGGGGCTTGTTCGATTGCCACCAGGGGCTTTGTTCGCGCCGGGTGAGCTTGGCATGATGGGCCAGCGCCTTTTCCCGCTCGGGCCTTGGCAGCCGATAATCCTCGCCGATGATCCGCCGCACCTGCCCCTGATAGGCGCTCGCCGCGCTGATCGCGCCCAGCCGCACCGGCTCATAGGGAAGGTCGAGCGACAGCGTCCAGTCGAGCCATTTGAAGCTGTTGATCCGGCCGGACGTCGACACCGGCACCCAGGGGACGCGCATCGTGTCGGCGATGATCGCCGCATGCATGCTGTCCGCGATCACCAGCCGCGCGCTGCGGATACGGTCGATCACTGCATGGGCGCAGTCGCGCGGATCGACCATGTCTATCCCGACGCTCTGGCACAGCGTGGCCCAGTCGCCATCGGCCAGCGCCTCGAAATGGGGGATGAAGATCACATCCTTGCGCTGGCTGGCGGGCAGTGGGCGCAGCCGCTCCAGCGTGGCGAGCAGCAGCGCGCCGTCGGCCATAGCCTTGTCCGGCCGGCCGACGACCTGCGCCGTCAGCGGCCCGCGCAGCGCGACCACATCCCATTTGCGGCTGCCTATGTCGGCGGGAGCGGGGCGATAGCCGATGCCGCTCGAAAAGATGCGGACCCGCGACGCGTCGGGCATGGCGTTGCCGATGATCGTGCCGATGCCGCAGAACAGCGTGTCCGCCTCGTCCGACCAGCGACCGGGCGCCAGTTCCTCCCACAGCCAGCCATTGAGGTCGTCGCCGAAATTGCCCTGCTGGGCCTTGTAATAGAAAAGCTTCATGCCGCCTGCTCCTGATAGGCCGTCCGACGCGGGCGGAATTTCCGCGCAATGATCTGCATCCAAAGTCCCGGCGTCCGCAGCCCCAGCGCCGCATAGGCGCGGCCGACGATCCGCCATGCCTGCCCGCTGCGCAGCCGCCGATAGAGCGCCGGGTGCATCAGGATGGCGGCGATCTCCTGCCGGAACATCGCCATGCGCCGCCGGGTGAGCGCCCGCGCTTCGTCCGACAGGCCGGGCGTGCGCCCCATCAGCCGATTGGCAAGGATCATCGCCAGCAGCCGTCGCACATTGGGGCTGTCCAGCCGCTCATGCGCGTCGCGATAGAGATTGATGCCTTCGCCGCGCAGGCTGTTGACCGCGCGGGAGAAACAGACGCCGCCGCCGCCATGGGCGATGCGCACCCACATCAGCCAATCCTCGCCGGCATAGCGCAGCCGCTCCTCGAAGCGCAGCGCGCCCACGGCGTCGGCGCGCAGGATGACCGCCGATGTCTGGCACAGATATTCCTCGACCATGTGCCAACCCAGCCGGTCGGGCCGGAAGCGCAGCAGGTCGGGGCAGCCCTCCACCGGGTCGAAGGCCGGAAGATGCCGCGCCTGCTCGAACAGCGCCAGCCCGCCGAACAGCGTGTCGGGCGGCATGTCGCTGTCGCAGAAATAGAAATCATGGCCGCATTCCAGCGCCTCTATCCCCATGCGCAGATGATCGGGGGTCCAGCGATCGTCGGAATCGAGGAAGGCGACGAAGCGGCTTTCCGGCCGCATCGCGTCCAGCCCGCAATTGCGCGCCGCGCCCGGCCCGGCATTGTCCTGACGCAGGATGCGCAGGTCGATCCAGTCGGGCAGCTCCACCGACGCCAGCTCGGCCTCCGCCGGGAGCGGGGAGGCATCGTCCACCACGATCAGCTCGACCCGCAGCGGCCAGGGCAGGCGCTGCGCGGCGACGGAGCGCACCGCGCCGGCCAGAAGGCCGGGCGTGCGTTGATAAAAGGGGATGATGACGGACAGCTGCCGGACCGGCGCCGGCGGATTTTCTTCCTTCATCGGCCGGTCACGCCGCGTCCACGCCGCGCGTGACCGCCGGCTGGGGCGCGGGCGGGGGCAGGCTGCCGCCCTGATAGCCGCGCCGCGCATCCTTCCAGGCATGGGCGAGAAAGCTGATATTGCCCTTCAGATAGCGGTCGGCCAGCCGGCTCGGCTCCTGCAACAGGCGGTAGGTCCATTCCAGCCGCATCTGCCGCAGCCAGGCCGGCGCGCGCTGCACCTGACCGGCGGTGAAGTCGAGGAAGGCGCCCGCGCACAGGATCGGCCGCTGCAAGCTTTCCGCCCAGCGCGCCGCCCAGATTTCCTGACGGGGATTGCCCATCGCCGCGATCACCAGATTGGCGCCGCTGGCGCGGATGCGATCGCTGAGCGCCGTTTCCTCCTGCGCGTCGAAAAAGCCATGCTGGGTGCCGACGACCCGCACATGGGGATAGCGCTGTTCCAGGATGCGACCCGCCCGATCGGCGACACCCGGCGCCGCGCCCAGAAGGAACAGCCGCAGCTCGCCCCGGCTCTTGTCCAGCAGTTGCGGGATGAAATCGGTGCCGTTGAGATTTTCGGGGAACGCCGCGCCATAGCGCCAGCGGCTGGCGATATCGACGCCCACCCCGTCATTGAGTATCAGCGCATCATCCAGCGCCGCGCGCAGCGCATCGTTCCGCCGCGCCAAATTGGTCATATGCGCGTTGCAGAAGGCGATGACCTTGCCCTGCTGCTCGCGCACCAGCCGGTCGACCTGCGCCAGCGCCTCCTGCTCGGACAGGACGGCGACCTTCACCGGCCCGATGAAGCGGGTCGTGCGGCCCAGCACATCTTCATAGATGGCGCTGATCCGGTCGGCGACCTGCGGCCAGCTATAGGCGCGCAGCGGTTCGGCTGCCTTCGCCATCGCGCCCTGCGCGCGGGCGGCGCGATAATCCTGAAGCAGGCGGGCGGCCGAATGCGGATCGGCAAAGTCGATCAGGCTGCCGACGCCCAGCGCGCCGATATTCTTGCGATGCGCCGGAATGTCGCTGACGCCGGGATACAGCCCCGCCGACGCGCCCTCGATCAGGGAGATGCCAAAACCTTCATAGGCGCTGGCCGAAGCGAAGATGCTGCTCCGCCCGATCAGCGTCCGCAGCCCGTCGTCGCTCGGGCTTTCGTGAAACTCGACGGCATCGGTGACGCCGCTTTCGGCCGCCGCCGCGCGCAGGTCGTCCATGGTCACGCCCATGGGCTTGCCCGCCACGATCAGAGACCAGCTGGGGTCCAGCCGGTGCAGGGCGCCGAACCAGCGGACCAGCAGGTCAATCTGCTTGTTGGGAGCGATGCGGCCAAAATAGATGATGGTGCGGCTGGCGCCCGACGGATCGGCGAGGCCGGCGAACTTCTCGATATCCACGCCATTGTCGACCAGCGTCAGCTTGCTGCGGCAGATGCGGGCGAAGCTGTCATAATCGCTGTCGCTACAGGCGATCACCGCGTCGAAGCGGCTGAGCGACTGGCGCGAAATGGTGTTGAAATAATAGTCCTTCAGCCGCCGGGCGAAATCGGTGTGGAAAAAGCCGCCATGGGTGCTCAGCACCAGCGGCTTGCGGTGCAGCAGCCGGGCGATCGAGAGATAATCGACGAAGAAATCGACGGCATGGACATGGACCAGATCGCAATCGCCCAGATGACGGACCACCGCCGGCGCGAGCGGATAGCGCCGCCCGCCCCGGAAGGGCACGCGGATCACCTCCACCCCGTCGATCATCTCCGACGCCGGCAGCACGCTGCCGTCGCCGTCGAATATCCTGTCGAGCGTCACCATCCGCACCTGATGGCCGGCCCGAACCTGCTCCCGGCACAGATTGCGCGTGAAGCTTTCGAGCCCGCCGAGGCCGGGATGATATTGGCGCGAGACATGCACGATTTTCATAGTCGATCCCGACCCTTTTTTCCGTTCCTGTCCGTCAGACCAGCATCACGGTGCCGATCAGCGCCGTGTTGAGCATGGTGAGCTTGTTGATCGCTCCCTTGAGGTCGGACGTGGCGGTCTGGTCGCGTTGGACCGCGACGATGGCCGATTCCGCGCTGCCGGCGGCCGCCGCCAGATCGTCGACATGGCTGGCGTCGACCAGGCAGAGGTCATAATGGGACGACAGCGCCGCCAGCCGCTCGCCCAGCGGGGGCAGGGGCGCGCCGTCCGAGCCAAAGCCTTCGAGCGCCGGCGCGGCCATGATGAAGAGCGATCGGATGCTGGTCGGCTGGATCAGCTGCCAGGGATCGTCCTGCTCGCCGCCATCAGGCAGACGCGGCGCGAGGTTCAGCAGCTTGTGCTGGATGAAGCCGCTATGCTCCATGTCCACCAGCAGCGTGCGCGATCCGCTGAGCGCGGCCGACACGGCGATGTTGGCGATCAGCACGGCGGCCTCCTCCATCGCGTCGACCGCGATGACGGCGATCGAGCCGGGGGCCTTGCCGCCCGGCAGGCGCAGCGCCGGCAGGGTGGACTGAATGTCGCGCGCCTGCTCGGCCAGCCGGTCGCCGGGTGCATGCACCACGACGATCAGCGGATCGACATCCTGCGCCAACTGGCTCGGATCGACGACGGCGGGGCCGTCCTCTGCCGATGCGACGGGGACGAAGGGCTCGTCCAGGGGTTCGGTCGAACGCAGTCTCATGACCACTTGGCTCCTTCGATACGGATTTGTTGACCAACCTGGCGCAGGTCCGCTTCGCCCAGCATCGGCACGCCGGTCAGGTGCGTGATGGCGTTGCGGCTCCGCACGCGCGGGCGCAGCCATTCGGCAAGGATCGCCGCGCCGACCGCCAGCATCAGCCCGAGGATGAACATCATCAGGAAGCGCACGGCGATATTGGGCGAATTGGGCAGCAGCGGCGGTTCCGCCACGTTCAGCCGCACGATGTTGAGCGAGGGCACGGTGCTGCGGGCGTTGAGCGCCGCCAGCTGCTCGGTCTCCTGCTCATACTCCTTGCGGGCCGAGATGACGTTGCTTTCCAGCACGTTGAGCCGGCCGCGATCGGACGCCAGCGTCAGCATCCGGTTGCGCTGCTGGTCGAGCAGGGCCTGCATCGTACCGCGATTGGCATTGGCGGCGGAACTGGCCGTCGACAGGCCGCCCGACGTCTTGGCGACTTCGGTGGCAAGGCTCGCGCGGAGCTGGGCCAGCTGCCCGCGGGCCGCCAGCATCAGCGCATGATTGGGACCGAGTTCGGTCGACATCTGGCCGATTTCCGCCGTCTTGCTGGCGATCTGGGCGCGAAGGCCCTGGATCACACCGGACGACTGGACATCGGGCATGTTCGCCCCGGCCGCCGCCCGCGCATGGGCGTCCGCCGCCGTCGCTTCAGCGGACGACAATTTGGACGACAATTCGCTCAGCCGCGTGCTTTCCGCGTCGATGGAGCCGGTGGCGACGATGCCCTTGGCGCGCTGGAATTCGGCCAGCTCGGTCTGGGCAAGCTCCATGCGCTTCTGCGATTCCTTGATCCGCTTTTCGAACCAGGTGGCGAACCGCTTGTTGAACTCGCTGCTCATGCCAAGGCGCGCATCGTTGAAGGCGGTGGCGAAGGCATTGGCCATCTCCGCCGACTTTTCCGCGTTGCCGCTGCGATAGCTGATCTCGATCGTGTTGCCGAGGCCGCTGGGCGTGACCTCAAGCCCCGCCTGAACGCGGCGCGTCAGCCAGCCCTCGAAACTCTGGCCGCCATTTTCCTGCGCCTGCCATTGCTGGCGCAGCGCGCTATCCTGATCCAGCTTGAGATTTTCGACCACCTTGCGGCCGATCACTTCGCTGCGCAGGATCTGCGCCTCGGTCGCCAGCATCGCGGCGGTATCGGCCGATCCGGTGCCGGTCCGCGTCTGGGTCGGATCAGGGGCGCGGGCGTCGAACAGCAGCGTCGCCGCCGCGCGATATTCGCGCGGGGTGAGCGCGATCCAGGCGAACGTCAGCACCATGATGCCGCAGAAGATGGCGGCGACCATCCTCCACCGCGTCACGACTGCCCGAACGACATCGAACATGAACATGGGTCTCAATCCTTACAATGCGGCGCCTTGAGCGACGCTCTGGCGATTTGTGTCGATCAGGCTGACGACCTTCTCGTCGAGATGCTCGCCATGCTGGGTGGTGAACAGCATCGCGAGCAGGAATTGCGGCGCCAGGCTGTCGCGGAAAGTGAGGAGCGCATCCTCCTCGCCATGATCGACCAGCGCCTCGTCCAGCAGGTCGACGATCTCCCGGCCATGCGGCCCCTGTCGGTCGGCATTGGCGACCGTCAGCTCGCCGGCGGCCGCTGCCCGCGCCACCGTGTCGATGGTCGGCCAGTGGCTGCTGCCCAGCGCCACCGCCTTGCGGAACAGGGCGGCATCGGCGGGGTTGGTCAGCGCCCAGTCGTTCACCGACCGGGCGATGCCGGCGATGGTGGCGGGCAGGTCGACCGTCCGCTCGCGCCGGCGCAGCGTCTCGAAGCTGGCCAGCGCGCAGAACAGCCGCACATGATAGGGCGAACCGCAGGCGATCTGCGCGATCGTCTCGCGGCTGGCGTCGGTGAAGCCGATGCCCGCCTGCGTCGCGCCCTTGGCGATCAGGTCGAACACGGCCTGCATGTCGATCTTGGTCACCGGGATGGCGGACATGTGGCGGCGCAGGGACTCATGCCCCTCGATCATCCGCTCCAGCCCCGATCCGATGCCGACCGCGACGACATGCACCGGCACCGCCGCATCCGACAGCATCTTCATCAGCCGGGCGACTTCATGCTGCACCGCTGCATCCTCGACCCGGTCATATTCGTCCAGGATGAAGATGAATTTGCGATTGGCGTGATCGGCCAGCATGTCGACCGCCTCGCGCGGGGTCAGCGTTTCGGCGTCGGCTGGCGGCGTGCGGTCCGCGCCCGGGCGGTTGTCGCTGCTGCGCACCGCGTCGAGATAGGGCCGCAGCAGCGAGGCGAAGCTCTGCTCCGGCTCGCAGGCGGCATAGAGCACGACATAGCCGCGATTGTCCGCCACATTTGCGAACACCCGCGCCAGCGACGTCTTGCCGGTGCCACGCGCGCCATAGATGAGGGCATGATTGCCCCGATCCAGCACGCCTTCGATCAGCAGGTCCATCTGTTCGCGCCGGCCATGGAGATGGTGGGCGCTGGTAACCGGCTGGGTCGCGTTGAAGCCCTTGCGGATACCGGACTTGATGACGTCCAATCCCGGTTCGGCGGTG
>DAMDPH010000080.1:0-14308 GCA_032082785.1 Sphingobium sp. | reverse complement strand
CCGCGCCCGCCGGCCTGCCGCTGCGCGAGCCGCAGCTGGAGGCGATGAGCTTCGCCTATATTCACGACATCGACACCGGGCTGCAACGCACGCTCTGGAACTGCGAACAGTCCCCCCGCGCCGACAAGGCCCAATGCATGCGCCGGCGCGTCCCCCCGACGGTCCTGCCGCCGCCCTCCGCCGGCGCGGACGCCCCCGGCGAACTCAGCGGGGTGCGCCGCAAACCGCGGATCGAAACGGTAAAGATCGTGCCGCCCCCGGGCGCTGCCCCACCGGCCGCAGCCAAGCCGGATGACGAGCAGCCTTGAGGCAGCATTTGGCTGCTGTTGCTCTGGAGCCACAATATTCCTGAAATCTACATTTCAGAATGTTTCACAATTGTGGCAGAAGTTTTCTCGCGCAATATTCGGTCCAGGGAGGTGAAATGTCGCCTCCCTTTTGGGAGGGGTATATGCGCAAGTCCGCATTCCATTTGCTTGCATTCACGACATCAATTCTCGCCTTTGCCGGCTGCGCCCATGCGCAGAGCGGAGGGACATCGGCCCAGGCGGACGGCTCCGCCACGGAGGGGGCCGCCACAACTCTGGACCCTGGCAGCCAGATCATCGTCACCGGCACCCGCGCGGCCAACCGGACGGTTGCCGACAGCGCCGTTCCCATCGATGTCATCGGCGGAGAAGCCCTGCAAAATTCAGGGCTTGGCGAAACGAACAAGATCCTCAACAATCTCGTTCCGTCCTTCAACTTCCCGCAGCCTTCGATCACCGATGGCACCGACGTGATCCGTCCGGCATCGCTGCGCGGGCTGGCGCCCGACCAGACGCTGGTGCTGGTGAACGGCAAGCGCCGGCACGTAACCGCACTGCTCAACGTCAACGGATCGGTGGGCCGCGGATCGGCCGCTGTCGACCTTAACGCCATCCCCGCCCTCGCCATCGAGCGGATCGAAGTGCTGCGCGACGGCGCCTCCTCCCAATATGGGTCGGACGCTATCGCCGGCGTCATCAACGTGCAGCTCAAGCGCGCCAGCCATGGCGGCCGCGCACAGGTCAGCTATGGCAAATATGTCACGACGATGAGCGGCGTGCCGAGCCTGGAAAGCCTGATGCTGACCGGCAATCAGCCGGCACTGAGCAGCGCCGACGGTCGCCTGCTGGCGGCCAATTATGGCGATGATCGCAAAGCGCGGGACGGCGATCTTTGGACGCTGGGCTTCAACATCGGCCTGCCCATTGGCCAGGGCTTCGTCAACATCACCGCCGAATATCGCGATCGCGACAATAGCAATCGCGCCGGCTACGACCTGCGGCCCAATTATAACCGCCCGACGGCCGGCTTCGACGCGCGCGAGCTGACGTTTGACCGGCTGAACTTCCAGTTCGGCGATCCCAAGACCGAAGATCATAATATCTTCGTCAATGCCGGGGTGCCGATCGGCGACTTCGAACTCTATGCCTTTGGCTCCTATTCCAAGCGCGAAGGGCTCAGCGCCGCCAACTGGCGTCAGCAATCCTCTTCCAACAACCGCGACTGGTCGGTACTCGCCCCCAATCAGGCGCCCAATGCCGGCAATTTCGTGGCGCTGCGGCCGGACGGCTTCCTCCCCTTCATCCATTCCCAGCTGAAGGATTACTCCATCGCCGGCGGGATCAAGGGGGATGTCGGCGGATGGTCGACCGACCTGTCGCTCGTCTATGGCCGCAACCAGTTCGACTATCGGACCGAGCGCAGCGTCAATGTCTCCTTCGGCCCGGAGTCGCTCAGCAACTTCGACTCGGGCGGCCTCTCCTTCGGTCAGTTGACCGCCAATCTGGATGTCAGCCGCGCGTTCGAAGTCGGTTTCGCCAAACCGCTGACGCTGGCCTTCGGCGCGGAGTATCGCGAGGACGGGTTCAACATCCGGCCGGGCGAATCGCAAAGCTATGCCATCGGGCCGTATTTCCGCGCGGCCACCGCCACCACCGCAGCCAATTGCGCCAGCCAGAGCGGCGTCTATAACGGCACCACGGGCATCTGCTCCTTCCCGGGCCGCGGCGCGCTGGTCGGGGCGCAGGGCTTCCCCGGCTTCCCGCAATCCTCGGCCACCGATGTCGGTCGCCACAGCTATGCCGGCTATGTCGAACTCGACACCGATCTGTTCGAGGGGTTCACCGTGACGGCGGCGGGTCGCTATGAGCGTTTCTCCGACTTCGGCGATACGCTGAACGGCAAGCTGGCGGCACGCTATGAACTGACGCCTGGCGTGGCACTGCGGGGATCGGTCTCCAACGGCTTCCGCGCGCCCTCGCTGCACCAGCAATATTTCACCACCACCTCGACCAACTTCATTTCGGGCGTGCCGGTGGAAATCAGCACGGTGCCGGTGTCGAGCCCGGTGGCGAGCGCGCTGGGCGCCAAGCCGCTCAAGCCTGAAAAGTCGCTGAACCTGACGGCCGGCGCAACCTTGAACCCGCTGCGTGGCCTCAGCATCACGGCCGACTATTATCAGATCAAGATCGATGACCGCATCGTCCTCACCGAAAATCTCGGTGCGGCCGGCACCGGGTCGGATGCGGTCAAGTCGTCGGTGAAGGCGATCCTCGACGCCAACGGCTTCCAGTCGGTGGGCGCGGCGCGCTTCTTCATCAACGGTCTCGATACGACGACGCGGGGTATCGATGTCGTCGGCACCTATCGCGCCGATCTCGGCCCGGTCGGCACCTGGTCGCTGTCCGCCGCCTATAATCGCAACAAGACGCGGATCGACAAGCGGATCAATGATCTCGGCCCGCTGGCGCAGATCCCCGGCCTCGTCCTGTTCGGCCGTGTCGAAGGGCTTCGCTTCACCGAGGGTCAGCCCCGCGACAAGGTGGTGCTGAGCGCCGACGGCACGCTGGGCGATTTCGGCATCACCGCCCGCTCCACCCGCTATGGCAAGGTGGTGGCACCCGGCAATGCCAGCCCGATCTCCGATCCGACGAGCCTTACCGCCTATGGCCCGGACGATGTGTTCATGAGCCCGAAATGGGTGACAGATCTGGAAATCCGCTTCACCTTCAAGGAACATGCGACCTTCGCCTTTGGCGCGAACAACCTGTTCGACATCTATCCCGACGCTCGCCCCACTGGCGCGCGGCCGGCCAGTGTCGGCGGCAACTATCCGGTTGATGCTTATTATCAGCCCTATAGCAGCTTCTCGCCGTTCGGCTTCAACGGGCGGTTCCTCTACGGGCGCTTCACCGCCCAGTTCTGAGGCAACTGACAAGGGAGGAGAGGCGCGGTCGTGCCTCTCCTCACCTGCCCCCTTCACAAAGGGCGGCGCTTCTCCTATATGGCGTGTACGAAAACCGGCCGGCTTCTTCCTTACAGGGCAGGAGTTGACCGTCCCCCGGATCGCTCGGGGCCCGGCTTCATGTGGCGCACGAAACCGGCAGAATAGGGCGAACCCGGCGGGTAACAGACGCTGGCAGTGCGGATCGGACAGTCCCGACCCGCACTTTTTTGCGTGGAAGGAAGGGTGCGAATCACCCCCTCCCCTTCCGCAGATCGACTGAATTTCCGCTGCGATGCGGGAAATGCGATGAACAGACAGGCAGGATACGCATGGCGACCAAAGCTCTCCCGACGATCAGCAACACCGGCGCAAAGAAGCGCATCAGGAAGGTGTTCGGCGACATCCATGAAGTGGTGCAGATGCCGAACCTGATCGAGGTCCAGCGGGAGAGCTATGAACAGTTCCTCCGCTCCGATCCCTCGGTCGGCTATGTGTCGGGCCTGGAAAAGACGCTGCGCAGCGTGTTCCCGATCCGCGATTTCGCCGGCACCGCCGAAATGGACTTCGTCCATTATGAGCTGGAAGAGCCGAAATATGACGTCGAGGAATGCCGCCAGCGTGGCATCACCTATGCCGCGCCGATGCGCGTGACGCTGCGCCTGATCGTGTTCGAAGTGGACCAGGACACCGAAACCCGTTCCGTGCTCGATATCAAGGAGCAGGACGTCTATATGGGCGACATGCCGCTCATGACGCAGAACGGCACCTTCATCGTCAACGGCACCGAGCGCGTTATCGTGTCGCAGATGCACCGTTCGCCGGGCGTCCTGTTCGACCATGATCGCGGCAAGACCCACTCGTCGGGCAAATATCTGTTCGCCGCCCGCGTCATCCCCTATCGCGGCAGCTGGCTCGACTTCGAATTCGACGCCAAGGACATCGTCAACGTCCGTATCGACCGCAAGCGCAAGCTGCCGGTGACGGCGTTGCTCTATGCGCTGGGCCTGACCGCCGAAGATATCCTCGGCCACTTCTATAATAAGGTGACCTTCCTGCGCGGCGAAGGCGGATGGCAGATCCCCTTCCTCGCCGAAGCCTGGCGCGGCCAGAAGCCGGCGTTCGACATTGTCGACGCCAAGTCGGGCGAAGTCGTGTTCGCCGCCGGCCAGAAAATCTCGCCCCGCGCCGCCAACAAGGCGGAAAAGGACGGACTTGAGACGCTTCTGATCCCGACCGAGGAAATCTATGGTCGCTACAGCGCCTATGATCTCATCAACGAGACCACCGGCGAAATCTACATTGAGGCTGGCGACGAAGTGACGCCGGAAAATCTCGAGAAGCTGGACAAGGCGGGCATCGACCGCATCGAGCTGCTCGACATCGACCATGTCACCACCGGTCCCTGGATCCGCAACACGCTCAAGGCCGACAAGGCCGAGGATCGCGATCAGGCGCTGGCCGACATCTACCGCGTCATGCGCCCCGGCGAACCGCCGACGCGCGAAACCGCCGACGCCCTGTTCGCCGGCCTGTTCTTCGATTCCGAGCGCTACGACCTGTCGGCCGTGGGCCGCGTGAAGATGAACATGCGCCTCGACCTCGATGCCGAGGACACCGTCACCACGCTGCGCACCGAGGATATCCTCGCCGTGGTCAAGGAGCTGGTGAACCTCAAGGACGGCAAGGGCGAGATTGACGATATCGACAATCTCGGCAACCGCCGCGTGCGTTCGGTGGGCGAGCTGCTGGAAAACCAGTATCGCGTCGGCCTGCTGCGCATGGAGCGCGCCGTCAAGGAGCGCATGTCGAGCGTCGACGTCTCGACGGTCATGCCGAACGACCTCATCAACGCGAAGCCCGCCGTGGCCGCGGTGCGCGAATTCTTCGGCTCCTCGCAGCTGTCGCAGTTCATGGACCAGACCAACCCGCTGTCGGAAGTCACCCACAAGCGCCGCGTTTCGGCCTTGGGCCCGGGTGGTCTGACGCGTGAGCGCGCCGGCTTCGAAGTCCGCGACGTTCACCCGACCCATTATGGCCGTATCTGCCCGATTGAAACGCCCGAAGGCCCGAACATCGGTCTGATCAACTCGCTGGCGACCTTCAGCCGCGTGAACAAATATGGCTTCATCGAAACGCCCTATCGCAAGGTGATCGATGGCAAGGTGACCAATGAGGTCGTCTATCTGTCGGCGATGGAAGAGGCCAAGCACACGATCGCACAGGCCAACGCCGAGCTGACCGATGACGGCAGCTTCGCGGAGGATCTGATCTCCGCGCGTGAAGCTGGCGAATTCCTCATGTCGCCCAAGGACCATATTACGCTGATGGACGTCAGCCCCAAGCAGCTGGTGTCGGTCGCGGCCTCGCTCATTCCCTTCCTGGAGAATGACGACGCCAACCGCGCGCTGATGGGATCGAACATGCAGCGTCAGGCTGTGCCGCTGGTTCAGGCTGAGGCGCCGTTCGTCGGCACCGGCATGGAAGGCACCGTCGCCCGTGACTCGGGCGCGGCCATCGCCGCGCGCCGTGCGGGTATCGTCGATCAGGTCGACGCGACCCGTATCGTCATCCGCGCCACCGGCGATGTCGAACCCGGCCAGTCGGGCGTCGACATCTATACGCTCCAGAAGTTCCAGCGTTCGAACCAAGACACCTGCATCAACCAGCGTCCGCTGGTGAATGTCGGCGACCTGATCGAGGCTGGCGACGTGATCGCCGACGGTCCGTCGACCGAATTTGGCGAGCTGGCGCTGGGCCGGAACACGCTGGTCGCGTTCATGCCCTGGAATGGCTACAACTATGAAGACTCCATCCTGATCTCCGAGCGGATCGTTAAGGATGACGTTTTCACCTCGATCCATATCGAGGAATTTGAAGTCATGGCCCGCGACACCAAGCTGGGTCCGGAAGACATCACCCGCGACATTCCCAATGTCGGCGAGGAAGCGCTGCGCAACCTCGACGAAGCGGGCATCGTCTATATCGGCGCCGAAGTGGAGCCGGGCGACATTCTGGTCGGCAAAATCACGCCGAAGGGCGAAAGCCCGATGACGCCGGAAGAAAAGCTGCTGCGCGCCATCTTCGGTGAAAAGGCCAGCGACGTGCGCGACACCTCGCTCCGCCTGCCCCCGGGCGTGGCCGGCACGGTCGTGGAAGTCCGCGTCTTCAACCGTCACGGCATCGACAAGGACGAGCGTGCCATGGCGATCGAGCGGGAGGAAATCGACCGTCTCGCCAAGGATCGCGAGGACGAACGCGCCATCCTCAACCGCGCCACCTTCAACCGTCTTCAGGAAATGCTGCTGGGCCAGACCGCCACGGCCGCGCCGAAGGGCGTCAAGAAGGGCGTGGTGATCGACGACGCGCTGCTGTCGGAAGTCGAGCGTCACGAATGGTGGAAGTTCGCCGTCGAGGATGACGCGCGCCAGGCCGGCATCGAAGCCGTCAAGGCGCAGTATGACGAAGCGGTGAAGCTGATCGTCGAGAAGTTCGAGGATCGCGTCGACAAGCTGCAGCGCGGCGACGAGCTGCCCCCGGGCGTGCTCAAGATGGTCAAGGTGTTCGTCGCGGTGAAGCGCAAGCTGCAGCCGGGTGACAAGATGGCCGGTCGTCACGGTAACAAGGGTGTGATCTCGCGCATCCTGCCGATCGAGGACATGCCGTTCCTGGAAGACGGCACCCATGTCGACATCGTGCTGAACCCGCTGGGCGTGCCCTCGCGCATGAACGTCGGTCAGATCTTCGAGACCCATCTGGGCTGGGCCGCGCGCGGTCTGGGCCAGCAGCTCAAGCATGCGCTGGAGGAATGGCGCGAAGCCAATCCGAACCCGCAGGGCGGCGTAATGCCCGACGCGGTCAAGCAGCGCCTGCTGGACGCCTATGGCGAGCAATATGCCGGACAGATCGAAGCCCGCTCGCCCGAGCAGATCGTCGACCTGGCCGAGCATCTCCAGCGCGGCATTCCGATGGCCACCCCGGTGTTCGACGGCGCCCGCGAAGCGGATGTGTCGCGCATGCTGGAGCTGGCCGGGCTGAACAGCTCGGGTCAGTCGGACCTGTATGACGGCCGCACGGGCGACAAGTTCGACCGTAAGGTGACGGTGGGCATCATCTACATGCTCAAGCTCCACCACTTGGTCGACGACAAGATCCACGCCCGTTCCATCGGCCCCTACAGCCTCGTCACCCAGCAGCCGCTGGGCGGTAAGGCGCAGTTCGGTGGCCAGCGCTTCGGTGAGATGGAGGTGTGGGCGCTCCAGGCCTATGGCGCCGCCTACACGTTGCAGGAAATGCTGACGGTGAAGTCCGACGACGTGGTCGGCCGCACCAAGGTCTATGAGGCGATCGTCAAGGGTGACGACACGTTCGAGGCCGGCATTCCCGAAAGCTTCAACGTGCTGGTCAAGGAAATGCGCTCGCTGGGTCTCAACGTCGAACTCGCGTCCATGGACGAAGTGGCCGACGATGACGGCCTCGCGCAGGCTGCGGAATAACCGCCTGCCATGCCCATCACCGTTCGTCCTGAGTAGCCGCTGCGCAACGCAAGCCCCTGCTCGGGACGAACGGAAGTGAAATTTGAACCTGAAGCCTCTGGCTTAGGAGCATGAAATGAACGAACTGACCAACTTCGCCAACCCGGTCGCCAAGGCGGAAACCTTCGACCAGATCCAGATCGGCCTCGCTTCCCCCGAGCGTATCCGCAGCTGGTCCTTCGGCGAGATCAAGAAGCCTGAGACGATCAACTACCGCACGTTCAAGCCCGAGCGTGACGGCCTGTTCTGCGCGCGCATCTTCGGCCCGATCAAGGACTATGAGTGCTTGTGCGGCAAGTATAAGCGCATGAAGTACAAGGGCATCGTCTGCGAGAAGTGCGGCGTTGAAGTGACCGTGTCGAAGGTCCGCCGTGAGCGGATGGGCCATATCGAACTGGCCGCGCCGGTCGCGCATATCTGGTTCCTCAAGTCCCTGCCTTCGCGCATCGGCCTGCTGCTCGACATGCAGCTCAAGCAGCTGGAGCGCGTCCTCTATTTCGAAAGCTATATCGTCACCGAGCCGGGCTTGACCCCGCTGGACAAATATCAGCTGCTGACCGAGGACGAACTGCTCGACGCGCAGGATGAATATGGCGAGGATGCTTTCTCCGCCGGCATCGGCGCCGAGGCGGTCAAGCAGATGCTGATGGACCTCGACCTCGAGGGCGAGAAGCAAGTGCTGCTCGAAGAGCTGGCGACCACCAAGTCGGAACTGAAGCCCAAGAAGATCATCAAGCGCCTCAAGGTCGTCGAGAGCTTCCTGGAGTCGGGCAACCGCCCCGAATGGATGATCCTGGACGTCGTGCCGGTCATCCCGCCGGAACTGCGCCCGCTGGTGCCGCTGGACGGCGGTCGTTTCGCGACCTCCGACCTTAACGACCTGTATCGCCGCGTCATCAACCGCAACAACCGCCTGAAGCGGCTGATGGAGCTGCGCGCGCCGGACATCATCGTCCGTAACGAAAAGCGCATGCTGCAGGAGGCGGTCGACGCCCTGTTCGACAATGGCCGTCGCGGCCGCGTCATCACCGGCGCCAACAAGCGCCCGCTGAAGTCGCTGTCCGACATGCTCAAGGGCAAGCAGGGCCGCTTCCGTCAGAACCTGCTCGGCAAGCGCGTCGACTATTCGGGTCGTTCGGTCATCGTGACCGGCCCGGAACTTAAGCTGCACCAGTGCGGCCTGCCCAAGAAGATGGCGCTCGAACTGTTCAAGCCCTTCATCTACGCCCGCCTCGATGCCAAGGGTCTGTCCATGACCCTCAAGCAGGCGAAGAAGTGGGTCGAGAAGGAGCGCAAGGAAGTCTGGGACATCCTGGACGAGGTGATCCGCGAGCATCCGGTCATGCTGAACCGCGCGCCCACGCTTCACCGCCTCGGCATCCAGGCGTTCGAGCCCGTGCTGATCGAAGGCAAGGCGATCCAGCTGCACCCGCTCGTCTGCTCGGCCTTCAATGCCGACTTTGACGGCGACCAGATGGCCGTTCACGTTCCCCTGAGCCTTGAGGCCCAGCTGGAAGCGCGCGTGCTGATGATGTCGACCAACAACATCCTCTCGCCCGCCAACGGCAAGCCGATCATCGTTCCGTCGCAGGACATGGTGCTGGGTATCTATTACCTCTCCATGGAGCGCGAAGGCGAGCCGGGCGAAGGCATGCTGCTCGCCGACATGCAGGAGGTCCATCAGGCCCTCTATGCCAAGGCGGTCACGCTGCACTCGAAGATCGTCAGCCGCGTCCCGCAGACGGACGAGGCCGGCAACCAGTATATGAAGCGGTTCGAAACCACGCCGGGCCGCATGCTGCTGGGCGAGTGCCTGCCCAAGAACCACAAGGTTCCCTTCGACGTCGTCAACCGCCTTCTGACCAAGAAGGAAATCGGCGACGTGATCGATCAGGTCTATCGCCACACCGGTCAGAAGGACACGGTGCTGTTCGCCGACGCCATCATGGCGCTGGGCTTCCGCCACGCGTTCCAGGCCGGCATTTCCTTCGGCAAGGACGACATGGTGATCCCGGACTCCAAGACCGCGATGGTCGATGAGACCAAGGCGCTGGTGGCCGACTATGAGCAGCAATATCAGGACGGCCTGATCACCCAGCAGGAAAAGTACAACAAGGTGATCGACGCCTGGAGCCGTTGCGGCGACCAGGTCGCGAACGCCATGATGGACGAGATCCGCGCCCAGCCCAAGGACCCGCAGACCGGCCGCATGGCCCAGATCAACTCGATCTACATGATGGCGCACTCCGGTGCCCGTGGTTCGCAGGCCCAGATGAAGCAGCTCGCCGGTATGCGCGGCCTCATGGCCAAGCCGTCGGGCGAGATCATCGAAACGCCGATCATCTCGAACTTCAAGGAAGGCCTGACCGTCCTTGAATATTTCAACTCGACCCACGGCGCCCGTAAGGGTCTGGCCGACACTGCGCTCAAGACGGCAAACTCGGGTTACCTGACCCGCCGTCTCGTCGACGTCAGCCAGGATTGCACGGTCGTCGAGGAAGATTGCGGCACCGAACGGGCGCTGGAGATGAAGGCCATCGTCCAGGGCGGCAGCGTCATCGCTTCGCTCGGCGAGCGTATCCTGGGCCGCACCACGGCGCAGGACATCGTCGACAGCAAGGATGGCAGCATCGTCGTTCCCATCGGCACGCTGCTGGACGAAGCGCTGGTGGCGCAGATCGAAGCGATCGGCACCCAGGCGGTGAAGATCCGCAGCCCGCTGATCTGCGAGAGCAAGATGGGCGTTTGCGGCAAATGCTACGGCCGTGACCTGGCCCGCGGTACGCCGGTGAATATCGGTGAAGCCGTTGGCGTCATCGCGGCCCAGTCGATCGGTGAACCGGGCACGCAGCTGACCATGCGTACCTTCCACATCGGCGGCGCGGCAAACTTCAACGAAACGTCGAACCTGGAAGCCATGTCGGACGGCACGATCGAGCTGCGCGACATGCCGACCATCACCGACAAGAATGGCCGCCGACTGTCGCTCGCCCGCAATGGCGAGATCGCGATCATCGACTCCGAAGGTCGTGAGCGCGAAACGCACCGCTTGCCCTATGGCGCGACGATCCTCTTTGCCAATGGCGACAGCGTGGCGAAGGGCGAGCGGATCGCCGAATGGGATCCCTTCACCATGCCGGTCATCACCGAAAAGCCGGGTATCGTGAAGTATCAGGACCTGATCGACGGCAAGACGCTGACCGAGCAGACCGACGAAGCGACGGGTATCGCCCAGCGCGTGGTCACGGAATTCCGTGGCGCCGCCCGCACCAAGGAGGATCTGCGTCCGCGCCTGACCCTGCTGGACGATGAATCGGGCGAAGCCGCCCGCTACATGCTGGCGGTGGGTGCGACCCTGTCGGTCGACGATGGTGCGCAGGTTCAGGCCGGTGACGTGCTGGCGCGTGTCAGCCGCGAAGCCGCCAAGACCCGCGACATCACCGGCGGTCTGCCGCGCGTTGCCGAATTGTTCGAGGCCCGCAAGCCCAAGGACAATGCGATCATCGCCAAGGTGTCGGGCCGCGTCCAGTTCCTCAAGGACTATAAGGCGAAGCGCAAGATCGCCATCGTCCCCGAGGATGGCGGCGAGCCGGTCGAATATCTGATCCCCAAGAGCAAGGTGATCGACGTTCAGGAAGGCGACTTCGTGAAGCGTGGCGACAATCTGATCGGTGGTTCGCCTGACCCGCATGACATTCTGGAAGTGCTCGGGATCGAGCCGCTGGCCGAATATCTGGTCGCCGAAATCCAGGAAGTCTATCGCTTGCAGGGCGTGAAGATCAACGACAAGCATATCGAGACGATCGTTCGTCAGATGCTGCAAAAGGTCGAGATCATCGTGTCCGGCGACACCACGCTGCTGGTGGGCGAGCAGGTCGACCGTGAGGAGATGGACGAGATTAACAGCAAGCTGGGCGCTGGCATGCAGCCGGCCGAAGGCAAGCCGGTCCTGCTCGGCATCACCAAGGCGTCGCTGCAGACCCGCAGCTTCATCTCGGCGGCCTCTTTCCAGGAAACCACCCGCGTCCTCACGGAAGCGGCGGTTCAGGGCAAGAAGGACACGCTGGTCGGCCTCAAGGAAAATGTCATCGTCGGCCGCCTCATCCCGGCGGGCACCGGCGCCGGCATGAACCGCCTGCGCGTTGCTGCCTCGTCGCGTGACGCGGCGCTGCGGGCTGCCCTGCGCAGCGCGAGCCAGGTGGACCTGATCGCCCCGCGCAATGCGGCGGAAGAACATGCCGCCGAACTGGCGCAGGGCCCCGAAGCGGCGATCGGCGACGATCCGCTGGGTGCCGTGCAGGGTGAGGATTTCACCGCCCAGGACGCTGAGTAAGACCTCCAAAGCCCGGGAGCCTCTTCCTTGATAAGGGGAGGCTCCCAGGCTCTTCGATCTTGTCGGGATCGATGAAAATGCCCGCCGGACCGGCTTTTGCGGTCCGGCGGGCTTTCTTTTTGCCTGCGGACCAGCCGGCGCAGCCGCCTTGAAAAACGCTCTTGACCGCCAGCCAAAGCGCGCCTATCTGCGCCTCTCCGAACGGGCGAAGGCCCGTTCCGGTGCCCGATCGTCTAAAGGTAAGACTACGGACTCTGACTCCGTCAATCGAGGTTCGAATCCTCGTCGGGCATCCACTTCCTTCCATCTTGATCAGATCCGCGTTGCCCGCATCCTGCGTGTGACGGCTTTGCCGCTGCGCAACAGCCGCCATCTTTTGATGGTTAACGGATATTCATCTTTATAAACAAATAGTTTAAGGCAGCTTCATGAAGAAGCACCGCCTCCTCCTCGCAGCCGCCGCGGCCACCCTCCTCGCCGCTCCGGCCGCCGCATCGCCGGTCACGGGGGTCGATGCGCTCAAGGTCTGGAACCTGATCGTGCTGGGCGATCTCACATCGACTTCGGAGGTTGAGGGACGGACCTTTGTCGGGGGTAATCTCACCGGCGCGTCCTCCAACTATCAGATCGCGGTGCCAGCGCCCTCGGCCAGCGAGCAGCCCGGCCTGACGGTGATTGGCAATGTGATCGGCGGGACCAAGAATCTCAACAATGGATCGGGCGCGATCGTCGGCGGCAATGTCGAGAGCGGGTTCAACCTTAATGGCGGCATCCATGCGGTGCAGGTCGGCGGCACGATCAGCAACACCAATGTGAACAAGAATCAGGTTCGGTCCGGCCTCGCCACGAGCGATGCAAGCTTCCTCACCAGGTTGGAAACGCAGGGCATGGCGCTGGCAGGCAGCATGAAGGAGCTGTCGACGAGCCTCGGCATGCTCGACGCCAACAGCCAGGTGCAGATGAGCGGCAACAAGGCGACGTTCAACGCCAGCCCCGACTCGCGCGGCGTCGCCGTCTTTTCGATCAGCGCCAGCGATCTGAACCGCATCGGCGAAATCGCCTTCAACCTCAATGGCGCCGATACCGCGGTCGTGAATGTCAGCGGCGCATCGGTGCTGCTGAACGACAATTTCCTCGGCGGCACGCAGGGTCTTGGCGAGCATGTCATCTGGAATTTCGGCGAGGCGCAGACGCTGGACCTCAGCACCGCCTGGGGCGGATCGGTGCTGGCGCCCTGGGCGTCCGCCACGACCAGCAACTATATTCAGGGATCGGCCGTGTTCGGTGACCTGACGCAAAATGGCGAGATGCATCTGGGCACCTATGCCGGCGGCTACAGCCCGCCGGTCACACCCCCGCCGCCGACCAGCAGCTCGGGCGGGTCGACCCCCATTCCCGAAGGACCGGGCTGGCCGCTGTTCATCACCGCCCTGTTCGGCCTGGTCATCGGCCGCGCGGTGCAGCGCAAGCAGAGCTAAAGCAGCCGCTCGACCAGTTGCGCCCAGCGGTCGAGCAGCGCCTGCTGATCGAAGCCTATCAGGGCGTCGCTGGGCGGTATCGCCGTCGCCGGATCGATCTGCCGCGCGATCGCCTGCGCCAAGGCGTCGGCATCGGCGGGATCGACCAGCAGGCCGTATCGCCCGCCATCGAGCAGGTCGGGGGCATTGCCCGCGCTTCGAGAGGCGACGCAGGGCGTGCCGACCGCCATCGCCTCCAGCAGCACATTGGCCGACCCTTCCCACCAGCTTGGCAGGATGAAGGCATCGGCATGGGCGAGCCAGGGAAAGACATTGTCGACCACCCCCGGCAAGTCCAGCGCATCGGCGACGCCCAAGGCCTGCGCCTGCTGCATCAGCCGTTGCCGCGCGCCATCGCGGCTCTCGCCGAGGATGATGAGCCGGGCTGGACGGGTGCGGCGCAGCCGGGCCAGCGCCTCCAGCAAGGTGGCGAAATTCTTCTGCAGCGCGAGCCTGCCGATGGCGAGGAGCAGCGGATCGCCTTCCCTCATCCAGCGATGCGGCGACGGGCCAGCGGCACGGGCGCGCGCGGCGGCGACGTCGATGCCATTGGGAATGATCCTCACCCGCTTCGCCCGCGCCGCCCGGCTGAAGGCGGGCGTCTCCGCCAGAGTGGGCGATACGAGCACCAGCTGATCCGCGTCCGCCGCGATCAGTCCCGCCATTGCCGCGC
>DAMDPH010000079.1:0-14675 GCA_032082785.1 Sphingobium sp. | reverse complement strand
CGTTGCTCGATGCGCCCTGGCGGCGATTGTCCGCCTCCGCCGCGGCGGCGCGCGCGCGGGCCTGGTCGGGCGGCAGCGCCAGCAGGCCGCTCAGCTGGTCGACCCCCGCCATGATGCCGCCGGGCATGTCGCCGGCCTTGAAGCGCGGGGTGATGGCGTTGCGGATGATCTGGGAGGAGAGGGCGTCGGTCAGAATGCCCTCCAGCCCATAGCCCACCTCGATGCGGACGCGCCGCTCATTGGGCGCGACGATCAGCAGCGCGCCCTGATCCTGCTTGTCGCCCACGCCCCAGGCGCGGCCCAGCCGATAGCCATAATCGGCAATGTCATAGCCCTGCAAATCGGGGATGGTGGCGACCATCAGCGCACGCCCGCTCGCCTGTTTCTGCGCGATCAGCTTCTGGCTGAGCGCCTGTTCCTGCGCCGGGTCGAGCAGATTGGCGGCATCGACGACGCCGCTATCGTTGAAGGCGGGAAAGCTTTGCGCGCTCGCCGCCGGCGCAAAGGCCAGCAGCGCGAGGATGATGAGCAGGCGGCGCAGCATCGCCCTAGCTGCCGAAATCGACCTTGGGCGCTTCCTCCGCACCCGGCGTCGTCGCCTGGAACGGGGTCATCGGCTGCGCGCCATGGATGATCTTCGCGCCGATCGCGTCGGGGAAGGTGCGGATGCGGGTGTTATAGGCGCGCACCGCTTCATTATAGTCGCGGATAGAGACGGCGATGCGATTTTCCGTGCCTTCCAGCTGCGACTGGAGGCTGAGATAATTTTCATTGGTCTTGAGGTCGGGATAGGCTTCCACCGACGCGAGCAGGCGGCCCAGCCCCTGGCTCAGCTGCGCCTGCGCCTGCTGGAATTGCTGCACCTTGGCGGGGTCCGACAGATCGGCCGCGCTCACCTGCACCGACGTTGCCTTGGCGCGCGCCTCGGTCACGCGGACCAGCGTATCCTGTTCCTGCTTGCCGGCGGCCTTCACCGTCGCGACCAGATTGTCGACCAGATTGGCGCGGCGCTGATATTGCGCCTGAACGTCGGCCCACTTCGCTTTCGCGACCTCCTCGGCGGCCGGCACGCTGTTGATGCCGCAGGCGGACAGAGCGAGTGCGCCGAACAGCGGCAGCAGCAGGGCAGGTAGGCGGGCCAGGCGCATGGAACATCCTCGATTTTGTTTCGCTAAGGAAAATAGGCGCTTGTCCCGGCCGATTCAACGGGCCATTCAACAACCACCGTGAGGCAGAGAGGGAGATCGGCATGAGCCTTTTGTCCGAGTTCAAGACATTCATCAATCGCGGCAATGTGATGGATCTGGCCGTCGGCGTGATCATCGGCGGCGCGTTCGCCACCATTACCAAGTCGCTGACCGACGATCTGATCATGCCCGTGGTCGGTTTCCTCTTCGGCGGCGCGGACTTTTCCCGCTACTTCATCCGGCTGGGTGATCTGCCCGAGGGGTTCAAGGGCAATCCGCAAAGCTATGCCGATCTCAAGGCGGCGGGCGTGGCCATGTTCGGATGGGGCGAGTTTCTGACCGTGCTGGTCAATTTCCTGATCCTGGCCTTCATCATCTTCCTGCTGGTCAGGCTGGTAAACCGGCTGACCCATCAGCAGAAGGAAGAGAAAGCCGCCGCCCCCGCGCCCACGCCGGAGGATGTGGTGTTGCTGCGCGAAATCCGGGATCTGCTGAAAAAATAATCGTTTATGCGACGAAACGAGTGTGCGGCGGGAACCAACTCGCACGCGACCAGTTGATCCGCGTCAGGGTTCGCCGCGGATTGTGCCGTCGGCGGCCCTTGCAGTTTTACGTCAGCCCCAGGGGGCGCAACAGGAGAAAACGCCGTGAAAACGATCGTCACAGTCCTTGGCCTGGCCAGCATGATCGCGCTGGCCGCGTGTGATTCCGCGCAGGAGAACAAGGTCGAGAACGCTTACGAAAATCAGGCGGACGCTCTCGATAACCAGGCTGAAAATATGGAAGCGATGGCCGACAATCTGTCGGGCAACGCCGAAAGTGCCGCTGAAAATGCTGCCGATTCGCTGGAGAACAAGGCGGACGCCACGCGTGAAGCTGGCGAGAAGGCTGGCGACGCCGTGGAAAAGAGCGGCCACTAAGCCGCTCTTCGCCGCTCAAGGCCAAGGGACAAAGGGTGCTGCGACGGCTCGCGGCGCCCTTTTTTCGTGGGCTTCGCCTTTAACGACGCCTTAACCACGGAGCGTCCATGGTGCCTGCCGCGCGTACCGGTGGGGCGATATGGACGAACTGTTACAGGAATTCATCTCCGAAACGCAGGAGACGCTGGAGGCTCTGGCGGGGGAGGTGATCGCCTGGGAAGCGGACCCGACCGACCGCGCCCGCCTCGACGCGATCTTCCGCTTTTTCCATACCGTGAAAGGCAGCTGCGGCTTTCTCAGCCTGCCGCGCTTTGAACGGCTGAGCCATGCCGCCGAAGATGTTCTGTCGGACATCCGCGCCGGCAACCGCGTCCCCGACGCCGCGACGGTCAGCGCCGTTCTGGGCGTCATGGACCGGATCGGCGAACTGGCCGAGGCGGTGGCCATGGGCGCCGCGCTGCCCAATGAGAATGACGATTATCTGATCGGCGCGCTCGGCGATGCGAGCGACGACGCGCCCGCCCCGGCGCCGGAAGAGGGGGAACGGGCGATGGTCGCGATGCAGCGGAGCGCCCCATCGGCGCCGCCGCGCACCATCCGCCTGCCGCTGCTGCTGATCGACCAGTTGATGAACGGCGTGTCGGACATGGTGCTGGCGCGCAACGAACTGTCCCGCAAGCTGCGCGAGCGCACGCCCGATCCCGAGCTGGACTCCGCGTTCGAGCGGCTGTCGAGCTGCGTCGCCGACATGCGCGACACCATATCGAAGACACGGATGCAGCGGGTCGACCGGCTGTTCGCCGCCATTCCCCGCATGGTCCGCGACATTGCCCGCGACCTTGGCAAGCGGATCGACCTGACGCTGGAGGGCGGCGATGTCGAGATGGACCGCGAGATGGTGGAGCTGGCGCTCGACCCGCTGACCCATATCGTCCGCAACGCCATCGATCACGGCATCGAGCTACCCGAGCGCCGCCGCGCGCTGGGCAAGCCGGAGGCCGGGCGGCTGCGCGTCGAGGCGCGCCAGTCGGGCAATCAGATCGTCATCGCCATCACCGACGATGGCGGCGGGATCGACAGTGCGCGGCTGGTCGAACGGGCGATCGCCGCCGGGCGCGTGACGCCCGAAGCCGCCGCCCGCATGAGCGAGCAGGAGCGGCTGGAGCTGATCTTTCAGCCCGGCCTCACCACCGCGACACAGGTCACGTCCATTTCCGGGCGCGGCGTGGGCATGGACGTGGTCCGCGCCAATGTGGAGCGGATCGGCGGCATCATCGCCCTCGACAATCAGCCGGGGCATGGCCTGTGCATCACCCTGCGCGTGCCGCTGACGCTGACCATCATCCCCGGCTTGATCCTCCGCGCGGGCGGCCTGCATTTCGCCATTCCGCAATCGGCGGTGGTCGAGATCCTGCACGATACCAACGACATGCTGCGCGTTGCCGAACTGGGCGGGGCCAAGGTCGCGACGATCCGGTCGGTGCGCCATTCGATGGTCGACCTGGAGGAGATATTGGGGCTGGAGCGGCCGGAGCAATGCGGGCCGCGCACCATCATGGTGGTGCGGTCGGCGACCGGCATGCCGTTCGCTTTGGGTGTCACGGCGGTCGACAATCATGAGGAGCTGGTGATCCGCCCGGCCTCGCCGCTCATCATGGCGAGCGGCATCTATGCCGGCATGACGCTGCCCGACAATGGCAAGCCGATGCTGCTGCTGGATGCGGGCGGCCTCGCCAATGCGGCGCAGCTGCCGGCGCTGGTCGAGGATGGGATGCGCGATCAGGAGGAGGCCGACGGCGCCGATGCCGGTGTCGAAACCATCCCGGCTCTGCGCTTCGAGGAAATATCGGGCGAACGGCGACTGCTCGCCCTGTCGCTGATCGAGCGGGTGGAGGATATCGAGGCGGACCGGTTCGGCCAGTCGGCCGGCATGGCCTTCGTTCGGCTGGACGAGCGGCTGATCCCGGTCGCAAACGGGCTGCATCGGTTCGACCAGCCCAGCGTCGCCGCCCTGCGCCTGCGCGACAGGTCGCGCGAAATCTGCTATCCCGTCGCCGCGGTGTTCGACATCGTGCAGATGCCCGCCATTCCCGACATGGTCGCCATGCACGGCCTGTTGAGCGGCATCGCTCTGGTGGAGGGCGAGCATCTGGAAGTGGTGAACCCCTTCGCGCTCTTTGCCGGCCTGCCCGAAGACGCGCTCGGCGAAACACCGCGTGGCCGGTGCCTGCTGGCCGATGGCGAGGATGGCTGGACCCGCGAAATTCTGGCGCCGCTGCTGCGGCAGGCCGGGCATGAGGTGGTGTTGGGGCTGCCCAGCGACGCCCCGGTCGCGCCGCAGGATGTGGTGCTCTATTCGGTCGGCGACAGCGCCGAGGCGGCGGAGATATTGGGATGTCGCGTGGTGCAGCTGCGCGCGTCTCCCCGGCCGCAGGGGCCGCAGGATGCCACCATCTATCGTTATGATCAGGACGCGCTGATGGCCGCCATTGCCGGCACGCGCGGATAGGGACGCCCATGAACCAGCTTTATCTGTTCGCCATGCTGGCCGGCACCCGCGTCGCGGTGGAAACCGGCGAGGTCGAGGCTGTCGTCAAGCTGACCGATGTGTCGCCCGTGCCCGGCATGGCGGCGCATGTCGCCGGCCTGTCGGCGCTGCGCAGCCGGGTGCTGACGGTGATCGACGTCGCCGCGCTGATCCATGGCAAAGCGACCCCGGCCGATCAGCGCAGCCTCGCCATCATCGCCGACATCAGCGGCCACAGCTATGGCATGCTGGTCGATGGCGTCTCCGATATCGCCTGGGTTCCGGGCGGCGCGCTGCCGCTGCGGGGGCAGATCGATGCGGCCTGGACGCCCTATGCGCGCGGCGTGGTGGAGCATGAGGATGTGCCCTATCTGCTCGTCTCGCTCGCCGCCTTCATCGAACAGGATGCCGTCGCGCAGGCTGCCTGAATTTTTATCCCGGCGCTGCTCGCCCCGGCGCATTTTCCGATCGACCGCAACAGAATTGAGCCCGCGTTTACCAAATACTTGTTTTTAGACGGTAGGCAGGCGGTGGAGGGCGGCAATTAAAGGGACGCTTCATGAAAAACTGCCTGGTAGTCGACGATTCGAAAGTCATCCGCAAGGTGGCTCGACATATATTGGAGTCGCTCGACCTTAGCGTCAGCGAAGCGGTGGATGGGCAGGATGCCCTCGCCCAGTGCGAAGCGTCTCCGCCCGATGTCGTGCTGCTCGACTGGAACATGCCGGTGATGAGCGGGATGGAGTTTCTCCAGGCCCTCGCCACCGCCAAGGTGACGGCGCGGCCCAAGGTCATTTTCTGCACCACGGAAAATGGCATCAGCCATATCAAGGCAGCGGTGGAAGCCGGCGCGGACGAATATGTGATGAAGCCGTTCGACCGGGACACGCTGGAGAGCAAGCTGGCCATCGTCGGCGTCATTTAGCCGACCCGCGCCGCCTGGCGGGAGGCCGTTCCTCTCGCTCCTCCTCTTCCACCTGCTCGGAAAGCCCAGTGATATGACCCTGATGGTGCCGATTATAGCGAGCGACAGGAGCCTTCATGGCGCCGCGCATACGCTGATCGTCGATGATTCCGTGGTCGTCCGCACGGTGATCGAGCGCATTTTGAACGCCGACCCGGCTTTCGATGTCATCCACAAGACGAACAGCGCGGAAAGCGCGCTGCGCTATCTGGCCGATCATCGCGTCGACCTGATCCTGCTCGACATCGAACTGCCGGGGCAGAGCGGGTTGACCGCGCTGCCGGCGATACTGGCCGCGCAGCCGCATGCCAAGGTCGCGATCCTGTCGGGTCAGTGCGAGGAAGGCAGTGCGGCCGCCGTCGAGGCGCTGGCGCTGGGCGCGAGCGACATCCTCTCAAAACCGGGCAGCGGCAGTTTCTGCGACAGTTTCTCCCAATTGCTGATCGACCGGCTCTACCGGCTGCTGGACGGCGGGGAGATGCAGGCGGCATCGCCGCGTCAGGCGCCGCATCTGGCCGCCAGCGCCGCGACGGAACCGCTCGCCTGCCTGGGCATCGGCGCATCGACCGGGGGCATTCATGCGCTAGGTCAGCTGTTCCAGGGGCTGCGCGCGCCGCTGGGCGTGCCGATCCTGTTGACGCAGCATCTGCCGGCCAGCTTCACCGTCTATTTCGCCCAGCAGCTGGCGCGGATGACCAGCCTGCGCGTCAAGATCGCCGAGACGGGCGACCGGCTGATGCCCGACATCATCTATGTCGCGCCGGGCGACGCCAATCTTCAGGTGCGGCGGGGGTTGCAGGATCGGGTGACGATCCATCTCAATCAGGACCGCACGCCGACCGGCAATCTGCCGGGGGTCGATCCGATGTTCAGCAGCATGGCCGCCGCCTATGGCGCGGGTGCGGCGGGGCTGGTGCTGACCGGCATGGGCCGCGACGGCAGCCAGGGCGCGCGCGAGATCGTCGCCGCCGGCGGCTGGATCGTCGCGCAGGATGAAGCGAGCAGCGTGGTTTGGGGCATGCCGGGCGCGGTCGCGACGACCGGCCTTGCCTGCGCCCAGATGGAGCCGCTGGCGATGATGGATTTCGTCGCGCGGCGCGGAAAGGTGGCCGAATGACGATGCCTGCGATGATGGCCAGCACCCCGCCGCCGGGGGCGCGCGTGCTTACCGGCCTGCTGGAGGCGCGGACCGGGCAGATCCTGTCGGAAAGCCGGTCCTGGCGGATGGAAACCGCGCTGCGCCCGGTGCTGCGCGCGCATAATCTTAAGGACATTGAGGAACTGGCCACCCGCGTGATCGCCGGGCGCACCGCCGGTCTAGACGATGCCGTTGTCAACGCGCTGCTCAATAATGAGAGCAGCTTCTTCCGCGACCTCCAGATGTTCGACCTCATCTGCAAGCAGATCCTGCCGCATATCCATGCGCAGCGGGCCGATCGCACGCTGCGTATCTGGAGCGCGGGCTGTTCGACCGGGCAGGAGGCCTATTCGCTCGCCATGCGCCTGTGCGGCGATGCCGCGCGCTGGAGCGGCTGGCGTATCGAAATCCTGGCGACCGACATCAGCAGCGCGGCGATCGAGCGCGCGCGGTCCGGCATATTCTCGCAAATGGATGTGCAGCGGGGGCTGGCCATCAATGACCTGCTCAAATGGTTCAGCCCGGTGGGGGAGGAATGGCAGGCCAGCGCCGAACTGCGCCGGATGATCGATTTCCGCCAGGATAATCTGTTCGAACCGCGCGCCCCGCTGGGCCAGTTCGACCTGCTGCTCTGCCGCAATGTGCTGCTCTATTTCACGCCCGAACGGCGACAGGCGGTGCTGCGGCTGCTGGCGCGGCACAGCCATGACAGATCGGTTCTGCTGCTGGGGGCGGGCGAGACGGTGATCGGCCAGGGCGAGGATTTCGTCCTCCATCCCGACTTTCGCGGTGCCTATGCCCGCGGCCCCGTGCGCGCCGCAAACTAGTGGAGCGAATGTGACATCTGAGTCCCCCCTTACAAGCGGGCTCGCGCTCAAATATCACTAGCCTCGCGACAGCCCCCCATCCGCCGCCCGACTTGATTGCGCCGCGCCTCTCGGCCATGGTCGCGGATGAGCCGCGCTGTCGTGCGTGGCGGTTCAGTGGGGCGGGATGACGACACGCGTGGAAACGGGCCGGTTCGGATGAGCGACATCCCCATGATCGAACGGCCATCGCCCAATTTCGACCGGCGGGTGCTGCCCATAACGATGCTGGTGCTGCACTATACCGGCATGCGCGACGCGACGAGCGCGATCGACTGGCTGGCCAGTGCCGAATCGAAAGTGTCGGCCCATTATGTTGTGACCGAGGAGGGCGAGATCGTCCGCATGGTGGCGGAAGAGCATCGCGCCTGGCATGCCGGGCGCGCGCACTGGCGCGGCACGGACGATGTGAATTCGGCCAGCATCGGCATAGAGATCGTCAATCCCGGCCATGAATGGGGCTATCGCCCTTTCCCGGACGCGCAGATCGGCGCGCTCATCCCGCTCGTCCATGACATCGTCCAGCGCCACGGCATCACGCGCGGCAATATCGTCGGCCACAGCGATGTCGCGCCGGCGCGCAAGCAGGATCCGGGCGAGCTGTTTCCCTGGGCGCAGCTGGCGCGGTTGCGGCTGGCGCTGCCGCGTCCCACCCGCAACCTCATGGACCCGCTCTGGAGCGATGGCGGCTTCATGCTGGCGCTGGAGCGGTTCGGCTATGACATTGCCGAGCCGGAGGCCGCCGTCATCGCCTTTCAGCGCCGCTTCCGCCCGGAACTGATCGACGGCGTGATCGATGGCGAATGCCGCGCGATCCTGCTGGCCTTGCTGCTGCCCAAGCCGCAGGGCGACGAATAGCGCCGCCGCGGCGAATTCCGGTGACGGCAGCCGATGCCGCCGCTATAGCGCCCCTGCCAGAGGGCCGGGCGGCCGCGGCGTGGCGGGTAACTTCCACGGCGAGGAAAGTCCGGGCTCCACGAAATGACGGTGCCGGCTAACGGCCGGCTGGAGTGATCCAAGGGACAGTGCAACAGAAAGCAGGTCGCCTATGTCTTCGGACGAAGCCTTCGGGCGGGCGAAATTGAAAGGGTGCGGTAAGAGCGCACCGCGCCCCCGGCAACGGGCGGCGGCACGGTAAACCCCACCGGGAGCAAGACCGAATAGGGGCGGCGCGCGGCGTTCGCAAGAAGGACCGCTAGGCCTGTTTCGGCCGAGACCGCCCGGGTTGGTTGCTTGAGGGCAGGCGCAAGCCTGCCCCTAGAGGAATGGTCGCCCATCCCCGCAAGGGGAGGACAGAACCCGGCTTACAGGCCCTCTGGCATTTGAATATTACGGGTATCTGATCAGCAGATGACAGGCGCGCCTCGTCGCGGCCGCCGGGGCGCTGCTGGCGGATGACCCCTCTTGCGCGGCCCTCTGATGTTTGGCGGCCGCTCCGCTGTTCCTTTGCGGCAGGACATATCTGACGGAGGCGGTCCTGCTCATCAGTCGACCTCCGCCAGCAGCGTGCCGTCATTGCTGCCGTCGAACAGCGCGTTGAAGGTGGTGGGAAAGTCCCGGAACCCGCGCCTGATATCTTCGCGATGCACGATCTTGCCGGCATCGACCCATTGTTTGAGCTGGGCGATGGCATCGTCCCATTCGGCGGCATAGTCGCCCGCCAGAAAGCCCTGCATGCGGATGCTGCCATAGATGAGGCGCATCATGTTGGTGGGGCCGGGGACGGGGCCGCCGTCATTATAGGCGGCGATCTGGCCGCACAGGACGATGCGGCCGAACCGCGCCATCGTCTCGATCGCCGCCTGCAATATGTCGCCGCCGACATTGTCGTAGAAAATGTCGATGCCTTTGGGGCACAGCTTGGCCAGCTGCTCCTGCACCCGGCCCTGCCGATAGTCGATCGCGCCATCGAGGCCGCATTCCTCCCGCAGCCAGCGGCATTTCTCTGCGCCGCCGGCGATGCCGATCACCCGGCAGCCGATGATCCGGCCGATCTGCGCCGCCATCGACCCGGTCGATCCGGCCGCGCCGGATACGACCAGCGTCTCCCCCGGCTTCGGCTGTCCCACCCGCAGCAGGCCGACATAGGCGGTGCGGGAATTGAGGCCATAGACGCCCATGGCTTCGGCAAGGCTCAACCCCTGCGGGATCGGCGCGACATCCTGCTCCGCGCCGATGCGCTGATAATCCTGCCAGCTGCCCAGCGTCGTCACCAGCGTTCCCACCGGCACATCGTCCCGGGCCGAGGCTACCACCTCGCCACCCGCCGGCGCCAGCACCGGCTGTCCCAGGTCGATGGAGGGATAGAGGCTGTTGCCCGGCGGCTCCATCCAGTTGCGCATGGTCGGCGCGCACATGAACAGGCGATGGCGCAGCAGCAGTTCGCCCGGTTTCAGGTCGGCCGGATCGGGGGCATCCCCTTCCCGATAGTCCAGGTCGCCCGGTTGCACCGCGCCGCTCGGGCGGCGCTTGAGCAGCCATTGCCGGTTGATCTGCTTCGTCCCGCTCATGCGCGCATCCCCTCCCTGTCAGACCAGGCCTTCGGCGACATAATCCTTGACCACCTTGCCCAGCGGCAGGCTGAAATTGGCGGTCTGTACGAAGCCGCCCAGCATGCGGACGGGCTTCAGGATATGCCAGGGATCGACATCGCTCGGCGAATCGAAGCTGACCGATGGACGCCCCGCCCACAGCACATCGCCCAGCACCGGCGTGCTGTGCAGCCCGCCCTCGACGTCCAGCCGGACCAGTTCGGCGGCGGCCGGTTTGCGGTCCGGGGCCGAGGGCGGCAGATAGCGGAGCGAGAGAATGGGCAGGCTGTCCAGCTCCTCCGGCTTGGCCAGCCGGTCGCGCGTCAGGGTGAAGGTGACCAGTCGCTTGCCCAGCGGTCGCTCGATGGTGAAGATGATCTGCTCCGCCTCTTCGCGCCAGTCCATCACCGCCAGCTTCTTGGCATAGCCCCAGATTTCACGCCCCGCCGCCAGCGCCGGCTCGCGATTGGTGAAGATGAAGGGCTGATACCAGTAATCCGTGCCGTCGAGCGTGCCCCGGATGAAGATATAGGCTTCCAGATAGGGGCCAAAGCTGGTCGAGGGATAGTCGCACACCCAAAGCTCGCAGATCGGGGCGACCGGGTCCGTCTCCAGCCCCGGCAGCAGCAGCGCGGCCACGGCGGCGGGATCGGCCTCGTAGCGCGCCCAGGCCAGCCTGGCGCCATGGAAATGATGCGGTGGCTCCGGATAAAGCGAACCGCCCAGCGGCATGGAAAAACCGCTGCCGCCCTTAAGATCGATCGGCATCAAACCCCTCCCTGAGTCGAGCAATATTGTCCTACGATCTTGACATGCCGTGGAGATGATCGCAAGTCGCCCGGGCCGGAGGGCCTTATCCCCCCTCCCGGGCTGGCTTTTCGCCGGCCGGCTCCCTAATTAGGCCGGATGGCAAGACAGAGCCGATCCAATGACTGGGGCTTTCCCCGCTGGCGCAGCTATGGCGCCGCGCGCGAGGCGCAGCAGGTGCGCCGGTGCGATCGCTATGGTTGCGACCGGCCCGGCGATTGCCCCGCGCCCAAATCGCCCAACAGCCGCGAGCGCTGGTATTTCTGCGCCGAACATGCGGGCGAATATAATCGCAACTGGGACTATTTTCAGGGCCTCGACAAGGAGGAGCGCGAACAGCGCGAGCGGGACGAGCGGCGCGACGCCGGCGGCTATCAGAACAGCGCCTATCATAGCTGGGGCGGGCCGGGCGACGGCAGCCGGTCGCGCGACGAGCTGCACGCGCTCAAGGCGCTGGAGCTGGAGGATGATGCGACCTTCGAGGCGGTGCGGCGCAGCTGGCGGCGGCTGGCCAAGGAATATCATCCCGATGTGAAGCCGAACGACGCCGACGCGGCGCTGCGCTTTCAGACCATCCAGGCCGCCTATGACGTACTGCGCGCGGCCGAGGAGCGGCGCAGCTGGAAGCCGCGGGGCGCGCAGGATTGAAGGGCCAGGTGCAATCCAACTGGCGCAATGCCGTGCTGGTCTGCCGCAAATGTTCGAAGAAGCTCGATGGCGGCTTCGGTCCCGATGGCAAGGATCGGCTGGCCAAGGCGCTGCGGCGGCATCTTTCGCTGAAAAAGGGGCGGAAGGCGGAGGCCGGCATCATCGAAGTCGGCTGTCTGGGGGTCTGCCCCAAGGCGGCGGTGACGCTGGTGAATGGCGCGGACAGCCGCGAATGGCTGCTGGTGCGGCCGGGTGCCGATCTGGATGCGCTGGCGCGCGATCTGGGCCTGCCGCTGCCCGAATGAGGGTTACGTAAAGATGATGGCCGGTGCGCCATTGCGCACCGGCCATTTTGTCATCAGCCCGGCTGGTCGGCGCGGCTGACGCCTTCACCGTCGAGGTTGAGCGCCGCAAATTCCCAGTTCAGCGCTTCCTTGAGCACGCGCTCGGCATAGTTGGGGCGGGCGTTGCGATAGTCGATATAATAGGCATGTTCCCACACATCGACGATCAGCAGCGGCACATGACCTTCATGCGCGACCGGCGTGTCGGCGTCATGATAGGAGGTTACGGCGAGCTTGCCGTCCTTGACCACCAGTGCCGCCCAGCCGCTGGCGAAATGGCCGACGGCCTCCGCCTTCAGCTTGTCGATCAGCGCATCGACCGAGCCGAAGCTTTCGGTGATCATGTCGAGCAGCTTGCCGGTCGGCTCCGTCTTGGCGGGCGACAGCGAGTTCCAGTAGAAAGTGTGGTTCCAGATCTGGCCCACCTGGTTGAACAGCGTGCCGGTGGACGAACGGATCAGCTCGACCAGCGACTTGCCCTGCAACGCCGGATCGGCCGCCACCAGCTCATTGGCCTTGGTCACATAGGCATTGTGATGCTTGCCATGATGATAGTCGAACGTCTCGGCAGACAGAATGTCGCCGAACGCATCTTTGGCATAGGGCAGGTCGGGAAGAACAAAGGCCATGGCGGAACTCCTCGGGTTCGTTGGGAACGGCCGCACGACGGGTCGCGTGTGCGGATGGTTCATGGTCCGGGCGGGCCGCTGAAACGCCCGCGCGCCTTCCATATGCGCACCCTGAGCCGGAAAAAAAGGGGAATGTGCCTATTGCGAAACGATTGCAGAAACTGGGGCTTAGGCGAGCGGCGGGATGAACCGGCATGCGCCCCGCATCAGCCTCCCCGCCGATGCGGCTATTCCCTCGCCCTCACCCCTGTGGCGGGGTGGTCTGGCCGATCTCTTCGCTGTCGAGCTTTTCGCCGAGGTCGAGGCCGTGGCGCAGCAGCATCGGCACATTGGCGGCGGCGAAGATCAGGGAGACGATGGTGACGCCCCACACCTTGATCGCGAGCCAGGTGTCGAAGCTGAACCAGGCGGGGTTGCGCAATATCTCGTTGGCGATGGCCATGGCGACGAAGAACAGCGCCCAGTTGCGCGACAATTTCATCCAGCCTTCATGCGTCAGCCCGTCATAGGCGGCCTGTAGCAGATATTTGAGCAGCGGCTTGCCCCGCATCAGCCCGCCGAACAGCATCAGCGCGAAAAAGGCGTAGATGATGGTAGGCTTGAGCTGGATGAAACGCTGATCGTGAAAATAGATGGTGAGGCCGCCGAAAAACAGGATCAGCATCGCCGACAGCCACAGCATGGGCGAAACGCGGCCAAGCTTCACGCGGGATATGATGACGGCGATCAGGATCGCGGCCATGAAGGCAGCGGTGCCGACCATCATCGCGGTGATCGCATTGCCCGATCCCCAGAACCAGCCCGCGCCCTTATAGGTGAGGAAGAAGACCAGCAGCGGACCGAAATCCAGCGCCAGGCTGAGCGAACCGCCATGGGCGGGCTTGGGCGCCGCCTTTGGGGCGGGGGTCGGAGCGCTGCTATCGGTCGCCATCATTCATATTCTCCGTTCGCGCTCGACGCTGCGGGCTTAGCGCGCATAGGCCGTTCCGGCGATGGCGCGCGCCATGTCGCCGGGGTCGAAGGGGCGCAGATCCTCGATCTTCTCGCCGACGCCGATGGCATGGATCGGCAGGCGATATTTCTCCGCCGCCGCCACCAGCACGCCGCCGCGCGCGGTGCCGTCCAGCTTGGTCATGACCAGGCCCGTGACCTGCGCGGTTTCCTTGAACACCTCGATCTGGCTCAGGCCATTCTGCCCGGTCGTCGCGTCCAGCACCAGCACCACATCATGCGGCGCGGCGGGATTGAGGCGGCCCAGCACGCGGCGGATCTTCGCCAGCTCGTCCATCAGTTCCGCCTTGTTCTGCAACCGTCCGGCGGTATCGACGATCAGCACGTCGATGCCCGTTTCGGTCGCCTGACGCACCGCGTCGAAGACGATACCGGCCGCGTCGCCGCCTTCCTTGCCCGCGACGATCGGCACGCCCAGCCGGTCGGCCCAGACCTTGAGCTGGCCGATCGCCGCCGCGCGGAACGTGTCGCCCGCCGCCAGCATGACGCCATAATCCTGCTCCAGGAAATTGCTGGCGAGCTTGGCGATGGTGGTGGTCTTGCCCGAACCGTTGACGCCGATCACCAGGATCACCTGCGGGCGCGGAAAGGCTTCGATCTCCAGCGGGCGGGCAACCGGGGCCAGCACTTTCTCGATTTCCTCCGCGATGATCTCGCGCAGATAGTCTTCGGTCAGCTCGCGGTTGAACCGTCCTTCGGCCAGCCGCTCGCGCACGCGCGCCGCCATCGCCGGGCCAAGGTCGGAGACGATCAGCGCCTCCTCAATCTCGTCCAGCGTCTGCGCGTCGAGCGCGGCCTTGGTGAACAGGCCGGTGAGATTGTCGCCCAGCCGGTCGGAGGTGCGCTTCATCCCGCCGAAAAGGCGATTGCGCCAGCTATTGCCTTCTGTGTCAGTCATCAGGGGGCCTCTTGCGCGATCAGCGTGCCATTCTCAAGGCCCGTGATCGTCGCGGCGGTGAGAGAGGCGGGCGGCCGGGGCGTCGCAAAGCGCACCGGCGCGAAGTTTTCGGCATGGCCATCATGCCCGTTCCGCTCCACCAGCACCGACTGGCGGCTGCCGATCAGGCTGCGCAGCCAGGCGTCGCGCCGGGTGGCGCAGGCGG
>DAMDPH010000078.1:0-14902 GCA_032082785.1 Sphingobium sp. | reverse complement strand
CGCTGCGTAGCGCCCCTTCGCGCGAGGCGCTGGAGGCGCTGCTGCCCGGCCTGATGCGCGCGCTCGCCGCCGCGCCCGATCCCACCCGCGCGCTCAATCGGCTGGACGACATGATCGGCCGCCTGCCGAGCGCGATCAATTTCTTCAAACTGCTGGCCGCGCGACCGGGCCTTGCCGAACTGCTGGCGGAATTGCTCAGCCATGCGCCGACGCTGGCCGACGCGCTGGCGCGGCGGGTGGAGCTGATCGACGGGCTGATCGACGCCACCGCTTTCGACCCGCCGCCTTCGGTCGAGCGACTGGCGACCCAGTTCAGCCTGCTGGAGCCGGGCGAGGATTATCAGACCCTGCTCGACCGGGTGCGCCAGCGTGTGGGCGACCGCCGTTTCGCGCTGGGCGCGCAGATCGTGCGGGGCAGCGATCCGCTGGAGGCGGGGCGGGGCTATGGCCGGGTTGCCCTCGCCGCCATCGAAGCGCTCGCCAGCGCCACCGTCGCGGAATTCGAAGCGGCCCATGGCAAGGTGCCGGGGGGCGAGATGGTGATCCTGGCGCTCGGCCGGCTGGGCGGCGGCGTGCTTACCCATGCGTCGGACCTGGACCTCGTCTTCCTGTTCACCGGCGATTTTCTGGCTGAGTCGGATGGTCCCCGGTCGCTCGGCGCGACGCAATATTTCAACCGGCTGGGGCAGCGGATCACCAACGCGCTTTCGGTGCCCACCGCATCGGGGCCGCTTTATGAGGTGGACACCCGGCTGCGGCCGTCGGGGGCGCAAGGGCTGCTCGCCGTCAGTCTGGAAAGTTTCACGCGCTATCAGCGGGAGGAAGCCTGGACCTGGGAGCATCTGGCGCTGACGCGCGCCCGCCCGGTGTTCGGATCGCCCGCTGCCCGCGCCGCGCTGGAAGAAATACTGCGCGAGACGCTGGAGCGGCCGCGCGATGCCGATGAGCTAGCGCGGCAGGCGGTGAAGATGCGCGCCGACATCGCCCGCCACAAACCGCCGGCGGGGGAGCTGGACGTCAAGCTGGTGCCGGGCGGGCTGGTCGATCTGGAATTCCTCATCCACATCACGCAGTTCCGGCAGAAAATGGCCTTCGACCCGGATCTGGGGCAGGCGCTGGCGGCGCTGGTGCAGGCGGGCCATCTGCCGGCCGCTTTGATCGAGGCGCATGATCTTGTGACGCGCTTCCTGATCGTGTCGCGCCTCGTCTCGCCCAAATCGACCGAGCCGCCCGAAGCCACCCGGCCGTTGGTCGCGCGCGCTTGCGGGGCGGAGAATTGGGACGCGCTGCTTGAAAGCTATGCGCAGGCCCGGCAAAGCGTCGGCGATGCCTGGCGCGCGCTGGCCGCGCCCTTTGAAGAGGAAAGTCATGCTTGACCAAGGCGACAGCCTGCCCGACGTGCCGCTCAAGGATATGGACGGCGCCGATTTCCAGCTGAGCCGCTATCGCGGCAAGCCGCTGCTGCTCTATTTCTATCCCAAGGCGGATACGCCGGGCTGCACCAATGAGGCGAAGGATTTCAGCGAACTCGCGGCCGATTTCGCGGCGCTGGACGTGGCCGTGGTCGGCGTGTCGAAGGACAAGCCCGCCAAGCTCAAGAAATTTGCGGACAAATATGGCCTGACCGTCACGCTCGCCTCCGACGAGCCGGGCACCGCCTGCGAGGCATTCGGCACCTGGGTCGAAAAATCCCTCTATGGCCGCAATTATATGGGCATCGCCCGCGCCAGCTTCCTGTTCGACGCGTCGGGCAAGGTTGTGCGGGTCTGGCCCAAGGTGAAGGTGAAGGGCCATGCGGCCGAGGTGCTGGAGGCGGCGAGGGCGCTTTGACCCTGCCATCCTCGATCACCGGCGTGGGTGCGGCCTGCGCCCATGTGCTGTCGACACCTGATCCTTATGCCAAGCTGATGGCGGCGCGGGCGGTGGCGCGCGGCTGGCGTCTGGGACGGCTGGCGCCACTTTATGATGCCGCCATGCCGGACCGGCCGGCGCGCCCCGACCTGCCCGAATTGCTGCCGCCCAACCGCATGCCAAAGCGCGGCAGGATCGGATCGGAACGGGCGCGCATCGCCATGTTGCACGCGCTCGCCCATATCGAATTTGTCGCCATCGATCTGGCGTTCGACCTGATCGGCCGGTTCGGCGGACAATTTCCCGCCGCCTTCACCGATGAATGGATGCGGGTGGGGGGGGATGAAGCGATGCATTTCGCGCTGCTCGACCGGCGGCTGCGGCAGATGGGGAGCCATTATGGCGCGCTGCCGGCCCATGACGGGCTGTGGCAGGCGGCGGAGGAAACCGCCGGCGACGCGCTCGCGCGACTGGCGATCGTGCCGATGGTGCTGGAAGCCCGCGCGCTCGACATCACGCCGGCGACGGTGGACCGTTTCGAACAGGCGGGGGACCGCATATCCGCGCAGATCTTGCGCCGGATCATGACCGATGAGATTCGCCACGTCGCGGCTGGGACCAGCTGGTTCAAATTTGCGACGAGCGGGCGGGGTCTGGATGCCCCTGACCATTATCAAATGCTAGTGCGCCGGCATTTTCGAGGTGCGTTGAAGCGCCCGTTCAACGACTCAGCGCGGCGGCAAGCCGGTTTGACGCTGGACTTCTACGACGCGCTTGCAAGCTGATCCGTAATTTGCAGTCTGCATCTCAGCGGGTGCGGCAATCTGTCGCTTAGATGAACAAGGAGAGGCCGGTGGGCGATAGCCTCCGGTTCAAAGTCGGGGTCGGCATGATGATTTCTATTTTCGAGAATGCGCGTTCGGCGCAATGGTTCCGTACAATTTCCAAGGCCGTTAAAATGTCTGCGGGGGCAGGTATTGTAACGGCACTTTGCGCGGCGGCTCCGGCCCACGCCACCGAAGACGACGATCCCTATGGCGACGCCGCTTCGATCAGCACCAGCCCGCTCGGGCCGGCGGACGTGAACTTCTCGAACCTCTTCAGCAGCCTGCAACGGATGGACGGCAACGCGAAAACCGCCGCCTATATCCCCTCGGGCCGCCCGGTGCAGAAACTGTCGCTGACGTCCAACTTCGGCGCGCGCTCCGATCCGTTCAACGGCCGGACCCGCATGCACAAGGGCATCGATATTCCGGGTCCGGTGGGCACGCCGATCCACGCCACCGCCGACGGCATCGTAAGCCGCGCCGGCTGGGCCAGCGGTTATGGCAATCTGGTCCAGATTTCGCACGGCAACGGCATGGAAACGCGCTACGGCCATATGTCGAAGCTGCTGGTTGCGCCCAACAGCTATGTGCAGCGTGGGCAGATCATCGGCCTGATGGGCTCGACCGGTCGTTCAACGGGCAGCCATCTTCATTATGAAGTGCGTCTCGATGGCGCCGCCATCAATCCCATCCCCTTCGTCGCCGGTCCCGATTATCTGATCGCGATGAACACCAAGCCGCCGATCGCGATGGGTGGCCCCACCAAGGCGGAGGAAAAGGCGGCGGACTGATCCGACTGGCCCGACTTTCGTCCGATCCCGCAAAGCCCCGGCGCCAATAGCTTGCCGGGGCTTTTGCTTGCACCTATCTAGACGCCATGGCCGATATCGATCTCACTCCCTCCGCCGCTGCCCGCGTCGCCGCTATCGCGGCCAAGCAGGGCAAGCCCGCCATCCTCCGCCTGGCCGTGGAGGGCGGCGGCTGCTCGGGTTTTCAATATCGCTTCGGTCTGGCCGAAACGGTGGAGCAGGACGATCTGACGGTGGAGCGCGACGGCGTGACGCTGGTGGTGGACGATGTCAGCATCGATCTGGTGCGCGGGTCGGCCGTGGATTTTGTCTCCGATCTGGGTGGCGCCGCGTTCAAGGTGACCAATCCCAACGCGACCGCCGGCTGCGGCTGCGGCACCAGCTTCTCCGTCTGAGGCCGGCGCGGCGGGGCGCTTGCCCCGGCGGCGGTTAATCTCCACACAGGCACCGACATTTACATCAGCGGGCGACGCGCGTCGCCCGATGGGAGGAGCAGTTTCGTGCGTATCGCCAGCTTCAACATCAACGGCATCAAGGCGCGCCTGCCGCGTCTGGTCGAATGGCTGAACGAAACCCAGCCCGACATCGCCTGCCTTCAGGAAATCAAGTCGGTGGATGAAGGCTTCCCGATCAAGGATATCGAGGAGGCCGGCTATGGCGCCATCTGGCACGGGCAAAAGGGGTTTAACGGCGTCGCCATCCTGGCGCGTGGCGAAACGCCCGTCGAGGTGCGCCGGGGTCTGGAGGGCGAGCCGGAGGATGAGCATAGCCGCTATCTGGAAGCCGATGTGAAGGGGCTGCGCGTCGCCAGCATCTATCTGCCCAACGGCAATCCCCGTCCGGGGCCGAAATTCGACTATAAGCTGCGCTGGATGGAGCGGCTGCGCCGCCGTGCGGCGGAGATATGGGCCGAAGAGACACCCGCCATTCTCGCCGGCGACTATAATGTCATCCCGCGCGACGTGGACACCTATTCGGTAAAGGCCATGGCCGAGGATGCGCTGATGCAGCCGGAAAGCCGCGCCGCCTATCGCCGGCTGCTGGCCGATGGCTGGACCGACGCGCTGCTCAGCCGTCATCCCAATGGCGGCGTCTGGACCTTCTGGGACTATCAGATGAACGCCTGGCCGCGCGACGCGGGCTTCCGCATCGATCATCTGCTGCTCAGCCCCGCCGCCGCCGACCGCATGGTCGACGCGCAGGTCGACAAGGATTTTCGCGGCCGGGAAAAGGCCAGCGACCATGCGCCGGTCTGGGTCGAGCTGTCGGAATAACATCCGGGCTATATTGACTCTATTGACCCGGATATATATCCGCCGTGCCGACCTCAATCCGGCACGGAGCCATTGCCATGACCAGAACGCTGACCGCCTTTGCCGGTGACATATGGATCGCCACCGGGGACGAGGCGGAGATCCGCGCCGCTTTGCGCGCCATGGGCGAGGCGGCGCAGTCCGTGCTGCTGTTCGACGATGAGAGCGGGCGGCAGGTCGATATCGACCTGCGCGAAGGCTCGACGCAGCCCCCGCGGGGACGCGGACGGCCCAGGCTGGGCGTGCAGGCGCGTGAGGTGACCTTGCTGCCGCGTCATTGGGACTGGCTGGCCCAGCAATCCTGCGGCGCATCGGCCGCGCTGCGCCGGCTGGTGGATCAGGCGCGCAAGGCAAGCGAGCCCGGCCCCACTCCGCGCGCGGCCCGCGACGCGGCCTACAGCTTCCTCACCGCCATGGCCGGCGATCGACCGGGCTATGAAGAGGCGATCCGCGCCCTTTATGCCGGCGACGCGGACCTCTTCCATCGCCTGTCGCAAAGTTGGCCGGTCGGAATCCGCGACCATGGCCGCGCTCTGGCGGCGCCGTCATTTGGTGGGGAAGGGCAGGGCTGACCGCAGCCCGCCTGCCGCTTGGCTCAGGCGGCGAGGCGCAGGAAAGGCACAGGAGCGGTCGAGCGCAGCACGATCGGCTTTCCCTCCGACGCCTGGAACAGCTCGCCGTCGAGGATCACATTGCTATGGTCCCCCTCGATCCGGATCATGTCGCCCTGCTCAAGGTGAATGCCCTGCATCGGCGATCGGCCGACCCGCTTGAACAGGCTGGCCCAGACCAGCCGCATCAGCGCCGGCAGCGTCTGGTCCACCGCCATCAGCTTCATATTGCCGCGCTGGCTCTCGCCCGGCTGGGTGCCGAACAGCAGCCGTTCCAGCGTGGTGACGATCAGCACCGAAAAACGCCCCGCCAACTGCCCGTCGCGGATCAGCGAGATGCGCACCGGATCGCTCGACGGCGGCAGGAAACGCGCGCGCACGCCGAACAGCAGCTGGAAGATCACCGCCAGCACTGTCAGGAAATGGCTGATGCCGTTGGACAGGCCCAGCGGGTAAATCTGGTTGCGGCAATAGAGCATGTAATCGGCCAGGCCCGCGCCACCCAGGAACATGCCCAACACCGGCCGGCTGCCCGCCTGACCGTCGGACAGGGCGATCAGCTCGCGCGCGACGACATGGTCGTCGACGCCCGCCTTGGCGATCTGCACGATCCTTTCCAGCGCCTTGATCGGGTCGCCATGAATGCCAAGGTCGAGCGCGATCAGGTTGGTCTTTCCATTGGGCAGCACCGCGATCGGCGGCACGCGGCCTTTGAAATGCTCACCCTGATAGAGTTCGGTCAGCGCCGCCTGAACGGTGCCATCGCCGCCGTTAATGACGATCACCACCGGATCGACGCGGGCGATGGTCTGCAACGCCCGGTTGATCTGGTCGACATGCTCCACTTCATAATGGAAAATGTCGGGATTACTGGCGCAATAGCTTCGCACACGCGGCAATGTCTGTCGGTTGCCCGTCGATTTGGGATTGGACAGAAGCGCGACGCAGACCATGTCAGCCTTACATATATTTGAGGTTGATGGTGATCCTGGTCACGCCAGACCCGGCATTGAAGGCGGCCTTGTCGACCGACGGCTTGCCCAGATTGAAGATGCTGAGGCTGGGATTATTGGAAAAGCCGCCGCCATCGCTGGTGATGTCGGTCTTTCCATTGCCGTTGATGTCGTGGCGCACGGCGATGCCATAGCGGCCCGGTTCGGGCAGCGGCATGCAGAAGCGCATCGCGCCATTGTCCGGGCGCACGGCGGTATCGATGCGGTTGAGCCAGGCGCCCTTGGACAGCCATTCCGACTTGGTGCCGCGATAGGATTGCACCCGCACCTTGCCGGTGGCGGCGGCAAAGCCGCGCACGTCGACCAGCACGGCCGGCCCCTGAGCCGACGCCGCGCAACGCGACAGATCATTCCTGATTTCCTGGCCATGGGCGAAGGCCGGCACCGCGACAAGCATCGCCGCACCCGACATCAAACCCATTGCAACTTTCAACATGACCATCAGACTCCTGGAAGCTATAGCCGGCCGGATGATCCGAACGGCGAGCCCCTGTTCGCCCCGCTTTTTACCTCCTTCCGCATATGGGCGGGGTTTGCGGCCAAAACATGGTGATGGGACGACGATATATTGAAATGCTGACCGCCACCGATCGCTATCTCGCCCGTCTGATCGCGGTGCCCATGCTCGGCACGCTGGTGATCGCCGCGATGCTGCTGGTGCTCGACAAGATGTTGAGCCTGTTCGACTTCGTCGCCGCCGAAGGCGGTCCGGTGAGCGTCGTGTGGCGGATGCTGGCCAATATGCTGCCCGAATATCTGTCGCTCGGCATTCCGATCGGGCTGATGCTCGGCATCCTGCTCGCCTTCCGCAAGCTGGCGCTGTCGTCCGAACTGGACGTGATGAGGGCGGTCGGCCTGTCCTATGGGCGGCTGTTGCGGGTGCCCTATATGTTTGCCATCGGGCTGGCGCTGGTCAATCTGGGCCTCGTCGGCTGGGTCCAGCCGCTCTCGCGCCATGCCTATGAGGCGCTGCGCTTTGAACTGCGGTCGGGCGCGCTGGGCGCCTCGATCAAGGTCGGGGAGTTCACCAACCTTGGCAAGCGCATGACCCTGCGGATCGAGCGCAGCCTGGACGAGGGCAGCAATCTTCAGGGGATCTTCGTCCGCGTCGTGGGCCGCGATGGCCAGTCGGTGGCGGTGACCGCGGCCCAGGGCCGGTTCCTCGCCACCGATGACCCGGACACCATCATCTTCCGTCTGCGCGACGGGGTGCTGGTGAATGATGCGCCCAAATATAAGACGCCGCGTATCCTCTCCTTCTCCAGCCACGACCTGCCCATCGACCTGCCGCAGATCGAGAGTTTCCGGGGGCGCGACGTCGACCGGGAAAAGACGCTGCCCGAACTGATCCAGATCGGCCAGTCGTCCGAAACGTCGGAAAAGTTGCGGCATGAGGTGCGCGCGAATTTCCATTTCCGCATGGTGGAGGTGATCTTCATGCTGCTGCTGCCGCTGGCGGCGCTGGCCTTCGCCATTCCCCCCAAAAGATCGACATCGGCGCTCGGCGTCTTCCTCTCGATCGTCTTCATCGTGACCTATCACAAGGTCAATCAATATGGCGAAAGCGTCGGCGCGCTGGGCAAGGTGGACCCGATTCTGGCCCTATGGGGGCCGTTCCTGGTCGCGTCCGCGCTGATCCTGTGGATGTATCATGTGATCGCGCACCGGCCGGGTGGCCAGCCCATCGCGGCGCTGGAATTCGCCTTTGCAAAGCTCGGCAAGCAGGTGGGCCGCCTGTTGCGCTTCTGGCGGCGCAAGCCCGCCGAACCGGCCGAAGGAGCGGCCTGACCCATGAACTTCTTCCCTTCGCGCCAGATGAGCTGGTACATGGCCCGCCTGTTCCTCACCCGCATCTTCGCCGTGCTGGCGATGCTGGTGACGGTGCTGCTGACGCTGGACCTGCTCGGCAATTCGGGCGACGTGCTGGCCTATCCCGGCAATGGCGATCCGCAGCTCTGGCATTATGCCGGCCTGCGCGCGCCGCAGATCATTGCCACATTCCTGCCTTTTTCGGTGCTGCTGGGCACGCTCATCATGCTGGCGACGCTCAACCAGAATAGCGAAATCATCGCGATGAAGGCCGCCGGCCTGTCCGCGCACCAGATATTGGCGCCGCTGATCGTGACGGCGCTGGGCGTGTCGGTGATCAGCTTTGTCTTCAATGAACGGGTGGTGGCGCGCTCGACGGCCGCGCTCAGCGCCTGGGAAGCGGTGGAGTTCGGTCCGGTGCCGCCCGATAGCGGGGTCAAGACCAATGCCTGGGTGCGCGACGGCAATAATCTCGTCACCGCCGCCATCGTCGCCGGGCGCGGCAATGATGTGCAACTGCGCAAGGTGGAGATTTTCAACCGCGTCAACAACAGCCTGACGACCATGGTGCGCGCGCCCAAAGGTCATTATGACCCCGCCACCAAAAGCTGGCTGCTGGAGGATGCGCGCCAGTTCGACGTCGCGCGCGGCACGGTGCGGGATATCGGGACGGCGCGCTTTGGCCGCGACATCCGGCCTGACCAGTTCACGCTGGCGCGGGTCGACCCCAATGCGCTGACCTTCCGCGAGTTGCAGGACGCCATCGTCGACCTGCGCGACGCCGGTCGTCCCACGGCCGAGCTGGAGGCGAGCCTGTGGCACAAGCTGTCCAGCCCCCTATCGGCGCTGCTGATGCCGATATTGGGATCGGTCGCCGCTTTCGGCCTAGCCCGTTCGGGGCAGCTATTCCTGCGCGCGGTGATGGGGATGGCGCTGGGCTTCGCCTATTTCGTGGCGGACAATTTCTCGCTCGCCATGGGCAATCTGGGCGCTTACCCGCCGTTCCTGGCGGCCTGGGCGCCCTTCCTGCTATTCCTGCTGCTGGGCGAAACGGTCCTGTTCCGCACCGAGGAATAGGGCAGCGCTCAGCGGCTCTCGGCTTCCAGCGCGCCGTTCGCCGGGGCGCCACGCCCCGCGCTCATCGTGCTGCGCGCGATCTTGCCGATCAGCGGCGCCATGCCGGCATAATTGCCCTTATGATAGGGCGACGCCGTGTCGAGCGTCGTGGTCAGCCGGCGATGCGCCTCGCCCAGCGCATGATAGGGCACGCTCGGCAGCAGATGGTGCAGCGCGTGGTAGCGCAGCCCGACCGGCGCCCACAGCGCCGGCAGCGTCGCGGGCGGCGGCACATTGACCGAGTCGAGATATTGGGCGGTGACGCTCATCGCCTCGCCCTCATTCTCCCACAGATGCGCGACCAGCGTGCGCAGCTGGTTGATGACGGTCATCGCCGAATGAACGCCCATATAGACGAGCAGGGGCTTCCACCCGAAGGCGAAGACGCTGCCGACCAGGGCAAGAGCAACGACCGACGCGCCGGCTTCCTGCCACGCCCATTCGCGCGCAAAGGCGCCTTCGGGGGCGCGGCGGCGATAGGCGGGGTTGATCGACAGCGCCGAATATTGCGCGACGACGATCCGGCGCAGCGGCGGGATGACGGCGCTGAGCGGTGCGAGCAGACCGAAACGCAGGATCAGGCCGACCGGCGCCAGCGCCGCCACCAGGATGAACAGCGGCAGCGACCAGGGCTTCATCAGCGCCAGCGGCAGATATTCCGGATCATTGGCGGTGCCATAGCGGGTGCGGGCATGATGCTGGTTATGCACGCCTTCATACATGAAAGACGGGATCATCAGCGGCATGCCGACCAGCAGGTTCCAGCCCAGGCGGAAACCCGGCACCGCATCCTTGCGCATATGGGTCAGCTCATGGATGAAGCTCGCCGCGCGATAGAGGGCCAGCATCGCGACGATGCCGCAGCCGATCGCCAGCGCCGCCGGCGCCAGCAGGATCGCGCCGGCCAGGCCGGCATAGCCCAGCAGCGCCGACGCCAGCAGGTCCGGCCAGTAAATGGCGGGATTGGCGGTCGACAGGCTACGCGTCAGGTCGGCGGCGGCGCGCAGCATGGCAGCGTCGTCGGGTGCGGCGCCCGCGCGATAGGCGGCGGGGGCAATGATCGATTCATGCACAGTCATGGGGCGGTCCCTAGCGCGCAATTGCGCTGCAATCGTGGCAGCAACGTGACATTTCACCATCTTGTCCGGGCGCCACGCGGGCGGATTGACATTCGCCGGCCAAGCGCCGAACTGCAAGCCATCGAACATCTGAAGGCGGGCAGCCGTGGCGCAACATTCTTCGGCCGACAGGGCCAATCTGGTTATCACCCCCGTGTCGGGCAAGGCCGACCTCAAGGCTTTCGTCGAATTGCCCTGGCGGCTTTACGCCAATGACCCCAACTGGGTGCCGCCGCTCAAGGAAGAAGCCTATAATCTGCTGAAGCCGGGCAAGAACCCTTTCTTCAGCCATGCCGAGGCGCAATATTTCCTCGCGCGGCGGGGCGACATGGTGGTCGGCCGCATCTCTGCCCATATCGATCATCTGGCGCTCGCCCAGCCGGCCGAGCAGGGAATGGGGCCGGGGACCGGCAATTTCGGCCTGTTCGAGGCGGAGGATGCCGCGACCGGCGCGGCGCTGCTGGCGGCGGCCGAAGACTGGCTGCGCGGTAAGGGCATGACCCGCATACTCGGGCCGATCTCGCTTTCCATCTGGGAGGAGCCGGGCCTGCTGATCGAAGGGCATGATCATCCGCCCACGGTGATGATGGGCCATAACAGCCCCGCCTATCAGGCGATGATCGAGAGCGCGGGCTATAACCCCGTCAAGCAGCTCAAAACCTATGCGCTCGACATCACGCAGGATTTCCCGCCGCTGATCCAGCGCATCGTCCAGTCGGGCGAGAAGAACCCGCGCATCACCATCCGCAAGGTCGACAAGAAGCGGTTCGACGCGGAGGCGCAGATCATCCTGGGCATATTGAACGACGCCTGGGGCAAGAATTGGGGCTTTGTCCCCATCACCGATGAGGAAGTCGCCTTCACCGGCAAGAAGCTCAAGCCCATCGTGTTCGAGGATCTTATCATGATCGCCGAACTGGATGGCGAGCCGGTCGCCTTCATGATGACGCTGCCCGACCTCAACGAAGCCATCAAGCCGCTCAACGGCGCGCTCTTCCCCTTCGGCTGGGCCAAATTGCTCTGGTGGCTGCGCCGGCCCAAGGCGCGCACCATGCGCGTGCCGCTGATGGGCGTGGTGCAGCGGCTGCAATCCTCCCGCATGGCGAGCCAGCTGGCCTTCATGATGATCGAATATATCCGCCGCCAGGCCATCGCCCATTATGGGTCGACGCGCGGCGAAATCGGCTGGGTGCTGGACGATAATCAGGGGATGAACGCCATCGCCGACGCGATCCACAGCCAGGTCAATAAAATCTACCAGATTTACGACAAGCCGCTCTGATCCCGGCCATCAGTCCGCCGGCACCGCCACCTCGATCGCGCCGGGCGCGACCTGCACGGTGGCGGGCGTGCGCGCCAGCACCTCGCCGTCGATGGAGATGCGCTGGCGCGGATGCGTGGTCATATGGAAGCGGCGGCCGTGAAACTCCTCCGTATGGGAGTCGCGGTCGCGCAGCTTGAAGAATTTGGCATACCAGTCCCAGGCCAGCCGCGCCTGACTGCGCCCCACCACCGCCTGAATGACGATCTCGCCCGTATCGATGCCGGCATGGTCGGACAGTTCGACCCCGCCATGATAGGGGCCGTTGAGGATGCGCACCTCGGTCGACCACATGCGCCTTTCGGTTTCGCCGTCGTTGATTGTCAGGCGAAAGGCCCGGAACCCGACCGAACATTTGATGGCCCAGAGCAGATAGCCGATCCGCCCCAGATAGCGTTTCAGCTTGTGCGGCACCGACCGGCCGATCAGCGGCGACAGGCCGAGCGAGGCGGCATTCACGAAATAGTCGCCGTCGATCATGCCCAGATCGACGCGGCGACGCCGGCCCGACGCGATCACCTCGACCGCGCCGTCAAGATCCAGCGGCAGGCCGAGCGTCCGCGCGAAACTGTTGGCGGTGCCGAGCGGCAGCACCCCGAACACGCAGTCCTTGCCGACCAGTTCATCCACCGTCCCCGACATCGATCCGTCGCCGCCGCCCACGATCACCATGGGTGCGCCGTCGGCCACGGCCTGACGCACGGTCCCATCCAGATTGGCGGGGTCGCGCACGGCATGGGCGGCGATCAGGCGCAGGCCCGTCGCCTCCAGCTTTTCCTTCGCCTGCGCGAATAATGCTTCCCCCTTGCGGCTGTGCGCGTTGACGATCAGCACGGCTTCGCGGGGCAAGGGCCTCAAACTCATGGCGGCTACAACGCCCAAACAGGGGTTAAGCTCCGCCGCGCAACCGAATGGCGGCTGCGCACGTTGCTTTTATATGGCCCGTATCGCACATCTTTCCGACATTCATTTTGGCGCCCATGATCCGAAGGTGGTTTCCGCCGCCGAAGCCTGGCTTCAGGAACGGCAGCCCGACCTCGTCATCATCAGCGGCGACTTCACCCAGCGCGCCCGCGTGGCGCAGTTTCAGCAGGCCTCCGCCTGGCTCAACCGCCTGCGCGCGGCGGGCATGCGGCTGCTGCTGGTGCCGGGCAATCATGACATTCCGCTCTACGATGTCGTGCGCCGCTTCGCCGCGCCGCTGCGTCGCTACAAGCGCTATATCGCCAATGAACTCTGCCCCTGGTATGAGGATGATGAGGTCGCGATCCTTGGCCTCAACACCGCGCGGTCCCTGACGATCAAGGACGGGCGTATTAATCATGACCAGATGGACATGCTGCGCCGACGCTTCGCTCCGGTCGCGGCCAGCAAGACGCGCATCCTCGTCACCCATCATCCCTTGTTCGCCATGCCGATCGGCCAGGGCAATGAATTGAGCGAGGCGGTGGGGCGGCATGACGATGCGGTGGTCGCCGCGTGCGAGGCGGGCGTGCATCTGGCGCTGGCGGGCCATTTTCATCGCACCTATGCGCAGGCCGCCGAAAAGATGGTCGAACATGCCGGCGGCGCGCTGGTGATCCAGGCCGGCACAGCCACTTCGGTGCGGCTGCGCAATGACGAGCCGCAAAGTTTCAACTGGCTCCACGTCCGCCGCAATGACGAGATAGAGCTTCAGGTGGTGGTCTGGGACGGCGCCGGCTTCCGCCGGGGCAATCATGTCGATTATCGCCGCGACGATGCCGGATGGACGGGGCGGGAGATTAGCGACGGGCCGCTGGTCGGCGACCTGCCCGCCGCGCGTCGGGCTGGCGGGATCGTCAGGGCTTCGCCTTGAGCGCCTCCGCCAGCGAGTGAGTGGCGCTGCCGCGCCGCGCCGGCTTGGCCTGACTGGGATCGGGCTTCCACCCCGACAGAAAGACGATCGTCATCTGCTCGGCGGTACGGCCATCATCGTCGGCCGCCTCGGCAAAATGCGCGGCCGCGCGCATCACCGTCTCGCGCGTCAGGAGCGGCGGCCGCGACGCCAGCACATTGCCCGCGCCCATGCCACGCAAGTCCCGCATCAGCCGCAGCATGTCGCCATAGCGGATATTGAGCGTCATCCCGTCCGCCACCGGCATGGCGAAGCCCGCCCGGCCCAGCAAATCGCCGGCCGCACGCACGTCGACTTGCGGATGGACATGCTGACCCGGCCGGTCGCCTTCGCCCGCCATCAGCGCCGCTTTCAGCCGGGGCAGGCTGCCCGCGCCGGCAAAGGCCGCCAGCATCAGCCCGTCGGGCCGCAGCACCCGCCGCATCAGGATCAGCGCGCCGGGCAGGTCGTTGACGCTGTCCAGCGTGCCGCAGGCGATCACCAGGTCGAAACTGTCGTCGGCAAAGGGCAGGGCATCCTCATCCCCCTGCACCCCGCCCGCCGCCCGCGCAGCGAGGAAGCCGGGATCAAGGCAGGCGACGCGCTTGCCCATCGCCTCCAGCGCGGCGCGGGCGCTGCCGTCGGGGCAGCCGATCACCAGCGCCTCGGGCAGGTCGCGCTGCACGTCGGTCAACCGGTCCAGCAGCTCGTCCAGCATCGCACGATACAGGAAATCATGATCGGCAAAGCCGGCGATCATGCGGTCGCGGCGGCGGGCGCGCAGCGTGCGGTCGAAAATGTCGGGACGGTCCATGGCGGCCTTGTGCATCGGGCGGGAAGGGCGGACAAGGGAGATGATGACGCCCGCCATGCTTCTCAAGGGGCTGTTGCGCCCGGCGCTCGATTATGCGCTGCCGCCGCGCTGTCCGGGCTGCGGCGAGATTGTCGCGCAGGATCATGGTTTCTGCCTGTCCTGCTGGAGCGGCATGGAATTTCTGGGCGATCCCCGCTGCGCCCGCTGCGGTCTGCCCTTCGACTATGACCGGGGGGAGGGGGCGGAGTGCGACGCCTGCCTGGCGCATCCCCCTGTCTTTGACAGCGCCCGCGCGGTGCTGGCCTATGGCGATGTCGCGCGGCAGGTGGCGCTGCGCCTCAAATATGGGCGGCGGATCGGCCTTGCGCGGTTGATCGCGGCGCATATGCAGCGGCATGTGCCGGACGAGGCGGGGCTGCTGATCGTGCCGGTGCCGCTCCATCGC
>DAMDPH010000077.1:0-14927 GCA_032082785.1 Sphingobium sp. | reverse complement strand
CGCTGGCGCAGGGGCTGGCGGATACGGTGCGCTGGTTCGCCGAGGAAGTGCATGCCGCCACGCTGACCGCCACCGCCATCGGTCGCGGCGGCAAGGCGGGTCGCGAAGGCGCGCGACTGTCAGCTTGACCATGAACGGGACATGCGCGGCGGGCGCGCATGTCCCCTACTGGTCAGGCCAGCGTATCGCTCGGCGTCAGAGCGGCGATCTCCCGCAGCGCGTTGAGATCGGGAATGCGCAGCCATTTGGATTGCAGTTCGACCAGACCGCGCGCGCGCATCGATTGCAGTGTGCGGTTGACATGCACCGGGGTCATGCCGGTCAGGTCGGCAATCTCCATCTGCGTCAGCGGCATCGCGCATTGCTGGCCATAGGCAAGGCCCGACTGGCGCATCCGTTCAAACAGTTCGAGCAGCAGATGGGCGAGCCGCTCCACCGCCGTCTTGCGGCCGAGCGTCACCAGCCAATTGGACTGGCGCTCCATGGCGTCGGCGATCACTTTCCAGAAACGCTGCTGCGCGTCCGGCCCGCTGAAGGGCGGCACCCGGCAAGGCAGGCTCACCGCGCGGATATTGGTCAGCGCCACCACCGGCTGCGCCGGCGCACGGCCGAACGCCCAGAGCGGGTCGCAAATATCACCCGGCAGATAGAGCGCGGTAATCTGACGCCGGCCATCGGACAGCAGGCGATAGCGACACGCCCACCCTTCCTGAAGATGAAACAGCGACTCCGGCCTCTCATTTTCCCGTGCCAGAAACTGGTGCGGGCGGAAGTGTGTGAGGCCTTCCGTTAGTGCGACTTGGCTCAACATGGAAACACTCCCTGTTAAGCCCCCCGCCGCAGAACATGATGCAAACTGCTTAGGCGCAACTTGACCTATGTTCTAAACCTGCGGAAATCTGCTGAGCGGTGCCTCTCGCACGATAAGCTGCAAAAACATATAGTTAACGGCAGCATCTTTTAAGATTCCGGTCAGGCTTCCGGCTGCGACTCAGGCGTTCTGCCGAGCTTCCCTTAGCTCATGCGTCGCCAACAACGCCTCTCCCTAATTCAGGTTATCGAGGCGTCGCGCGGCGGCGGAACATCGGCACCGGCCCGGCGCTGTTAGGCGATAAGAGGAGTTGCCCCCATGAAACGCCTTGCCCCCTTCCTGCCGCCGTTGCTGGTCGCCGCCGCCGTGCTTGCCGCGCCCGCCGCCGCATCCGCCCTCGCCCCCAGCGCCTATCTGGCGGAAGCGGCAGCGGGCGACCTCTACGAACAAAAGTCCAGCCAGCTGGTGCTGCAATCGACGCAGGATGCGAAAGTCCGCTCCTTCGCGACGATGATGATCCGCGATCATCAGAAGAGCAGCGCGATGCTGAAGGCCGCCGCCGGACAGGCCGGCGTGACCCCACCGCCGCCGCGCATGATGCCGCCGCAGCAGGCCAAGATCGACGCCCTCACCAAGGCGAGCGGTGCGGCCCGTGACCGGCTTTACTGGATGCAGCAAAAGGCCGCGCATCAGCAGGCGCTGGCGCTCCATAGTCGCTACGCCCGCAACGGTACCGCTGCGCCGCTCAAGGCCGCAGCCGGCCAAATTGCGCCCGTCGTCCAGCAGCATCTGGAGATGCTCGACGGCAAAGCGCACGGAGCGCATTGATGGACCGCCCGCAGGATCAGGCTGACCCGCCGGTTGACGCTCAAGAGGGCGCCGACGAGCCATCGGATCGCGCCGTGCCCGAGCGGGTCGAGAAGGCGCAGCCCAGCCAGATCAATCCGCTCGCGCCGCCCATCAACAATCAGGGTAGCGGCTGAGCCATGACGGATCGCGACAGGGACATGATCCCGCCCGACCGGGCGCCGGCAGCGCCGGAGGATCTCAAACATATCTCCCTCGGCCAGGACCGGGAGGTGCGATATTGGTCGCACCGGCTCAACGCCCCGCGCGAGCGGCTGGAGGAGGCGGTGGAGAAGGTCGGGCCGCATGTGAATGCGGTCACCGACTATCTGCACCGCAACAGCTGACCCCGCCCATCAACGGTAGCCAAAGAGGCCCAATGCCACGATTTCACATAAACCTTTTCAATGACACCGACATCATCGACGAGGATGGACAGGATTATACCGACCTGGACGCCGCGGAGGCCGAGACCGTGCGCGCGGCGCGCGACATCATCGCCGAACATGTGCGCTCGGGCCAGTCGGTGGACCTCAATCATCGCATGGAAATCACCGACGCCGATCATGAGCTGTTGCGGGTCGTCCGATTTGCGGATGTCGTGAGCATCCGGCGATGAGAGCCGCGCCGGGCCGCGATCGCACGCTGCCTGAGGATGCGGGCAGCGCGCGCCGCCCCGGCGATGTGGCGCAGGGGCATCCGGCGTTGCGCCTGTTCCTGCGCCGCTTGCTGCTGCGCTCGCAACTGGGCGAGGCGGAGCAGGCGGCGGTGCTGGCGCTGCCCGCGCGCGAGGTGGAGGTGGAGCCGCATCGTGACATCGTCCGTCCGGGCGAGCGCACCACCTATAGCTGCCTCGTGGCGTCGGGCATGGCCGCCCGCTTCAACCAGCTGCGCGACGGTCATCGCCAGATCACCGCGCTGCACATTCCCGGCGACATGTGCGACCTGTTCTCGCTGATGCTGCCCAAGGTCGAATGGGCTTTGCAGGCCTTGTCGGCGCCGCTCACCGTACTGATGGTGCAGCATGAGGATCTGGCGATGCTGGCGCGTGACTATCCTGCGCTTGGCGAAGCCTTCTGGCGCGATTGCGTGGCGGACGGGACCATCCTGTCGCAATGGATCGTCAATCTGGGCCGGCGCGACGCGCGGATGCGGACCGCGCATCTTTTCTGCGAACTGGGACTGCGGATCGAGCAGGCGGGGCTTGGCATGCGCACCGCCTATCAGATGGCGGCGATTCAGGCGCAGCTCGCCGACGCGCTCGGCATGACGCCGGTGCATATGAACCGCACGATGCGATCGCTCGCCCGCGACAATCTGCTCGTCGTGCGCGGCCGCACCGTGGTGGTGCCCGACTGGGATGCGCTGACCGCCGTTGCGGGATTCGATCCGGGCTATCTGGAAATGCAGAAATTCCCGATGCTGCTGCCGACCTAGTTACGGGCCGTGCCGCCCTCCTCCCCGTCCAGCAGCGCACGGACGCGGCGGGCCAGCTGGTCCGAGGTGAAAGGTTTGGACAGCAGCGACACGGACGGGTCCAGCCGCCCCTCCGCCGCGATGGCGTTGCGGGTATAGCCGCTGGCGAACAGGATTTTGAGATCCGGCCGCATGGCGGCGGCGGCATCGGCCAGTTCCTTGCCCGACATGCCCGGCATCACGACATCGGTGAACAGCAGGTCGATGCCCGCCTCCGCTTCCAGCAGGGCAAGCGCGCTGGCGCCGTCCGCCGCCTCCAGCACCCGATAGCCGCATTCGCGCAGCATCTGGGTCGAAAGGGCGCGCACCTCCGCATCATCCTCCACCACCAGCACCGTCTCCCCCTGCGCGGCGGGATCGGTCGCGGGCGGCGCCGAGGACGCCTCCGGCTCGACGAAGACGCCGGCATAGCGCGGCAGGTAGAGCCGCACGGTGGTGCCGCAGCCTTCCTCCGAATAGACGTCGACATGGCCGCCCGACTGTTTGACGAAGCCATAGACCTGGCTCAGCCCCAGCCCGGTGCCCCGGCCGACTTCCTTGGTGGTGAAAAAGGGTTCGAACACCCGCTCCAGATGCTCGGCGGGGATGCCGGTGCCGGTGTCGCTGACCGCCAGCACGACATAGTCGCCGGGCGGCACATCCTCATGCGAGCAGCGATGGGCATCGCCCAGCTGCACATTATAGCTTTCGATCGTCAGCGTGCCGCCATCGGGCATGGCGTCGCGGGCGTTGACCGCCAGGTTGATGAGCGCATTTTCCAGCTGGTTGGGATCAATCTCGACCCGCCAGCGCTCGGCACTGGGCACGACCTTGAGCATGACGGTTTCGCCCAGCGAGCGGTTGAGCAGGTCCGACATGCCATCGACCAGCCGGTTGATGTCCAGCGGCTTGGGCGAGAGCGGCTGGCGGCGGGCGAAGGCGAGCAGCCGCTGGGTGAGCGCGGCGGCGCGTTCGGCGCCCTTCACCGCATTGGCGATGGCGCGGGCGGCGCGGTCCGTTTCCGGGTCGCCGCCGACGGCGCGCGCCGCCAGTTCCAGATTGCCGGAAATGATCGTCAGAAGATTGTTGAAATCATGGGCGATGCCGCCGGTCAGCTGGCCCACCGCCTCCATCTTCTGCGACTGGCGCAGCTGTTCCTCGACCGCGCGCTTGTCGGTCAGGTCGCGGGTGATCTTGGCAAAGCCGATCAGGTCGCCCTGTTCGTCATGAATGGCATCGATGACGACGCTGGCCCAGAAAAGGCTGCCATCCTTGCGCATGCGCCAGCCTTCGGCATCGGACCGACCGACGCGGGCGGCGGTTTCCAGCACGGCGCGCGGCAGGCCGGCGGCGCGGTCCTGATCGGTATAGAAGGTGGAGACATGGCTGCCCAATATCTCCTCGCTGGAAAAGCCCTTGATGCGCTCCGCCCCGGCATTCCAGTTGGTGATATGGCCATCGGGGTCGAGCATGTAGATGGCATAGTCGGTGACGCCATCGACCAGGATGCGGAAGCGCCGCTCGCTTTCCTCCAGCCGGGTGAAAGCGGCCTGTATTTCCTGCGTGCGGGCGTCGATGCGCCGTTCGAGCGTGGCGTTGAGGTCGCGCAGCGCTTCCTCCGCCTCGCGCTGGTCGTTGATGTCGCTATGGACACCGACCCATTGTTCGACTTCCCCCGCCTCGTCATAAATGGGGACGGCGCGGATGCTGTAGTGGCGGAAACTGCCGTCCCAGCGGCGCAGCCGATGTTCGAACTGATAATGGCCGCCTTCCGCGACGATGCTGCACCAGGCCGCTAGCGTGGCGTCGCGGTCGTCGGGATGGACGGCCTCAAGCCAGCCAAAGTCGCGATATTCCTCCGGCGTCTGGCCGGTGAGCGCGGCCCAGCCGGGCTGATCCCCGTCCAGCCCGCCATCGGGCAGCGCGGTCCATAGCACCCCCTGCACCGCTTCGACCGCGGCGCGAAAACGGCGGTTGCTGGCGCGCAGGTCGACCTCGGCCGCGCGGCGGGCGGCCAGCTCCCGCTCCGACTGCTGGTGCAGCCGCGCATTGTCGATGGCGACCGCCGCATGGCCGGCAAGGCCGAGCGCAACCTCCTCATGCTCGGGCGTGAAGCGGGCGGTTTCGCGATGCCCGAAGAAGAGCGCGCCATGCACCTCGCCCGATCGGGCCACGATCGGCACCGCCATATAGCTGGCGACCACCGGATGCCCTTCGGGCACGCCCTTGATCGGGGCATTATGGCCATAGCGCGGATCGAGGCGAATATCGTCGGACCGGGTGACGCCCAGCCCGGCAAAGGTTGGGGCGAACAGCGCCGTATTGCGCGGCATGGGGAAGTGGGCGAAAACCTCCGGCGCGGTGCCCGACAGGCTGTAGAGCGTATAGCTTTCGCCCTGCTCATCTAGGCAGTTATAGAAGAAGGCGCCAAACTGCGCGCCGGTCAGCTCGACCCCCGCGTCGGTGACTTTCTGCACCAGCGGCTCCAGCTCCCGCTCGGCGGCGACAGCCGCGCCGGTGCGGTTGATGAGCGCGAAAGAGGATTGCAGCGTGATATTGTAGATCGCCGCGCCCAGCAGGCTGGCCAGCATCCGCAGCGACTGGATCGATGCCGGATCGGGCTTGCCGCTATGCCCCCAATAGGCGGCGAGCGCCGCAGGCACCGGCCCGGCCCGCACCGGCATGATCGCCAGGCTCTTGACGAAGCTGTCGCTATATTGATCGGGCACCACCCGTTCATCGGCGTGGATGTCGGGAATGATCGCGGCTTCGTCATGCTGCATCACCCAGCCGGCGATGCGTTCGGATTTGAGGAAGGCCTGCCCCTCCCACAGCGGCGCGATCGAATCTTCTGCGATGAAACGGCAATGATCCCCTTCGGACTGCGCGAAACAGAGTGCGTCGGCGCCGACGATGTCGCGCACGCCATCGCGCACCACGTCCATCGCATCCTCGATCGACCGCACCCGCGCCAGCCGGTCCGCCACCGAGAAGAGCGTCTTCCAGCGATGGTTCAGCATCGTGTCGGAAACACGGATCATGACAGGCCGCCCGCCGCCCCGACAAGGCGGCGCGCGCAGCTGCGCAGCGCTAACATGGTCATCCCCTCCCCCTCCGCGCCCGGTCAGGGCGTGGATTCGGGACCAATGTCACGCAAGCGGCCGCAACATACAAGCGCGCGGCGGCATATTCGTCATAAAAATCATGATGTCAGGGAAATTGGTGGAGCCGAGGGGGATCGAACCCCTGACCTCGTCATTGCGAACGACGCGCTCTCCCAGCTGAGCTACGGCCCCAAAGGTGGGCTGCCTATAGGCGAGGCTTCCGGCTCTGGCAACGGTCTTTTTCACGCGAGAAGTGACCGGCTCCGAATGCCGATCCGGCGCGCTTTTGCACGGCCTGTCGCAGCGAAGACGATCCGCCGCGCGCCGCTAGGGAACGATGCGCGCAACTACACATTGGTTAATAGACGGCGCGCTTCGACGCGTCGCAGCCAAATGCAGTATAAGGAGACGGACCATGGCTTATCCAGGTGGACGCCGCTACGGCGGCGACGACCGTTATGCACGCGACTGGGGCCGGTCGGACGACCGCTATGGCGCGCAGCATCGCGACCGCGACTGGCGGGACGAACGCAGCTCCCGCTACGGGACGCGCGGTCAGTTCGGCCGACCGGGCTACCGCCAGCAGGAAGAATATGATCCCGAGGAACGCGGTTTCTTCGATCGCGCGGGCGACGAGATCCGCAGCTGGTTCGGCGATGAAGAAGCCGAACGCCGCCGCGAATATGACGATTATTATAACCGCCCCTATGGCGATCCGCGCGACCAGAGCAGCCGCATCGGCTTCGCTTCGGCATCGAACAGTCGCCGCTACCTGCCCAATCGCGGCTACGCCCCCTTTGCCGGGGAACGCAGCGGCTATGGCAATGAAGATCATGGCAATCGCACCCGTGCCTATGGGCCGGACCATGATTATGGCGCCCGCCACGGCGCGCATCAGGACAATCATCAGTCCGGTCGTCAGGCCATGCATCAGGGCGGTCACCACGACCATAATTACCATGCCTGGCGCCAGCAACGCATTGACGAGCTGGACCGGGATTATGCCGAATATCAGCAGGAGCATCGCCAGCGTTTCGACAGCGAATTCGGCACCTGGCGTACCCGCCGCAACGAACAGCGGCAGGCGGTGCAGCAGGTGCGCGAGCATATGGAAGTGGTCGGCAGCGACGGCGAACATGTCGGCACCGTCGACAAGCTGAACGGCGACCGCATCATCCTGACCAAGAATGACGAGGATGCCGGCGGCGTCCATCATTCCATCCCCTCCTCCTGGATCCGCTCGGTCGATGCGACTCGCGTGACGCTGGAGAAGACGGCGGAAGAAGCGCAGAACGCCTGGCGCACGGAACGCGAGCAGCAGGCGATGTTCGGCGGTGAAGGCCGCGACCGGCAGGATCGCTGGAGCGGTGGTTACAGCAACACGGAAAACAGCCGCTATCGCTGAGCGACGCACTGAATCGAGGTAACAGGCAACAGGGTCCGGCCGAGCGCCGGACCCTTTGTCGTTACAGCGCCGCCGCGAGCAGCCGCTGCGCCTGCACCAAATGCGGCCGGTCGATCATCTTGCCGTCAAGCTTGAGCGCCCCTGCCCCCGGCGCGGCGGCGAAGGCCTCCACCACCGCGCGGGCATGGTCGATCTCCGCCGCGCTGGGGGTGAAGCCGGCGTTGATCGCGGCAACCTGCGCCGGGTGGATGGCCATCATGCCGGTAAAGCCGTCCCGCCGCGCGCGCGCCACATAGGCGGCCAGATCATCCATGGCGTCGATGCGCGGGAAGACGGTGTCGATGGCCGCGACGCCGGCCGCATGCGCGGCAAAGAGGGTGAGCGAACGCGCCATTTCATAGGGCGCGGTGTAGTGCCCGTCCGCTTCGCGCGCAGTGGCGGCGCCGACGGCCGCGGGCAGATCCTCCGCGCCCCAGGTTAGGCCAGCGAGCCGGTCGGCGACGGTGCGGAAACTGCCCAGCTCGAAAATCGCGGCCGGGGTTTCCGTGGCAATCGGCAGGATCGGCGGCAGCGATGCGCCGGGGGCCAGCGCCGCCAGCGCGGCGATGCTCCCCGCCCCTTCCGCCTTGGGCAGCATGAGGCCATCGGGACCACCCGGCAGCACGGCGTCGAGATCGGCCGCCGTCAGCCCGCCGTCCAGCGGATTGACGCGCACGAAGGCGGGGCAGTCGCGCGGCTGCGCCAGCCATTGCGCGATGGCGTCGCGGCCAAAGGCTTTCCGTTCCGGCGCGACCGAATCTTCAAGGTCGAGGATGATGGCGTCGGCGCCGCTGGCCGCCGCCTTGGCGAAACGCTCCGGCCGATCGGCGGGGACGAAAAGCAGCGAACGCAATCTCATGCCCCGCTCCTCTTGAGCAGCGCCGTGCGCAGACATTGGCAGACAATCTCGTCCCGCTGGTTGAGCAGCTGATGGGTGAAGGTGACGATGCCCGCCTCGGGCCGCGACTTGCTGGCCTTGAGGTCGCTCACCTCGCTCTCGCAACGGAGCGTGTCGCCGATGAAGACGGGCTTGGGCATGACCAGCTTGTCATAGCCGAGATTGGCGACCAGCGTGCCGAGCGTGGTGTCGCCCACCGACAGGCCGACCATCAGCGCGAAGGTGAAAGTGCCATTGACCAATATCTGGCCGAACTCGCTCGCCCGCGCCGCCTCCGCATCCAGATGGAGCGGCTGCGGATTATGGGTCATGGTGGTGAACAGCAGATTGTCGGTTTCGGTGACGGTGCGCCTGATATCATGCGCGATCCGGTCGCCAATCTGCCACTGGTCGAAAAATCGTCCCGCCATATCGTTCCCTGTCCTGATCCTGTCGCGTCCCTCCTTAGCCAAAAAGAGACGCCTGAGCAAAATTCGCCGGAGCGGTCACCGCATGGGCGATGCGGCGGCGCCTATTCCGCCGCCGCTTCCACCCGCACGAGCAACGTGCCCTCGCTCACCTGCCCGCCATCCTCGGCATTCAGCTCCGCCACCACGCCGTCGAACGGCGCGACCAGGCTATGCTCCATCTTCATAGCTTCCAGCGTGACGAGCTTCTGCCCCTTGGTCACGGCCTCGCCCGCGCGCACAGCGACGGCGATGACCCGGCCCGGCATGGGCGAGAGGATGGCGCCGTCACCGGCCGCGCCGCCGGCGCCGCCCTCCGCCCGATCGAGCGCGATGCCATAGCTTTGCCCCCGGTCGGTGATGAGCGCGACACCCGGCGCGGCGAGGGAAGAATAGAGAGTATCGCCCACGGCCTGCGCCCAGGTCGCTTCGTACCGATCCTGCCCGACGCGCATCCGCACCCGCCGTTCGACCGGCGCGTTGAGACGGAAGCCGCGCAGGCCGTCCCGGTTCGGCGCCTCGCTCTCCTCCACCAGCCGCAGCGCCGCTTCGCGCAAGACCGGCTCGGGCGGGCGGGCGTCGGGCACCAGCCGCTCGCTGCGCTCGGCAATGAAGCTGGTGGTGACATTGGCGGCGCGGAAATCGGGGTCGGTGACGCAGCGATGCAGGAAGCCGGCATTGGACTTGACCGGCCACACCGCCAGCCCCTCCAGCCGATCCGCCATCAGCGCCAGCGCATCCTCGCGACTGTCGGCATGGGTGATGATCTTCGCGATCATCGGATCATAGAAGGGCGAGATGACCGATCCCTGCTCCACCCCGGTTTCGACCCGCACATCGTCCTCGGGGAAATGGCATTGCTCCAGCCGCCCGGTGCTGGGGAGGAAGCCGGTGGCGGGATCTTCGGCATATAGCCGCGCCTCGACCGCCCAGCCGTTGATCGCCAGCTGATCCTGCGCCAGCGGCAGCGGCTCGCCCGACGCGACGCGCAGCTGCCATTCGACCAGATCGACGCCAGTAATCTCCTCCGTCACCGGATGCTCGACCTGAAGCCGGGTGTTCATTTCCATGAACCAGATGCGGTCGGCGCGCAGCCCGTCGCTGCCGTCGGCGATGAATTCGATGGTGCCGGCGCCGACATAATCGACCGCCTTGCCCGCGCGCACCGCCGCGCCGCAGATCGCCGCGCGGGTTTCCGCGTCCATGCCGGGCGCGGGCGCTTCCTCGATCACCTTCTGGTGACGGCGTTGCAGCGAACAGTCGCGTTCGAACAGATGGACGACATTGCCATGGCCGTCGCCGAAAATCTGCACCTCGATATGGCGCGGGTTCATCACCCATTTTTCCAGCAGCACGACATCATTGCCGAAGCTGGCCGCCGCCTCGCGCCGGCAGGAGGCGAGCGCGTCGGCGAAGTCGGCGGGCGCATCGACCTTGCGCATGCCCTTGCCGCCGCCGCCGGCCACCGCCTTGATGAGGACGGGATAGCCGATCGCCTCGGCCTCCGCCGCCAGCCGTTCGGGGCTTTGATCCTCACCCAGATAGCCCGGCGTGGTGGGCACCCCCGCCTGCGCCATCAGCGACTTGGCCGCATCTTTCAGACCCATGGCGGTGATGCTGGACGGATGGGGACCGACCCAGATCAGGCCGGCATCGATCACGCTCTGCGCGAAGTCGGCATTTTCCGACAGGAAGCCATAGCCCGGATGGATCGCCTCCGCCCCGGTCGCCTTGGCGGCGGCGATGATGCGATCGCCCTGAAGATAGGAGTCGCGCGCGGGCGACGGACCGATATGCACCGCCTCGTCCGCCTGGGCGACATGCAGCGCCTGCGCATCGGCGTCGGAATAGACCGCCACCGTCCGCACCCCAAGCCGCCGCGCGGTCCGGATGATCCGACAGGCAATCTCGCCACGATTGGCGATGAGGAGGGAGCGGATCATATGCTAGTCCTCCCCGCTGCGGGGAGGGGGACCGCTCGCCGCAGGCGAGGGGTGGAGGGGCAGGCGCCATGCTGACGGGACCGACGAAAACGATAAGACGCGCACGCGCGCTGCGCCGGCAGATGAGCCTGCCGGAAGTCCTGCTCTGGCAATTGCTGCGAAAGCGACCGCACGGCTTCAAATTCCGCCGCCAGCATCCGGCCGGAGACTATATCCTCGACTTTTACTGCGCGCAGGCGCGGCTGGCGGTGGAGGTCGACGGCCGAAGCCATGACGGCGGAGGTGCGACGGCGCATGACGCCGCGCGGACTCACTGGTTGAACGCGCAGGGTGTCGAGGTGCTGCGCATACCGGCGCAGGACATGCTGCGCGATGTAGCTGGTGTCGTCGATCATATCATCTCTCACGCTCAAAGGCTCCTGCCCCTCCACCAGCCTGCGGCTGGTCCCCCTCCCCGGTCGGGGAGGAATTACCCTACATCCTGAACACGCCGAAACGTGCCCTTTCCTCTATCGGTGCGTTGAGGCAGGCGGCGAAGGCCAGGCCCAGCACGTCGCGGGTCTGGGCCGGGTCGATGACGCCGTCATCCCATAACCGCGCGGTCGCATAATAGGGGTTGCCCTCTTCCTCATAGGTGCGGCGGATCGGCGCCTTGAAGGCTTCGGCCTCCTCCGCCGACCAGCTGGCGGCGTCGCGATGGACGGTCGCCAGCACGCTCGCCGCCTGCTCGCCGCCCATCACCGAGATGCGACTGTTGGGCCAGGTGAAGAGGAAACGCGGGCCATAGGCGCGGCCGCACATGCCGTAATTGCCGGCGCCGAAACTGCCGCCGATCAGGATCGTGACCTTGGGCACCTGCGCGGTCGCCACCGCCGTCACCAGCTTGGCGCCATGTTTGGCGATCCCTTCCGCTTCATATTTGCCGCCGACCATGAAGCCGGAGATATTCTGGAGGAAGAGCAAGGGGATGCGACGCTGGCAGGCGAGTTCGATGAAATGCGCGCCCTTGACCGCGCTTTCGCTGAACAGCACGCCATTATTGGCGAGGATCGCCACCGGCATGCCCCAGATATGCGCGAAGCCGCAGACGAGGCTGGTACCGTACAGCGCCTTGAACTCCTGAAATTCGGAGCCGTCGACGAGGCGCGCGATCACTTCGCGCACATCATAGGGCGCACGAACATCCTGCGGGATGATGCCGTAGAGATCGGCAGGGTCGAAGCGTGGCGGGCGCGGCTCGCGCAGGTTGACGTCCGGGCGGGTGTCGGCGGGGAATGTCGCGACGATGTCGCGCACGATGGTCAGCGCATGGGCGTCATTTTCCGCCACATGATCGACCACGCCGGACTTGCGGCCGTGCAGGTCGCCGCCGCCCAGATCCTCCGCGCTGATGATTTCCCCGGTCGCCGCCTGCACCAGCGGCGGGCCGGCGAGGAAGATCGTCCCCTGATTGCGGACGATGACGCTTTCGTCGCACATGGCCGGCACATAGGCGCCGCCCGCGGTACAGCTGCCCATGACGCAGGCGATCTGCGGCACCCCCTGCGCCGACAGATTGGCCTGATTGTAGAAGATGCGCCCGAAATGCTCGCGGTCGGGAAAGACCTCCGCCTGATTGGGCAGGTTGGCGCCGCCGCTGTCGACCAGATAGATGCAGGGCAGCCGGTTCTCCAGCGCGATTTCCTGCGCGCGCAGATGCTTTTTGACGGTCAGCGGATAATAGGTTCCGCCCTTCACTGTGGCGTCGTTGCAGGCGATCATCACCTGCCGGCCCGACACCCGGCCGATGCCGGCGATCAGCCCCGCGCCGGGCACTTCATCGCCATAGAGACCACCTGCTGTCAGCTGCCCCACTTCCAGAAAAGGCGAGCCGGGATCGAGCAGCCGCTCCACCCGCTCGCGCGGCAGCAGCTTGCCGCGCGCGACATGGCGGTCGCGGCTCTTTTCGGTGCCGCCACGCGCGGCCGCCGCGACCTTCGCGCGCAGCTCATCGGCCAGCGCGCGATTATGCGCGGCGTTGGCGCGAAACCCTTCGCTGTCGGGCGACAATTTGCTGTCCAGTACCGGCGCGCTCATGCCTTGCCTCCTGCTGTAGGGAGGATGGCCATTATGCGTCCCTCATGCCAAATAGCGGCCATGCCGACCATCCTCCTGCTCATCCTGTCCAATCTCTTCATGACTATCGCCTGGTACTGGCATCTTAAAGGCGGGATGGAGAAACCGCTGCTGCTGGTCATTGTCATCAGCTGGGGCATCGCCTTCATCGAATATTGCCTCGCCGTCCCGGCGAACCGCATCGGTTTCGCCCATGGGTGGAGCGCGGGGCAGCTCAAGGTGGCGCAGGAAGCGATCGCGCTGGTGGTTTTTGGCGGCTTCATGGTGACGGTGCTGGGCGAGCCCCTGCACTGGCGCCATCTCGCCGCCTTCCTCTGCATCATGGGCGCGGTCGGCTTCCTGTTCATCGGCAAGGCCTAACTGCCGATCAGTTCGCGACCGATCAGCATGCGGCGGATCTCATTGGTGCCCGCGCCGATGTCGAGCAGCTTGGCGTCGCGCATATAGCGTTCCACCGGCCAGTCCTTGGTATAGCCGGCCCCGCCCAGCGCCTGCACCGCCTCCAGCGCAACCTTCACCGCATTCTCGCTCGCCAGCAGGATCGCGCCGGCCGCGTCGAAACGGGTGGTCCGCCCCGCGTCGCAGGCCCGCGCCACCGCATAGACATAGGCGCGCGCGCTGTTGAGCGCGACATAAATGTCGGCGACCTTGGCCTGCATCAGCTGGAAACTGCCGATCGGCTTGCCGAACTGCCGCCGTTCGCGGACATAGGGCAGCACTGTGTCGAGACAGGCCTGCATGATGCCGAGCTGAATGCCCGCCAGCACCGCGCGCTCATAATCGAGCCCCGACATCAGCACGCCGACGCCGCCATTGAGCGTACCCATGACATTCTCTTCCGGCACGTCGCAATCGTCGAACAGCAGTTCGGCGGTCGGCGATCCGCGCATGCCGACCTTGTCGATCTTCTGCCCGATGGAAAAGCCCTTCATCCCCTTCTCGATCAGGAAGGCGGTGATGCCCTTCGATCCTTCGCCGGTCTTAGCATAGACGACCAGCGTATCAGCCTCGGTCGCGTTGGTGATCCAGAATTTGGTGCCGTTGAGGCGGAAGCGGTCGCCCATCTTCTCCGCCCGCAGCGACATGGAGACGACATCGCTGCCCGCTCCCGCCTCCGACATGGCGAGCGCGCCGACATGCTCGCCCGAAATCAGCTTGGGCAGATAGCGCGCCTTCTGCTCGGGCGTGGCCCAGCGGCGGATCTGGTTGACGCAGAGATTGGAGTGGGCGCCATAGCTCAGACCTATGGAGGCCGAGGCCCGCGCCACTTCCTCCTGCGCAACGACATGCTCCAGATAGCCCAGGCCCAGCCCGCCATCAGCCTCGTCCACGGTAATGCCATGCAGGCCGAGCGCCCCCATTTCGGGCCAGAGCTGACGCGGGAACCAGTCCTTCGCATCCGCCTCCGCCGCCAGCGGGGCGATGCGGTCGGCGGCAAAGCGGGCGGTCGTGTCGCGGATCATGTCCGCGGTTTCCCCCAGGGCGAAATCGAAATCAGTCATGTGGCATCTTCTCCTGCCGCGCATCCTAACCCGTCCGGGCGGCGGAGAAAAATTGAAAAGACGCGGGGCAGTCTATAGATGGCATCTATGATTGAACGCTATCTGCTGCGCTATTTCCTTGCCGTGGTCGACCAGGGCAGCTTCTCCCGCGCGGCGGCGGCCTGCCGGGTGTCGCAACCCACGCTGTCAGTGGGGATCGCCAAGCTGGAGCAGGCGATGGGCGCGGCGCTGCTGCTGCGCAGCAACCAGCGGGTGCAGCTGACCGAAGCAGGCGCGCGGCTGCTGGGCCATGCGCGGCGGATCGAGCGGGAGTTCAATCTCGCCGAACGCAGCGCCGGCGCCCCGGACCAGGCTCCGCCGCTG
>DAMDPH010000076.1:12754-15208 GCA_032082785.1 Sphingobium sp. | reverse complement strand
CGGGACGCACCTCCCGCGGTTCCCGAGCCTCGCGCGGCTCACGCGCTTCGCGGCGCTTGGGCTGGCGCCGTTCCTCGCCGCCATCCTTATCGGCTTTCGCCTCTTTCACGTCCTTGGCGCCCTTGTCGTCGCGCGCCTTGCTGCGGGACTTGGGCTTTTCGGCCGAAGCCGGCTCGGCCGCATCGACATAGTCGATCTTCGTGCCGATCAGCTTCTGGATATTGTCGATCGCCTCTGCATCTTCGGAGGTGACGAAAGTATAGGCGGTGCCGCTCGCCCCCGCACGGCCGGTGCGGCCGATGCGGTGGACATAATCGTCCGGGTGCCAGGGCGCGTCGAAGTTGAACACATGGCTCACGCCCTTGATGTCCAGCCCGCGCGCGGCGACGTCGGAGGCGACCAATATGTTGACCGTGCCGTCGCGGAACCGCTCCAGCTCGGCGATACGCGCCGACTGGTCGATGTCGCCATGAATCTCGCCCGAACGATAGCCATAGCGTTGCAGGCTCTTGTTCAGATCCCGCACCGTGGTCTTGCGGTTGCAGAAGATCACCGCGCTGGTGACATCCTCCGCATCCAGCATCGCGCGCAGCGCGTCGCGCTTCTTGCGCGAATCCACCTTCACCAGCCGCTGGGTAATGTTGGTGGAGGCCGTTGCCGGACGCGCCACCTCGATCGACTTCGGATTGCTGAGGAAGCGATCGGCCAGCTTCTTGATGACCGGCGGCATGGTCGCGGAGAACAGCAGGGTCTGCCGCTGCGCCGGCAGTTTGGTGCAGATTTCCTCGATATCGGGGATGAAGCCCATGTCGAGCATGCGGTCGGCTTCGTCGATCACCAGCATGCTGCAGCCGTTGAGCAGAATCTTGCCACGCTGGAACAGGTCCATCAGCCGGCCCGGCGTCGCGATCAGCACGTCGACGCCCTTTTCCAGCGCCTTGATCTGATCGCCCATCTGCACGCCACCGATCAGCAGCGCCATGGAAAGCTTGTGATGCTTGCCATATTTCTCGAAATTCTCGGCCACCTGCGCCGCCAGTTCGCGGGTCGGCTCCAGGATCAGGCTGCGCGGCATCAGCGCGCGGGCGCGGCCATGGGCGAGGATGTCGATCATCGGCAGCACGAAGCTGGCGGTCTTGCCCGTCCCCGTCTGGGCGATGCCGATAATGTCCTTCATCATCAGCACGGAAGGAATTGCCTGCGCCTGGATCGGCGTCGGCGTGTCATAACCGGCCTCGGTTACGGCCTTGAGCAATTCATCAGAAAGGCCGAGATCGGCAAAAGTCATTCAATAGTCCGGGACAGGAGGCTATCCATCCGTAACGCGTTCGGACGGAAATCGGCCGCGACTTGCGGAAATATCGGCCGCTTGTCAAGAAAATCGCGCAATTCGCCTCATAAAAAGGCGGCCCGAACGGTCAGGCGTCGCCCGGCTGCGCCTCAATCGTCCGGCCGGTCCGCGACCAGACGGCGGAAATCATGGATGGCGCAGCTCATGCCGCTGCGCGCCTGCAACTCGTCCCGCCCCGAACAGAGCGACCCGTCCTCATGCGGCTCGACATAGAAGCCCGAATAAAAGCCGAGCGAATTGCAGCCCCGCTCCAGCCGGGCGCGGTAGCGATGCTGGTCAGCGAGGATCAGGTCGACGCCATCGGCAACGACGATGCTGGCGGTGCGGATGGAGCGCAGCGCGATGCAGCGCGGCCCCTTCTTTTCCTCCCAACGATCCTGTTCCTGCGGCACCACACGGGCCGGCGCCCTGCCCTTGCGCGCCATCGGCACGCGAATGATCACGCGCTGCTCAATGCTGAGCTGCGCGAGCTGGACAGGCTCCCCGGCAGGCGCGGCAAGCAGCAACAGGATGGAATGAACCAACGCGAACCCCTTCTGGGACCGGAACGCTAGCGGTCCATGGTTGAACCGTCGATGAATTCCGAGGCATAAGGTCAATCCATGATAGGACAAGAGCTGATTGCCCGCTTCGCCGCCCTGCTCGGCCCCAAGGCCGTGATTACGGACGCCGACGATATTGCCCCCTGGACCAGCGACTGGCGCGGCCGTTACCATGGCGCGGCGGCGGCCATCATCGCGCCAGCCTCGACGCAGGAGGTGGCGCGGGCGGTGCGGCTGGCGGCCGAACTGGGCGTGCCGCTGGTGCCGCAGGGTGGCAATACGTCGATGGTGGGCGGCGCCACCCCGCCGGCGGACGGATCGGCGCTGATCCTCTCCCTGCGCCGCCTGAACCGCATCCGCAGCCTGTCCGCCGACGACAATCTGGCGGTGTGCGAGGCTGGCGTCATCCTCTCCAACCTGCATGAAGCCGCCGAGCAGGCCGGGCGGCGCTTCCCCCTGAGCCTGGGGGCCAAGGGATCGGCGACCATCGGCGGGCTGGTGTCCACCAATGCCGGCGGCACGCAGGTGCTGCGCCACGGCACGATGCGCGCGCTGGTCGAG
>DAMDPH010000076.1:9716-12744 GCA_032082785.1 Sphingobium sp. | reverse complement strand
CGGCAGCCTGTTCGAAGGGCTGGACCCTCTCAAAAAGGACAATCGCGGCTATGACATCAAGCAGCTGCTGATCGGCGCCGAGGGCACGCTGGGCATCGTCACCGCTGCCACGCTGCGACTGGTGCCGGCCATCGCCGCCCGCGCGGTCGGCTGGGTGGGCGTGCGCACGCCCGAGGATGCGCTGGCGCTGCTCCGCCTGACCGAGGCGCGGCTGGGCGACAGTGTCGAAGGGTTCGAGGTGATCGCCGACGACGGGCTGGGCCATGTCCTCTCCCACATACCCGGCACCCGCTGCCCGATCGAGACGCGCACGCCCTGGCATGTGCTGATCGAAGTGGATCATGCGGAATTGGGCGATCCCGATCCGGCGCACCGGCTGGAGGAGGCGCTGGCGGAAGCGCTGGAGCAGGATATCGCCGTCGATGCCGCCATCGCCGCCAATGAAGCGCAGGCCGAAGCCTTCTGGCGCATCCGCGAGTCGCTGTCGGAATCCGAGCGCGCGCAGGGGCCGGCGCTGCAATATGATATCAGCGTGCCGGTGGCGCGCATGCCCGCCTTCATGCGGGAAGCGGCAGCCGCCGCCGAGCAGGCCTTCCCCGGCACCAGCGCCTCCTCCTTCGGCCATCTGGGCGACGGCAATGTCCATTTCCACGTCCGCGCGCCCAAGGGCACGAGCGATGGTCCGGCGTGGATCGCGGCGCAGGGGCAGGCGATCAACATGTTCGTTCATGATGCGGTCGTGGCGGCGGGCGGCTCCATTTCCGCTGAACATGGCATCGGCCAGATGAAACGCGCGGAGCTGGGGCGGCTCGCCAGCCCGGCGCGCATCGGCGCCCTGCGCGCGATCAAGGCGGCTTTCGATCCGCAGGGCATCATGAACCCCGACAAGCTGATCCCACGCCCGGATGAGGGCTGAGCCTTTTTGGACAGGCGAGCGAACGCGCATGTCGTTAAGGCCCGATGCGCCCGAGGCGATCCTCGAACAGGCCATGAGCGCCGCGACAAAGCAATTGCCTCGCCGGGCCAAGCCCTATATCGCCCTGCCCTGTTTTTGTGGATGGCGGCGCGCATGTCCGGCGCCGCCTGTTGAGAGAGTGGATAACTGAATATGGCCAGCGCACCGGCGAATAATCTTCCGATCTTTTACAATGACTTGATCCCGCTCAGCAGCGTCGATCATGTCGATTACAAGAGCCGGTCGGTCGATTCGGCGCCTTTCCTCAGCCGCCAGCATGCCGTGCCGCTGACGATCGACGAATTCGTCACCGCCCAGCGTTTTGTGCCGATCATCTTTTCCGCCGGCAATGATGCCGTGCCGCTGGCACTGATGGGCCTCAACGAAGGCGTCAACATCTTCCTCGACGACGAAGGCAAGCTGCGCGGCGCGGCCTATGTGCCCGCTTATGTGCGCCGCTATCCCTGGATGCTGGCGAAGCTGCGTCCCGACAGCGATGAACTGTCGCTCTGCTTCGACCCGACCAGCCCCGCCGTCGGCACCTTCGACGAAGGCCAGCCGCTGTTCGAGGACGGCAAGCCCAGCGAGCTGACGCAGAATGTCCTGAAATTCTGCGAGGAATTCGAGCAGGCGGCCGCCCGCACCGGCCAGTTCGTGCGCGACCTCCAGGAAATGGACCTGCTGATGGACGGCGAAGTCGCCATCCAGACGCCCGGCAATGAGCAGCCCTTCGTCTATCGCGGCTTCCGCATGGTCAATGAAGAGAAGCTGCGCGAGCTGCGCGGCGACCAGCTGCGCAAGATCAACCAGAATGGCATGCTGCCGCTGATCTACGCCCACCTCTTCTCGCTGCAGCTGATGCGCGAGATTTTCGAGGCGCAGGTCGGCCAGGGCAAGGGGCCGATTGCCGGCCCGGCAACGGCCGAGGCGCCCCAGCCCGCCGAGGCCTGATCCCCGCTTCGCCGCGCCGGATCGATCCGTAACGGCGACACTTCGCACGAAAGCAGGCCGCGCCCCCTTGAAAGGGAGCGCGGCCTAGCTTAATTATCGTACATGCGGCATGCCTGCCCCCCTTTCGGGTGTGTCGTATGGGCGCCTCCCCCTTTGGAGGCGTCTCCTCCCTGAACCTTGGCCACCCCATGCGATTGCATGGGGTGGTTTTTTATGGAAATTCAGGACCGTGCCACTTTCCCCACGCTTTTGCCTTGACGCCACACCGCGCCCTGCCTAAAGGCGACCCCCTGCCGGCTGCCCATGCAGCCCAAGGCCCCTTCGTCTAGCGGTCAGGACGCGGCCCTCTCACGGCTGAAACACGGGTTCGATTCCCGTAGGGGTCACCAATTTTTCACAGACATTGCGCGTCTTGATTTTGGACGCCGCAGGCGCGGCTCAGGCCGCAGCTCTGCGCGACTCAATGGTCCCGCTATCGATGGTCGACAGACGCGCGCCTGTGACAAGCTGCGTCGGGACAGGGCTAACTATCTTGCATGTCAAAGGGCTGTTCTTGTCGAAGTAGGGACAAGAACAGCCCTGCCGGCCCTCCTCTCCGGCTTGGCTTTCTAAAACGCAAAACTCAGCGCGAGCGAGGCATTATGGCTGGACTGGCGTCCGGCGAGGAGGGCGTCGTAGCGGGCGCGCAGGGTGGTGCCGTTGGCGACGTCCCAGGCGAGGCCCGCGCCGATGCGCAGGCGCTCGCGGCCGGTTTGCGGGCCGCGTATGGTGAACGCCGCCGGGCTGCCGGCAAGGGCAAGCGCCTGGGTGGGGAGGATGTCGGCAAAGGCATGCTCCCACAAGGCGCGGCCTTCCAGCAGCAGCTTGCCGCCGCTCTCGCCGGGCATGCTGTAGCTCAGCGCCATGCCGATGCCGCCATCGAGGCGGCGCCAGCTTTCCGACCGGCCGCGCAGGTCGAGCGCGTCGGCACCCGCCTCCTCGAAGGCGCCATGGCCCGACCAGCCGGCATCCAGCGTCACCAGTGGCGCGATGCGCAGCGCCTCGCCCGGCTCCAGGTCGAAGGAGACCTCGCTCGACAAGGCGACATCATGCGTCCAGTAATCGGCCCGCGCGGTGCGGCCG
>DAMDPH010000076.1:8741-9706 GCA_032082785.1 Sphingobium sp. | reverse complement strand
CAGGCTGCGCCGCGTATCGATATCGGCCGCACCATAGGAGAGCGCGCCGGCGACCGACCAGCGCCCGTCGCTCCAGGCGCCATAGGCGCCCACATGCACGCTGTCGCTGTCGAGCGCGGAGCGCCGGGCATCGAGCGCGCCATGGCTGCGGATATAGCCAAAGCCGATGCCGGCCACCGCCTCGCCCGCGCCTGCTTCGATCCGGCCCTCATAGCCGCCGGCGATGCCGGCATTCCACCAAGTCAGCCGCGCCGCATTGCCGTCTCCCTTGACATGGCCGACACCGCCCAGCGGAGCCGCCCAGCCGCTATCGCCGCGCCGCCCGGCCTCGCCGGCGGCCTGAGCGGGGGCAATGCCCAATCCGGCGACGCCCTGATAGCGCAGCGTGCGGTTGAACAGGGCGAAGCTCTGGCCGCTCAGCTGCTGGCCGGCCGCGTGGATCTCGCCGGAGGAGAAGTCGAAGGCCTGGCGCGCCTCCGTCTCGCTCAGCGCGGCGATGGCGTTGAACGCAGCCAGCGCGTCGCCGCTCTGCGCCAGTTCGTTGAGGCCGATGGCCGCCTGCCGCTGATTATAGCTGCCCGCCGCAATGGCGAAGTCCGCGGTCACATCCAGCGTCAGCAGCACATGATCGGCATGCTGGGTCAGGGTCGGCGTGATGAAGGGGGACTGGCCGGTCATGCTCGCGCCGGCAAAGCTGCCGCTCAACCCGCCGGTTGCGGAGAGGATGCGATAATCCTGCCCGTCCTTATAGGATTTTTGCGGGTCGAGCGCGGTGACCGCCACGTCGCCGGCGAGCTGCACATTTCCCGCGACCGCCAGCGCGTCATGACCGCCATCGGCCGCGATCCGCACCGCATAGGTGGAGGCGGCGTCGAAACTGACATTGCCCTTCACATTCAGGGTGCCCAGCATATCGGCGCCCGGCGCGAGGGTGCCGCCGGTGAGGCGGACATCGCCGATAATCT
>DAMDPH010000076.1:0-8731 GCA_032082785.1 Sphingobium sp. | reverse complement strand
CCCCGCCCCGCTGAGCCTGCCATTGGCGCCGACCGACAGGCCCGATGTGCCCAGCATGGCGCCGTCGCCGATGCGCAGCGTGCCCGCCTCCACCGCCACCGCGCCGGCATAGGCGCTGCTGTCGCCGCTGAGCAGGGTCGTGCCCGCGCCGCGCTGGATCAGTTGGCCCGCGCCGCTCAGCGCGCCGTCATAGCCATAGGCGTCGGAGCGGTTGACGATCAACGTGGCGTCATTGCGAATGTCGCCCGCAACCGAGCCGGACATGCCGCCATCGCCGATCGCCAGCGTGCCCGCCGCGATGCTGGTCAGCCCGCCATGGTCGGCGCTGCCGGTCAGCACCAGCATGGCCGCGCCCTGCTTCTCCAGCGATCCCTCGCCGCTGATCGTGCCGGCAAAGACGGCGTCCGCGCTCTGGTCGATCCGCAAATGCCGGTCGCCGAGCAGGATCTGCGATCCCGCAACGCCCGACAGCGTGCCGACCTCCACCATCGCCGCATCCGCGGCCGATATGTCGAACCGGCCCGCCCCGCTGAACTGCAGGGCGGCGCTTTCGGCGATGGCGCCCGCGCCCTGGAGCGCCAGCGTGCCCGCTTCGATGCGGGTCGCGCCGCCATAGCCGTTGACGCCGGCCAGGATCAGCGTGCCGTCCTGCGTCTTGGCGATGCCGCCTGCGCCGGTGATGGCGGCGGCGATGGTGGCGCTTTCGCCGGCCAGCACGCGCAGCTCGCTGCCATCGGCCAGGGTTTGCAGGCTGCCCGGCCCGTTCAGCACATAGCCGTCCGACACGAATTGCAGGCCGGCGAAGCTCTGCGTCCCCTCCACGGCGATGGCGCCGCCCGCGCCGTTGAAGACGCCATGATGGCCGGCCCAGGCGACATCCACCGCCCCGCCCTCATTGCGCCAGTGGGTGCCCGGCGTGGTCCAGCTCTGGCTCGCATCCTGCCAATATTGCAGCATGGGATCGCCAAGCTCGGGCGGCGGGCCGAAATTGCCGCTGGCGATGATCAGGTCGACATTGCCGTCGCCGGTCTGGATGGTGCCGCCAAAGCCGGGGGTGGCGATCTCCAGCCCATTATCGGTCAGCGTGCCATAGGTCAGCAGCCGATAATGGCCGATGCCCGCGCCGCCGCCATCGGCAAGATGCAGCTGCCCGTCGAGGGTCAGATGCCCGCCCACGGCGATCATGTCGCTCAGCCCCGGCATGGCCGCCGTGCCCGGCGCGCCCAGCTCATAATGAAGCTGCGCGCCCGATCCCAGCATCAGGTCGCCCGCGACGGTCAGCGTGCCGATGCTGTTGCCCGGCGCGAGGATGCCGCCATCGGCCACACTCACACTGCCCCAGCGGCCCGTCCCGCCCAGCGTGCCGCCAGCGCCGATAGTGAGCTGCATCTGCTCCAGACCGGCATTGCCCACCAGCAGGCCCTCGTTCAGCCCAAAATTGGCCGTGGCCTGACTCGCGCCGGTCAGGGTCCAGCTGCCCGCGCCGAGTTTCTCGAATTGTTCGAAATTGCTGATCGGCTGGCTGGAGAAATCATACTGGCCGCTCTGCGTCTCCGCCGCGGTGAATTCGAAATGACTGACATTCTCGCCGCCATCGATAGCGCCCTGGATCACGCCGCCCGGGTGCAGCACGACCCGATTATCGGTGCCGGTGAAGTGGATGGCATAGCCCTGCTGCGCCATCACCGTCCCTTCTATCTCGACGATGTTCCGGTCGGAGAGGAAAAACACCGCATCGGAGTCCGCGCCCGAAGTCGATATGGTGCCGGTTGGGTGGACATGGACGTGATTTTCGTTGCTGAAATGCCCCGTCCGCTCATCGCTGATGCCGGCCGCCCCCTGACCTGAGGTCTCGACAAGTCCGTGAATATCTAGAGACGAACGGCCAAAAAGAGCATATTCAATGCCATAAGCCCCCTCTCCCGATGTCGTTATACGTGCCGCCTGAGCAATATCAATTTTTTGCTTGTGGCTTAATATTTCCAAACCGGCGGATAGCGGTCCTTCGGTTTGCACCACCGCACCGTCGCGTATAAAAAGTTCACTCGGATCTTCAATTACATAAGTGCTTCCAACCGTTATTCCTGGGGAGTACCGCGAATTCGTATGGATCGATCCGCTTACATCTATAAGGCTTTTCCTCGCAAAGATATCCACACCTGAGTGACGAAAAGGTACGGGAACGGTTTCGGATATTTCGCCAATTGTGCGGATTTTTCCATCGATGGTGAGCAACACATCTCTGCCAGAACTAAAAACAAATCCAGTACCATTAATAGTTTCGATGACCCCCGTTTCGGTTAATATCGCATTTATATTAGTTGATTTTGAATTTACTGCAATGGCACGATTTGAATTAAAATTAACAACTTCTACCCTTCCTTCAACAATTATATTTGAGTAATTTACAGGCCGCGCCCCCTCAATCACTATTTCATCACTAATACCATCCGACCCGCCGAGTGCTCGTATTACAGCCTTTTCACGAATAATAATGTTTTCACTAGAACTCTCAGGTAGTTCGCTAGACTTCCTTAAGATATTTATCGCTGCGTCAAATTTATCACCTGAAAATTCAACAATTCCTGAAAAATCTATATTGTTGTTAGACCCGTAACTTATAATGGCGGCAGAGCTATTATCTTGACCAGGAAGCTCCTCAATACCACCTTTTGTATCAGGAACCGCATTGAGCGTCAGATGCACGCCTTCCCCGAATATAACATTGGTGTCACCGTTCATCTGGAATATTGAATGCGCATCCTCTTTGCCTGTAATGTTCACATTGCCATCGATAGTCAGGGCCTGCGCATTGGAGGGGCCGATCTTCAACGGGCTTTCGAAATCGATTGCCTCGCCAGCCCCCAGAGTGGACATGATCCTGTCCGCGCCGCTCTCAAGACAATCGCGCAGCGTTCCGTCGCCTGAATCCGCCATACTCGTCACATTGCAAGTGGTCTGCGCGCCGGCCTCCGCCGGAACCATGCCCGAGCCAAGACCTGCGGCCCCGATCAGCGCGAGCGTCGATGCGCGCAGGCGCAGCCCGTGACGGCCCCCGGCCCCGCCCCCGCCGGCGAGCGCCGCCCCTCTGCGTCCGCTTGCGACCCGAACGCCCTTGTCCGCTGTGGCATGATGGCTCTGCATATCCGTTCCTCCCCCGGAGGCGCGCCGGCCCCGAGAGGGAGCCGCGCGTCCTATGGCACCGGGCGCCCTTCCCTCACGGAAAAGCGCCTCTCACCTATAGAGGCGGCAAAAGGCGGCGGATCGGCTCAGCGGGTGTAAGAAATTTTTTACCTTTCGCTCAGCCCGCGCATGTCCGGGCCTTGTCGCGGGCGAAATCCAGCTTGTTTTCCCGTACCCATTCGGAGGTGATCGGCCAGCGCTGATCGATGCTGCGCCAGGCCTTGGCCGCATCGCGAAAAGCGCGGCAGGCGGCGGAGGCTTGCCCCGTGGCCTCCAGCGCTTCGGCATAGCTCAGCAGCGCCATGGCGCTGTCATTGGCATAGCCGGCATTGCCGGGCTCACCGGCCGATTTCACCGCCCGCGCCCGATACAGCGCTTCGGCAATGGCGGCGGCGTCCTTCGCCCGGCCGAGCTCCAGCAGCGTATAGACCATCTGCGAACGGAGCACTTCCCGGCGCCGGATCGCGCCGGCATCATGCGGATCGGCGGCGATGAAGCCATCGGCCAGCGCCACCCCTTCCTCCAGATCGGCCAGCGCCTGGCGCGAACCGCCAATGACGCCAAGCGCCTGCGCCCGCTGATAGAGGGCGGCCAGCAGCGAGCTTTGCAGGTCGCGCTTTTCGGCCGCGGGCGCATTCTCCAGCAACTGGCGATAAAGCGCGATGGCCCGGTCCGCCCCTTTTACGCCGTCCCGGTAGCGTGGATCATCTTCGGGGAAATGCCACACGCTGCTATGGCCAAATTCCGAATTGACCGCCGCCAATAGGCGCCGCACCGCACGGTTTTCCGGCTGCTTTGCCAGCTCCCGCTCCACATCCTCGCGCAAGGCGGCGAGCCGCGCCACCCCTTCCCCGCCGCGCTCCATCCACACCAGCGCCTTGGCCGCCTGGAGCCGGGAGCGCATGGCGTTCAGCCGATCCTCCATCGTCCCCCGCGCGGAGGCGGCGGCCTTATCGTAGAGCGCCGCCGAACGGTCGCCGGCCGCCAGCGTGCCCGGATTATCCTCCTCGCCGATAAGGCGCAGAATGGCGTCGGAATAATGCGCATGCGCCAGCGCGCGGGTGAAATCGGTGCGGCCGGGATAGGCCTTATGCAGCGCCTCCAGATCGGCAATCGCCCGGTCGATCAGCGTGCGCGCCTCGGCCCGCCGGCCCAGATTGGCCCCTTCGGGATTGCCCATGATGGTCGACAGGCGGTGATAGCCCTGGGCGATTTCCGCGCGCAGCTCCGGCGGCGGCGCCTCCACCGCTGAAAGCCGCTCCAGATAAGCGCGCGCCTCATCCGCGATCATGGAAAGCGGCCGGGTCGTGCCGCTGCCTGTATCCAGCTCGTCATAGAGGTCATAAAGCATGAAAGTGGCGATGCCGCGCACCTCGGCAAAGCGCGCTTCGGCCTGCACCCGCGCCGCCTCCGCCTCGCGCCATTTCCACGCGGTCGCCGCGCCGCCGGCGATGACGGCCAGCGTCAACAGACCAATACTGAGCGCCAGCGCCCGGTTGCGGCCAACCCATTTGCGCAGCAGATAAGGCGTCGTCGCCGGCATGGCGGAAACGGGCCGGCCGGCCAGATAATGGCCAACATCCTCGCCCAATTGCGCCATGGATTGATAGCGCGTCTCGGGATCCTCGGCCAAGGCCCGGTCGATAATCGCCTGCAATTCGCGCGGGGGGCGCGCATCGCTCAAAAATTCGAGCAGCCGCCCGGCCGACCAGACATCGTCCAGCGTGGTCGCCTCCTCCCCCCGCAGCCGCTCGGGCGCGGCATAGCCGGGCGTCATGGTCAACATGCGCAAGGGCGCTTCGCCTGGCGCGGTTTCGCCATCGTCGCGGGCTTCCATTTCCGGCATTTCCGGCATTTCCGGCCGGGCAATGCCGAAATCGATCAGCTTGGCCTGCCCTTCCCCATCGACCAATATATTGGCCGGGGTCAGGTCACGGTGGATCACCAAATGGCGATGCGCATGGCCAACCGCGTCGCAAATTTGCAGGAACAAAGCGAGCCGCGCGGCCTGATCCGGCCTCTCCCGCTCAGCCCATTCGGCCAGCGCCACGCCGTCCACCTTCTCCATGACGATGAAGGGCTGGCCGTCATCGGTCTCGCCCCCGTCAAACAGCCGGGCGATATGCGGGTGGCTGAACCGGGCGAGCAATTGGCGTTCATGGAGGAAACGTGCGGTGAGCGTCTCGCTCAGCAGGCCCGGTTTGATCAGTTTGACGGCCACATCATGGGTGAAATCACCCCGGTCGCGCCGCGCGGCATAGACCGCGCCCATCCCGCCGCTGCCAATCTTCTCGCCCAACTTGTAAGCGCCGATCCGCTCGGGCGGGGGCAATTCCTCCACCTCGCGAAACACGCCGCCGGTGCGCAGTTCCAGCCCGGTATCGATCCGCGAGAGTTGCGTCACACGCCGCAGCAGCAGCGGGTCATTCCCGGCATGGCGGCGCAGCCATTCCTCCCGCTCCGCCAGATCGATGTCCAGCATCGCCTCGAACAGAGCCAGCGCGCGGCGTTCCCGCTCAATATCAGCCATCGTCTATCGGCCGCGAAAGGGCATCGCTCAGCCAGGCGCGGGCAACTTGCCAGCGGCGCTTGACGGTCGCCTCGGACCATCCCGTCGCTCCGGCGATGTCGGTCACGCTCATTCCCCCGAAATAGCGCATCTCCACAATCTCCATCAGCGAAGGCTCTATCGCCTCCAATCTGATAAGCGCGGAATTGAGCTCAATCAGGTCAATCCTTGCGCCGCCTTCCACCCGAGTGTTCAATTCCACCTTGTCATGGGCGCGCTTATCGGTCGCCTTGGCGCGGGCATGATCGATCAGGATATTGCGCATCAGGCGCGAGGCCAGGGCGGTGAAATGCGTCCGATCAGCCAGTTCAAGCCCATGAATATTGAGCAAACGCTCAACCGCGTCATTAATCAGATCATGGGTGGAAAGCGAACTCGCCCGCTCATAGCGCAGCCGCGCGGCCGCCATCTGCTGCAATTCCGGAAGCAACCGCGCGATCAGCCGATCCCGCGCATCCATATCGCCGTCACGCCAATCAATAATCAACATCTGCGTGCCGGTTGCCGTTAGTCCCCTCAAGCGCGCTTCTCCCCCCCGGAGCAACCTATAAGGGCGTCAGCTCTCATTCAACAGGCGAACCATTCCTCGCGCTATTTCGGCACCCATGTCTCGAAACCGGACAGTTTAGTCAGCAGCGGAAGGCCGTTTTTTACATTGCGCACGTGGATGATTGGAATTTTCGAGAGAGTGCCTGATTAATCTAGAAAAAATCCTTCATTGTCGTTTCAGAGGTCACTGGATCTGATCACAGGCCGACAAGCTAATACAAATTTATCGGCCTCACCTTAATACTATATTTGTTAGCTGCTATAAGTGATACTCTCATATCTATTTTAGATATAGATATCACACCAGAATAGTTAAAGAACAAATTTTATTTTTACTAAATTGACCGCACAACGAAGGTTTGGTGGTCAACCATCCAATAACCTCATAAAATTAAGTTAAATCATTGCTTTTGTACTATTTAAATTGGATTGGCGGTCGCAAGTATATCGTTTACGTACTCACCGAATTTGCGCATCTATTTTTCTCAGCATTATTGTATATAACGGACATAGCCGGCTTTACTAATCTCCGCCTTATTTTCGCCACATTCAATTGAAACCATTAACAGTGAGTTAACAATCTGAGTCCTCGTGGGATGGGCGGGGCGTGGGGGGATGTTTTGAACAATCGGCAGCAACTTCGCATGTACATGGTCGGCATGGCTGCGTCCTTGGCGTTGGCCGGAGGGTCGGCCTATGGCCAGACCGCCAGTCAGGTGACGCCGCCAAGCTATGCGCCGCCTGTGGTGCAGCAGGGTGGACAGGTCGTCCTGCCGCAAAGTGCAGGGCCGCAGGCACCGCCCGGCGCGGACAAGATCATGATCCGGCTGAACGATGTCAGCATCAGCGGCATGACGGCCGCGGACGGCACGGCCGCGCAGTTGCGCCGCGAGTTGACCGGCCGGCAGATCAGCGTTGCCGACATCTACGCAGCCGCGCAGGCGCTGGAGCAACGGCTGATACAGGATGGCGCGGCCTTTACCCGGGTGGTGGTGCCGCAGCAGGATTTGCAGGACGGCGGCACCGTGCGGCTGGAGATTGTGCGCGGCTATATCGAACGGGTCGACACCAGCAAATTGCCCTCGTCGATCCGGGGCGCGATCGCCGAGATACTCGCCCCGTTGGAGGGGAGTGAAGCGCCGACCATGGCGGAGATCGAACGGCGCGTCCTGCTCGCCGGCGACACGCCGGGCGTGCGCCTGCGCTCCACCCTCGCCGCCGGAAGCAAGCCCGGCGCGACCCTGCTCGTGATCGAGGCACATTATCGCCCGGTCGAACTCACTTTGACGGCGGGCAACAGCCTGTCGGAGTCACTGGGCCGCGAAAGCTATGGCATAGGTTTCAACTTCAATTCGGTGCTGGGCCTTGGCGAAAGCATCTATCTGCGTGCCAATGGCCTCCCCACGCTGGGGCGGGAGACGAGCTTCCTCCACCCCACACCGCGCAACCGGTCGCTGGCGGGCGGCATCGTGCTGCCGCTCGGGCGCAACGGGCTCAACGTCAATGTCGAACTGACCGACGCCCGGACGTCGCCGCGCCATCTGGCCACGCAGCCCGGCGTGACGAGCCGGTTCCGGCGCGCCGCCTTTCGCCTGAACTATCCGCTGATCCGCTCGCGCTCGACCAATGTCGTGCTGCGCGGGGTCTTCGACATGCAGGATGAACGGGTCAGCATCTACACGCCGGCTCAACTGCCCCTCTCCTATGACGATCTGCGCGTGCTGCGCGGCGGAGCGGATGCCAGCTTCCTGTTCGGCAATGGCGGCAATGCGCGGCTGAGCGGCATGCTCTCGCTCGGGATCGACGCCCTGGGCGCGCGCTCTGCGGCCGATGCGCATGCGTTGCTGCCGCTCTCGCGCGCGGGCGCCGACGCCGACTTCCAGAAGGCGGAGCTTGAGTTCGGCCTGGTTCAGCCGGTGGCGCAGCATCTCCATCTGGCGCTCAACGGCGCGGCGCAGACCAGCTTCGGCAAGCCCTTGCTCAACAGCGAACAATTCGGGCTGGCGCGGACCGACGGCATTTCCCCCGCGCCGCAGGGCACCTTGCAGGGTGACGCAGGCTATCTGCTGCGCGGCGAGGTGCGGGCGCCGTTCGTGTGGCCGCTTGACGATGGCTCGGCCGCCTTTGCGCCCTATGCGTTCGGGGCGACCGGCGGCATCCGGCTGGAACAGCCCACTCTGTTCGAACGGGCCACCACCAAAGCCCATAGCTATGGCCTTGGCGCGCGCCTGTCCTTCGGCGGCGACAGCGGCAGCCCCGCAATCTCGGCCGGTCTCGAATATGGCCATGCCGATGTGCAGGGGCTCAGCGACGATGACCGCCTGACCTTCTACATCTACACGCAATTTTAAGGAGCGGCCCGATGAAAAGCCCCCTCATCCTCACCCTTCTCGCCACCACCACGCTGGTGCCGCTGAGCGTTCAGGCGCA
>DAMDPH010000075.1:0-15384 GCA_032082785.1 Sphingobium sp. | reverse complement strand
CCCTGCCCGCGCCGCCGCCGGCCACCGCTCCGCTGCCCGCGACCGACATGCCGGCTGCCGACATCGTCGTCACCGCCTCCAAGCGCGACGTGCCGCTGCCCCGCTATGCCGGCATGGTCGAGTCGGTGGATGCCGGCCTGTTCAGCAGCGGCGAGGCGGCGAGCGGCACCGCCACCCTGCTGGCGCGCGTCGCCAGCCTCAGCTCCACCCATGCCGGGTCGGGCCGCAACAAGCTGTTCATCCGGGCCATCGCCGATTCCGGGGTGGCCGGGCCGACGCAGGCGACCACCGGCCAATATCTGAACGACATGCGGCTGACCTATGCGGCGCCCGACCCGGACCTGAAGCTCTATGACGTGCGCGGGGTCGAGGTGCTGGAGGGGCCGCAGGGGACGCTTTACGGCGCGGGGTCGCTGGGCGGCATCATCCGCATCATCCCCAACGCGCCAAACCTGGCCGACTATGGCGGGCAGGCGTCGGCGGGCGTCAGCGCCACCCAGCATGGCGACCCCGGCGGTGATCTGTCCGCCATGCTCAACCTGCCCATCGTTGCGGAGAAAGCGGCGCTGCGGCTGGTCGGCTATGCCATGCAGGATGGCGGCTATATCGACGATCGCGAACGTGAAGCGGATGACGTCAACCGCACCCGCACCTATGGCGGACGGGCCATGCTGCGGCTGGCGCCGAGCGACGCGCTCACCATCGACATCAGCGGCGTCTACCAGCATATCGCCGGGCGCGACGCCCAATATGCGAGCCGCACCGTCGGCCGGCTGGCGCGCGAGTCCAGCGTCGCCCAGCCCTATCGCAGCGACTATGCGCTGGCCAATATCCGCGTCGAACGGCAGTGGGACGATCTGCGCTTCGTTTCCTCGACCGGCTATGTCCGCAACCTGCTCGACGAAAGCTATGACGCCACGCAGGAGGGCGGCGCGCCGGCCCTGTTCCGGCAACGCAACCGGGTCGCCATCTTTTCGACCGAGAACCGGCTGGTCCGCGATCTCGACAACGGGCTGGGCTGGATATTGGGCGCCTCCTATCTTCAGAGCCGATCGGACCTCAGCCGCTCGCTGACCTCCTATGGCGTCGCCACCGTCCTGCCCGAAGTCATTCCCGGCGTGCCCGTCTATGGCCGGGGGCAGCCGGCGACCGCGACCGGCGTGCGCAACCGGATCAAGGAAGCGACGCTGTTCGGCGAAGCCTCTTTCGAGCCGGTCAAGGGGTTGGTCGCGACCTTTGGCGGGCGGCTCACCAACAGCCGCCTGTCGGGCGACGCCAAGGATCCGGTGGAGACGCTCTCCTTCGCCGACATTGCGCGGGCGGAGGCGCAGGCCGACCGGAGCGAGACGATCTTCCTCCCCTCCTTCTCGCTGCTGTCCGACGCGCTCGCCGGCACCACTTTTTATGCGCGGTTCCAGCAGGGATTCCGGCCCGGCGGGCTTGCCGTCGACGACCAGCGGGTGCGGCGGTTCCAGAATGACCGCATCTCGACCTTCGAGATCGGCGTGCGGCGCGGCGTGCCGGGGCGCGATCCCGTCGCACTCAGCGCCAATCTCGCCTATACCGACTGGCGCGATATTCAGGCGGATGTGACCGACCGGATCGGCCTGCCCACCACCGCCAATATCGGCGATGGGCGCATCTATACGGTCGAGGGGCGGATCGCGCTGCGCCCCCTGCCCGCGATCAGCCTGGACGCCAGCATCATCTATAATGACAGCCGCCTGACCCAGCCGGCGCAGTTCGTGCGGCTGCTGACCTATGACGGCCGCTCGCTCAGCCTGCCCAATGTCGCCAATCTGAGCGGCCGGCTCGCGCTCGACTATCGCGCGCCGGTCGCCGCCGGGCTGGACCTGCATCTGTCGGCCTCCGCCCGCTATACCGGCCGCTCGCGCCTTGGCGTCGGGCCGATATTGGGGGAGGAACAGGGCGATTATGTCGACACCAGCCTGTCCGCCAGCCTGAGGCAGGGGCCGGTCCAATATTCGCTGGCCCTGTCCAACCTGCTCGACAGCAATGGCAACCGCTTCTCGCTCGGCACGCCGTTCGATCTTGGCACCGACTATTATACCCCGCTGCGGCCGCGCACCGTGCGGATCGGCGTCGACATCGCCTTCTGACCCGACAACTGCATGATTTTCCTGACGGGAGCGCCAGAGCGGCGGCGTCTCTGCCGGACGCGCATGCACAAGAGGCGCGGGACGCAGAGGAGACATCATGCGACATCATCTGGCCTGCACGGCCATCGCTACGGTTATGGCGGCGCTGACGGCCGCGCAGGCGGGGGCGGAAACCAGCATTGCCACCGCGACGAAGGCACCGGTCAAAACCTCCACCGCCGCCTCCGGCAATGCCGATAGCATCGCCGTCACCTCCGCCGGATCGATCACGCTGACCAGCGGCGCCGCGATCACGATGGACAGCAATCATGCGGTGAAAAATGCCGGCACGCTCAAGATCAGCGACGCCGACAATGCCACCGGCATTCTCGTGACGCCCGGCACCAGCGGCGCCATCACCCACAGCGGCACGATCACGCTGGACGAGGATTATACCGCGACCGACACGGACAAGGATGGCGATGTCGACGGCCCTTTCGCCAAGGGATCGAACCGCAACGGCATCTGGGTGCAGGCGGGCGCGGCGCATAGCGGCGCCATCGACCATAGCGGCACCATCGGCATCGAAGGCAACAGCTCCGCCGCCATCCGGCTCGACGCGACGCTGAACGGCAATCTGTCGATCAGCGGCTCCAGCGCGGTGGTGGGCGACAACAGCTATGGCCTGCTCGCCAATGATGTGAACGGCAATGTCACGGTTCGCGGATCGACCAATATCGTCGGCGCGAACAGCGTGGGCGTCGCCCTGCTGGGCGATGTGAACGGCGCGGTGAAGATTCAGGGCGCGATCAGCAACACCGGCTATCGCAGCACCACCCGCCCGAGCGATGTCAGCAAGCTGGACGCCGACGACCTGCTGCAAGGCGGATCGGCGGTGAAGATCGCGGGCAATGTGACCGGCGGCATCATCTTCGACATTCCCCCGACCCGCAGCGCCGACGACGACAAGGATGATACCGATGTCGATGATGACGGCCTGACCGACAGCAGCGAAGGCACCGCCGCCGTCGTCACCTACGGGTCGGCGGCCGCCGTCCAGATCGGATCGGCGACCGAAGCCACCAGCATCGGCGCGGTCGCCGCCGACAGCAGCGGCTATGGCCTGATCGTCAAGGGCGGCATCGGCGGCTATGGCGTCTATGACGGCGTGGCGGCGAACGGCCTGGTCGTCGGCGGACTGGGCGGCGATGTCACCATCGCCAAGGGGATCGGCATCAACGGCACCGTCGCCGCCGCATCCTATGACAGCAATGCCACCGCCCTGCGGCTGGGGGCGGGCGCCAGCACCGGCACCATCGCGGTGTCGGGCACGGTCGGCGCCACCGGCTCCTCCCTTGTCAACACCAGCGCGCGCGGTCTGGTGATCGACGCCGGCGCGTCGGTCGGCAGCATCAGCGTCAGCGGCGCGGTGGGCGCCACCGCGCTCAACAATGAAAAGGGGACGGCGATCGCCATCCTCGACAGTTCGGGCACCGTCTCCAGCCTGTCCAACAGCGGCAAGATCAGCGCCACCGGCGGCAAGGCCGGCCAGAATATCGCCATCGACCTCAGCGCCAACAGCAGCGGCGTCACCCTCAATCAGGCGCTGGCCTCCGCCACCGCGGCGGCGCCGGCGATCACCGGCGACATTCGGCTCGGCAGCGGCAATGACGTCGTCACCGTGTCGGCCGGCACGATTGCGGGCAATATGAGCTTTGGCGGCGGCGACAACCGGCTGGCGCTGTCGGGCGCGTCGAAGCTTACCGGCAATATCGGCTTTGGCGGCGGCGCGACGACGCTCAGCATGGCTGACACGGCGAGCTTCGTCGGCAATGCCGATCTGGGCGGCGGCGCGGGCAGCTGGACCATGGCGGGCACCGCCAGCTATAGCGGCACGGTCAGCAACAGCGCGCAGACCGCGCTGGTCCTGAACGGCGGCAGCTTCACCGCCACCAATGGCGGGCCGGTTTCCTTCGCCTCCCTCACCGCCGCGTCCGGCGCGGCGCTGGGCGTCACCATCGACGCCGACAAGGGCACCCACACCAGCTATGACATTGCCGGCGCCGCCAGCTTTGCCAGCGGGTCCAAGGTCAAGGTGGCGCTGACGCAGGTGGGCGGATCGGAGGGCGATTATGTGATCGTCCGCGCCGGATCGCTGACCGGGGCGCCGAGCCTCGATGCGCAGACGCTGCTCCCCTATATGTTCAAGGGCAGCGTTGCGGGCAACAGTATGAGCGGCGAAGTTACCCTGTCGATCGCCGCCAAGAGCGCCGACGAACTGGGGCTGAGCGGATCGCTCTCGCGCGCCTATGACGCGGTGTTCAACGCGCTCGACAATGACACCGAAATCGCTTCCGCTTATCTGGGCATTCAGGATGGCGAGACGCTGACAGCGCAGCTACGGCAGATGCTGCCCGATCATGCCGGCGGCACGTTCGAGGCGGTGACATCGGGTTCCCGCGCGACTGCCCGCATCCTGGCCGACCCCAACGGCATTTACCGCACCAAGGACGGACGGCTGGGCTTCTGGCTCCAGCAGGTCGCCTTTGGCGGGTCGAAGAGCGTCGGCAATACCGCGTCCTACGACATCAACGGCTGGGGCGCGGGCGGCGGCGCGGAATATCTGTCCACCATCGGCGCCTTCGGCGGGTCGTTCGCCTATATTCATGGCAGCGATTCGGCCGGCAGCGCCAATAATGCCGTGGATTCCGACCAGTTCGAGCTGGCGGCGCACTGGCGCGGCAATTGGGGTCCGGTGCAAAGCTATGCCCGCCTGTCGGCGGCGCATATCGATTTCCGGGGATCGCGCCATTTCGACAATGGCAGCGTGTCGCGCACGGCCGATGGCGAATGGTCGGGCAAGCTCTATTCGGCAATGGCGGGCCTCTCCTATGAGAAGCGCTTCGCCCGGCTCAGCCTGCGCCCGGCGGTCGGCATCGACTATTATCGCCTGAAGGAAGATGGCTATGCCGAAACCGGCGGCGGCGATGCGTTCAACCTCACCGTGCTGGGCCGCACCAGCGACGAGCTGACCGCCAGCGGCAGCGTCACCGCCGGCTATGAGCTGGGCAGCCTTGACCCCGAACAGGGCTGGCTGCGGATCGAGCTGGAGGGCGGACGGCGCCAGATCATCGGCGGGTCGCTGGGCAACACCATCGCCTCCTTCGACGGCGGCGATCGCTTCACGCTGGTGGCGGACGACCGGACCAATGGCTGGACCGGCCGGGCGCGGCTGTTCGGCGGCACCGACAGTTTCCGCGCCGGCGGCGAGTTCAGCGCCGAGGAACAACAAAATCACGTCGCCCTCGCATTTCGGGCGACGGTTAACTTCGCGCTGTAACGTCTAGAGGAAGAGCAGGCGGGCCACCCCCCACAGACCCTCCCGGTCCGCCTGACGCTTGCGGCACAAGGCCCAACCCCATGGGCGCCGCAAGAGAAAGGGGCGTCGCTGGTCCCCCCGGCGGCGCCCCTTCATCATGTCGGTCGTCCAAAATGGCCTGACCAGCGCTACAGGGGTGAGACAGGTGCGGGCTGTTTTTTCGCGCCCTGTCGAAAGCGCAAGCCGTTGATCCGGCGAGATCGCTCCCGCCGGAAACTGGTAAGACCATTTTTTCTGTATCAGGCGCGGCGGGGCTTCAGCCCGCCAGCCCCTTCTTCACCAGTTCGTTGACCACCTGCGGATTGGCCTTGCCCTGCATCGCCTTCATCGTCTGGCCGACGAAGAAGCCGAACAGCGCTTCCTTGCCGCCCTTATATTGGGCCACCTTGTCCGCATTGTCGGCCAGCACCTTGGCCACCGCCGCCTCGATGGCGCCGGTGTCGCTGGTCTGCTTCAGCCCCTTTTCCTCGACGATCTTGCCGGGCTTGTCGCCGGTTTCGAGCATGATCTCGAACACCTGCTTGGCGATGGTGCCCGAGATGGTGCCGTCGGCGACCAGGGCGAGCAGTTCGGCCCCTTCTTCCGGGCTGACGGGGCTGTCCTCCAGCCCCTTGCCCAGCCGGTTGAGCGCGCCATAGAGTTCGGACAGCAACCAGTTGGCCGACGCCTTGGCAACTTCGCCCTCGCTCTTCTTCTGGATGCGCGCGCCTTCGGCCAGCAGCGCCTCGAACCAGCGGGCGGTGTCCGCGTCGGCGGTCAGCGTCGCGGCATTATAGGCGCTAAGGCCCAGATCCCGTTCATAGCGGCTGCGCTTGGCGTCAGGCAGTTCCGGCAGCGACTGGCGGCATTCCTCAAGGAACGCGTCGTCCAGCTCCAGCGGCAGCAGGTCGGGATCGGGGAAATAGCGATAGTCATGCGCATCCTCCTTGGAGCGCATCGACCGCGTCTCGGCCTTGTCCGGGTCGAACAGGCGCGTTTCCTGCACGATCTTGCCGCCGGCCTCCAGCACATCGACCTGCCGGTTCGCCTCATATTCGATCGCCTGCATGACGAAGCGGACCGAGTTCACATTTTTCGTCTCAGTGCGGGTGCCGAACGGCTCGCCGGGCTTGCGGACCGAGACATTCACGTCGGCGCGCATCGAACCCTGATCCATATTGCCGTCGCAGCTGCCGACATAGCGCAGGATGGTGCGCAGCTTCGACAGATAGGCGCCGGCTTCGGCCGGGGAACGCATGTCGGGCTTCGACACGATCTCCATCAGCGCCACGCCCGAGCGGTTGAGATCGACATAGGAGCGGGTCGGGTGCTGATCGTGCATCAGCTTGCCGGCATCCTGCTCGACATGGATACGCTCGACCCCGATCTGCTTGATGGCGGAGTCGGGGTTCTTTTCATCCAGGCTGATCTCGATCATCCCCTCGCCCACCAGCGGGTGGTAGAGCTGGCTGATCTGATAGCCCTGCGGCAGATCGGCGTAGAAATAATTTTTCCGGTCGAAGCGCGACCAGCGGTTGATCTTCGCATCGATGGCCATGCCCGTGCGCACCGCCTGGCGGATGCATTCGCGGTTGGGCACGGGCAGCATGCCGGGCATGGCCGCATCGACCAGGCTGACCTGCGTATTGGGCTCCGCGCCGAAGGCGGTGGCGGCGCCCGAAAACAGCTTGGCGTTGGACGTCACCTGCGCATGGACTTCCAGGCCGATCACGACCTCCCACTCGCCGGTTGCGCCCTGGATGCGATAGGTTGCTTCAGTCATCAGTCGTCCTTTGATGGCGTGACGAGCGGCACGCCGGGAAAATAGCGTCGATAGAAACGCGGGTCACGGGTGAGGATCGTGGCGTCCTTCGCTTCGGCGTGACCACCGATGAGAAAGTCGGGCAATACCGCAGGCGCCCCGCCCTTGTTCCGGCGATAGGCCTGAAAAGCAAGTCCCGCCTTGAAGGCGGCGTCATCGCTCATCTCCTCCATCGCGATGTCGAGCATTGCGATTTGATGGTAGAACAGGTCGAGGCTGCCCATGCGCGGGGCGACTTCGGCCAGAATGACGAGGTTGACGCGCAATTGCTGATCGGCCGCAAGCCGCGCAACCTGATCGACCGCCCAGGGCCGCCATCGCGGATCATTGCCGAACACGTCGATCAACACGTTGGAATCGACGAAGATCACGGCTGCCAGTCGCCTCGCAGCCAGCGCATATATTCGTCGGTGTTCATGCCGTCAGGGTTGGGGTATTTCCCGGCGATCGCCTCCAGTGCCGCCCGCACCCGCGCGCTGCGCTGCTCGGGCGTTTCCGCCGCGCGCTGCGCAGCAGGCAGTATGACCGTCTCGCCCCGATCATTGGTGCCGACGCGGACCGCCTGCCCCGGCACCAGTCCCATACGGTCGCGCAGCGCCTTGGGGATCAGCACCTGCCCCTTGCTCGTCATATTGACGACGGTTTCATTCTCGATCCGGCGATGAACGGTCATATGATCTGCTCCAGTGTTACCAAGGTAACACTTCGATCAGTCGCTTACCACCAGCGTTCCGGCCGGGCGGTGAAGCCGGCGCGTTCCTCGATGGCGAGGCCGGCGTTGAGGACGCTTTGTTCGTCCAGCGCCTTGCCGATGATCTGGAGGCCGAGCGGCAGGCCCGCCGAATCCAGCCCGCCCGGCACCGACATCGCCGGCAACCCCGCGAGCGAGGCGGGCACGGTGAAGACGTCGTTCAGATACATGGCCAGCGGATCGGCCTGCTTCTCGCCCAGCGCGAAGGAAGCGCTCGGCGCGGTCGGCGTCAGCAGCAGGTCGCACTTTTCGAAAGCGAGGTCGAAATCGCGCGCGATCAGCGCCCGGACCTTCTGCGCCTGGGTATAATAAGCGTCGTAGAAACCGGCCGACAGCACATAGGTGCCGATCATGATGCGGCGCTTGACCTCCGGGCCGAAGCCGGCGGCGCGGGTGGCGGCATACATGTCCTGCAGGCCGGCGCCATCGGGCAGGTCGCGCTGGCCATAGCGCACGCCGTCATAGCGGGCGAGATTGGACGACGCTTCCGCCGGGGCGATGATATAATAGGTCGGCAGCGCATATTTGCTGTGCGGCAGCGACACGTCGACCACCTGCGCGCCGGCATCCTTGAGCCAGGCGATGCCGCGATCCCACAGCGCCGCGATTTCGGCATTGAGGCCGTCGGGGCGATATTCCCTGGGAATGCCCACGGTCTTGCCCTTGAGGTCGGCCGAGAGACTGGCTTCCCACTGCGGCACGGGAAGGTCGAGGCTGGTCGAATCCTTGGGATCGAAACCGGCCATCGTCTCCAGCAAAATGGCATTGTCGCGCACGGTGCGCGCCATCGGGCCGGCCTGATCCAGCGAGCTGGCGAAGGCGACAATGCCCCAGCGCGAGCAGCGGCCATAGGTCGGCTTGATGCCCGAAATGCCGGTGAAGGCGGCGGGCTGGCGGATCGAACCGCCGGTGTCGGTGCCGGTCGCCGCCGGGCAGAGGCGCGCGGCAATGGCCGCCGACGAGCCGCCGGACGAACCGCCGGGCGCCAGCGCCGCATTGTCGCCGCCGCCCCGCTTCCAGGGCGAGATGACATTGCCGAAATAGCTGGTCTCGTTGGACGATCCCATGGCGAACTGGTCGAGATTGAGCTTGCCCAGCATGCCCGCGCCCGCCGCCCACAGCTTGGCCGAGACGGTCGATTCATAGGTGGGCGTGAAGCCTTCCAGCATGTGGCTGGCCGCGGTGGTCTGCACGCCTTCGGTGCAGAAGAGATCCTTCATGCCGATCGGCACGCCGGCCAGCGCGCCGAGCGTCTCGCCCGCGGCCTTCGCCTTGTCGGCGGCGTCGGCGGCGGCGAGCGCCTTTTCCGGCGTTTCGACGATGAAGGCGTTGAGCGGCTTGGCGGCGGCGACATTGGCGTTGAACGCCTCCGCCACTTCGCGCGCGGAAAAGTCGCCGGCGCGGAAGCCGTCGCGGATGCCGGCTACGGTCAGGTCAGTCAGATTGGTCATTATTCGATCACCTTGGGCACGGCGAAAAAGCCATGTTCGGCCTGCGGCGCATTGGCCAGTACCCGGTCGCGGACGTCGCCATCCGTCACGACATCGTCGCGCAGGCGCAGGCTGTTGGGGATGACGGCGGTCATCGGCTCCACGCCGGACACGTCCACCTCGCCCAGCTGCTCCACCCAGCCGAGGATATTGTTGAGTTCGGGCACCATCGCCTCCGCTTCGGCGTCGGTCACCGAAATGCGCGAAAGGCTGGCGATCTTTTTCACGGTCTGAAGGTCAATCGACATGGGCTGCCGCTAGCATTGGCGTATCGGCGCTTCAAGCCAGAAGAATGTCGGCCGGCGCGCTCTTGCACGGGCGCCGCGCTTGCGCCAGACAGATGGCCGGCATCGGGGAGCCGCCGCATCGTCCCCCGCGAGCATGGGAGCGCGCTTGTGGCCCGCAAATTTCTCTACGTCATCGCCGTCCTGATCGTCATCGTGCTGGGCGCGCTGCTGGCCTATCGGGTCTGGGGAACGCAGATCAACCGCGCGCTGATGGTCCCGCGCGAGGCGTTCACGCCGCTCCAGCCCCTGCCCGCCAACGCCTATGACGGGCGCGACATGTGGCTCGCCCGGCCGGACATGGACAAGGATAATCCCGCGCGCTGGACGCCCGATGGCGCCAGCGCCGCCGCCGCCGATGCGCCCGAGGCGGCCGTCTTCTTCATTCACCCCACCTCCTACATCACGACGTTGGGCACCGCGCACTGGAACATGCCGCTCGACGATGCGGAGTCGCGGGCGCTGGCGGAGCGGTTCGTGCGCAGCCAGGCGAGCGCCTTCAACGCCGTCGGCGCAATCTGGGCGCCGCGCTATCGCCAGGCCAATTTCGGCGCCTTCCTCACCGACAAGGCGGAGGGCGAACAAGCGCTCGCCGCCGCCTATCGCGACGTGCGGCAGGCTTTCGCCGCCTTTCTCAAGGCCAATCCGCAGGGGCCGATCATCCTTGCCGCCCATAGCCAGGGATCGCGCCACCTGTTGCAGCTGATGCGTGACGAGGTGGCGGGCAAGCCGGTGGCGGCGCGGGTCGCCGCCGCCTATGCGGTGGGCTGGCCGGTATCGGTGGAGGCGGACCTGCCGGCGCTGGGTCTGCCCGCCTGCGAAAGGCGCGCGCAGGCGCAATGCATCATCAGCTGGCAAAGCTATGCCGAACCGGCCGATCCCGCCCCGCTGCTGGCCGCGTTCCAGAGCAAGCCCGGTTTTACCGGCCAGCCGCGCAAGGGCACGCATATGCTCTGCACCAATCCGATCAGCGGCGGGCGCGGCGGCGCGGCGCCGGCCAGCGCCAATCGCGGCACGCTCAATGCCAAGGAACAGGACAAGGCGCCGCGGCTGGTGCCCGCCGCCGTGCCCGCACGCTGCGAGAGCAATGGCTTGCTGACGATCGGCGAGCCGGTCGACATCGGCCCCTTCACCCTGCCGGGCAATAATTATCATGTCTATGATTACAGCCTGTTCTGGGCCAATGTGCGCGACGATGCAGCGCAGCGGCTGCGGATATTTACAAGCAGGAACTGATGACAGCGCTCATGACCACCGACCGCGCGGCCTTTCGCGCGGCGCTTCCCCATGGCGGCCGGCTGATCGGCATGGACGTGGGCAGCAAGACGATCGGCCTGGCGCTGTGCGACGCGGGCTGGTCCATCGCCAGCCCCGCCCATACGGTGAGCCGGGGCAAGTTCAGCAAGGACAAGGTGGCGCTGGCCGCCTTTATCGAGCAGCAGCAGGTGAAAGGCATCGTCATCGGCCTGCCCTTCAACCTCGACGGCAGCGAAAGCCCGCGCAGCCAGGCGAGCCGCGCCTTTGCCCGCAACATCGCCGATATCGGCCACCCCATCCTGCTATGGGATGAGCGCTGGTCGACCCAGGCGGTCACGCGCACCCTGCTGGAGGCCGACGCCAGCCGCGCCCGGCGGGGCGAGCTGGTCGACAAGCTGGCGGCGAGCTACATCCTGCAGGGCGCCATCGACGGGCTGATGGCGGGCTTCTGATCCCGCGACGTCAGGCGGGCGACGTCGCCTGCCGGTGCGGGCCGCTCCACAGCCAGATGAAGAGGCGCGCGCCGTGCCGCTCTACGGTGCGCAGGCTGACCGCCGACAGCAGGAAGGCCACGGCGACACCGCCTGCGATCAGCAGATAGGCAAGCAGCGGTTGCTCGTCGCCGATGCCGACCATGCTGTCGCCCATCAGGCGCGGCAGCAGCACGCGGAAGAAGACTGTCGCCACCACCCCGTGCCACAGATAGACGCCGAAGGAGAATTTGCCGCTCGCCTGGAGGAAGGGCAGCCGCAGCGGGCTGGCCAGTTGCGAGCGGTCGAGCATCAGCACCGCGAAGACCAGCGTATAGACCACCGCCAGCCGCTCCAGCCCCTGAAGCGGCGCGGGCACGGCAAAGGCGAAGAGCAGCGCCGTCGCCAGCAGCAGCGCCGATCCGCTCTTGGGCGCGCGACCGATGCGGATATGACCGAGCATCAGGCCGAAGATGAAGGAAGGCGCGGTGCGCAGCACGCCCAGCCCTTCTTTCTGGAGCCGGGTGATGTCCGAATGAAGCGCCCAAGCGCAGACCGCGCTGATCGCCAGCGCGGCGACCAGCACCGCCAGCATCGTCCAGCGCGACCGGCGCCAGGCGCGGCTCAGCAGCGGCATGGCGAGATAGCAGCCGAAAATGCCGCTGATCATCCAGGACGGATAGTTGAACGCCATGGCCGGACCGAAACCCCAGGCATGCGTCAGGGTAAGATGCGGCAGCAGCGCCGCCAGCGAATAGCGCGCCGGGTTCTGCGGCGTCAGCAGGCCGAGCGACACGGGAATGGCGAGCATCACATAGAAGCTCATCGTCACGACATGCAGCGGATAGAGCCGCGCCGTCCGCGTGACCAGATATTCGCGGAAACTGCCATAGGACCAGCGCCGGTTGAGATGGCGCGCGGCGAACAGGCCGGCGAAGACCGCGAACATGTCGGTGAAATAGGCGAAATAGCCGGCGACATGCCGCTCCACATCGCCGGTCTGGAAGAAATAGGGGATGAAATGGTTGAGCGCGATGCCCACGCACATGATGCCGCGCAGCGCATCGATGCTCCTGATACGCTCCTGCCCGGCCTCGCCCGGAGCTGCCGCACTGCCCTGTGCCTGGATCGTCATCGCCCGTCTTCTCCTCGCCGCAGGCAGGATGCTGCGCGCGCGAAGCCTAGGGCCTGTTCCGGGCGGCAACTATCCGCAAATACCCGTATCATAAGGAGAATTTCGCAAACCCAAGGCAGCGGCAGCGTGCCGCGTCAGGGAATGAAAGCGGCGATGATCGGGCAATCGCCCCGGTCGCTGCCATGGCAGGCATCCGCCAGCCTCCGTAGCGACGCCCGCGCCCGCTCCAGCTCGGCGATCCGCTCGTCCAACGCCTGAAGCCGGCCGGCAGCGAGTTCCCGCGCCCGGGCGCGATCCTTGCCGGCGTCCAGCCGCAACAGCTCGGTCACTTCGTCCAGCGTGAAGCCGGCTGTCTGCGCGGACCGGATGAAACCGAGCCGCCGGACATGCTCGGCGCCATAATGACGCACCCCGCCGCGCCCGCCGGCCCCCATGGGCCGCTCCGGCGTTTCGAGCAGACCACGGCGCTGATAATAGCGCACGGTTTCGACCCCGACGCCGCCCGCCTGCGCCAAGCCCGCTATGGTCAGTTTCATCGCTTGACTCCGTACCATGGTACGGGCCCCATATGGGCGGGATCGACAGGATCGCAAGGACAAGGACGATGCCCCTCTCCCCTCCCCGCAAGGCCGTGCTGTACCGGATGGTCATGCCCGGCCATATCTGCCCCTATGGCCTCAAGGCGCGCTGGCTGTTGCGCCGCAAGGGCTATGATGTGGACGATCATTGGCTGACCAGCCGCGCCGACACCGACGCCTTCAAGGCGCAGCATCAGGTTAAAACGACGCCGCAAATCTTCATCGATGGCCAGCGGATCGGCGGTTATGACGATCTGCGCCGGCATCTGGGGCTGACGGTCAAGGCGCCCGACGCGACCAGCTATGTGCCGGTGTTGGCGCTGTTCGGCGTGGCGGCGCTGATCGCGCTGGCGATCCAGCATCTGACCGGCGCGCCGCTGGTCGGCATCGGCAGCGTGGAACGGTTCATCGCCGTCGCCATGATGCTGCTCGCCATGCTGAAATTGCAGGATGTCGAGCGGTTTGCGACGATGTTCCTTAATTATGACCTGCTGGCGCGCCGCTATGTCCCTTATGGCCGCGCCTACCCGTTTCTGGAGCTGGGCGCGGGGACGCTGATGCTGGCGGGGCTGCTGCCCTGGCTCGCCATCCCGGTCGCGCTGCTCATCGGCGGGGTTGGAACTGTCTCCGTGTTCAAGGCCGTCTATATCGAGCGACGGACGCTCAAATGCGCCTGCGTGGGCGGCGGCAGCAATGTGCCGCTGGGCTTTGTATCGCTCACCGAAAATCTGATGATGGTGGCGATGGCGCTGTGGATGCTGGCGGGCGTGGGGCACTAAAGCGCGCCCCCTTGCGCCTGCCTCAGTCGCGCACCCAGTCGGCCCGCGCGATCCCCTGCGCGTAGAGCAGCACCGTCAGGTCGCCATGGACGATTTCGGCCGCGGCAGCCGCGCGCGTTCGGGGCTTGGCATGATAAGCCACGCCCAGCCCCGCGCCCTCGATCATCGGAATGTCGTTGGCGCCATCGCCCACCGCCAGCGTCAGCGCGCGGTCGATGCCGCCGGCGATCGCCGCCTCCAGCTCCGCCCGCTTGCGCGCCGCGTCGACAATGGGCTGCGCCACCGTGCCGAGCAGCGCGCCATCGGCGATGTCGAGGATATTGGCGATGGCGGCGTCGAAGCCGATCTCTTCCGCCACCGGCACGGCAAAGCGGGTGAAGCCGCCCGACACCAGCAGGCTGCGCGCGCCCCGCGCCTTCATCGTGCGGACCAGTTCGCGCGCGCCCGGCATGATCCGCACCCGCTCCGCGCGGCAGCGATCGATGGCGGCATCGTCCAGCCCCTTGAGCAGGGCGACCCGCGCGTCGAGCGCGCCGGCAAAGTCCAGCTCGCCCCGCATCGCCCGCTCGGTAATGTCGGCGATCTGCGGCTTGAGCCCTGCATAATCGGCCAGTTCGTCGATACATTCGACCGTGATCATGGTCGAATCCATGTCCGCGATCAGCAGCTTTTTCACGCGCCCGGCAGCGGGCTGAACGATCACGTCGATCGCGCCGATGTCGGCCAGCGCGGCGCGGGCGGCGACAGGGTCGGCGGCAAAGGCGAGATCGGCGGCCTTGTCCCGCTCCAGCCAGACAAGCGCGCCGGGCTGGCAACCGGCATCGCGTAGCCGGTCGCCCGCCGCCGCAATATCCCCCTGCCCCATCGATCCACTTGCCACTAAGGTCGCGACGAACATGAACACTCCCGCATCAACTATCGGCGACTCCCGCCCGAAGGTCGCGCTTATTGCCGGGCCGACCGCCAGCGGCAAGAGCGCGCTCGCGCTTCGCCTCGCCCAACTGACCGAAGGCATCGTCATCAACGCCGATGCGAGCCAGGTCTATGCCGATCTCCAGATCCTGTCCGCTCGCCCCAGCCCGGCGGAAATGGCGGGCGTGCCGCACCGGCTGTTCGGCCATATCGACGGAGCGGAGGCCTGCACCGCCGCGCGCTGGGCGGCGGAGGCGAAGGCGGAGATTGCGGCGGCCCATGGCGCCGGGCGGCTGCCGATCCTGGTCGGCGGCACCGGCCTTTATATCCGCACGCTGATCGACGGCATCGCCCCGGTGCCCGAGATTGACGCGGAGATACGCGCGGCGGTGCGGGCGCTGCCGGTGGCGCAGGCGCTGTGGCGGCACGATCTGCCCGAGGCACGCCGC
>DAMDPH010000074.1:0-15582 GCA_032082785.1 Sphingobium sp. | reverse complement strand
CGGGGCGCAGGCTGGCGCGGCGCCGGAGCGGCCTTCGCCTCGGTCTCGGGCGCAGCGGCAGGGGTCGCCGGGGCATTTTCGCCCGGCTTGCCAAGGACGCGGCGCCGCTTCACCTCAACCACGACCGTATTCTTGCGGCCATGGCTGAACTGCTGCTGCACCTGACCGGACTCGACCGTCCGCTTGATACCCAGCGGCTTGCGGCCCAGAACCGGCTTGTCTTCCTTGTTGTCACTCATACGACTGAACTATACCCTTCGCTTCAATCCGACCGGCAAGGCCCGTCGGCGCCTTATTCAAAATGCTGCCTCAGACGCCCAGCGCACCGGCGGAGTCCTGCTCCCCATGCACGGGCGCCTCGTTAGCGCAACCCAGATAGCTTTCCAAGCGGCCGATCGCCGCGCGCAGGCGCGATGCCGCACGCGAGTCGGTCACCGCGATATGGACGACATTGTCACGCCCCATTGCCATAGATAGGGCGTGTCGGTCCACAGGCAAGACGATGCCCGCCAATAAGCTGCCTTCCGCTTCCTGCCCGACGCGCAGCGCCTGGTCCAGTTTGCGGTTGCCGTCGGCGGCCCCGTCGGACGCATGAAGCAACAGCTTCACATCGCCCCGGCGGCACGCAACGTCGATTTTTTCCGATCCCGTCAGCAACATGGATGCCTTGGCTTCCAGCCCCAACCGGTCGAGCAGCGCCTTGCGCAGACCATCCTCTATCAGGTCTGGCAGCGTTTCGCCAATCTGAAGATCGCCGGTCTTGAACGCACGGGCGATCGCGCCCTTGAGCTTGCCCTTGGCGAGCGCCTGTTCCAGCTCGGCGCGCGACACGCCGATCCAGGCGCCCCGCCCCGGCGCCTTGGCGCGGATGTCGGGCAGCACCTGCCCCTCCGGCCCGATGGCAAGACGGATGAGCGTCTCCGGGTCGGCGCGGTCGCCGGTCAATATGCATTTACGTTCGGTCATGGGGCGGTCCTCCCCTGCAAGGGGAGGGGGACCGCTGCCCGGGGCAGCGGTGGAGGGGCACACAGGCACGGCACTACCCCTCCGTCATCGCTACGCGATGCCACCTCCCCTGACAGGGGAGGAAGGGCAGGCTTGCAATATAGGCGGCTCAGCCTCTCATCGGGGAGTGTCCGCAACATGGGCGTCCTCCCTTGGTTGAGCGGCCGCGGGTGCGCGGTCGGCGATCAACTGGCCGCCGGCCCCGTAATTTTCGGTCGAGATTTCGGAGATCACCACCTGCACGGCAGCCGCCGGCTTTCCCAGCCGCTCCACGAGCGACTGGGTGACGTCGGCCACGATCGCGGCTTTCTGCTCGCGCGTGGCGCTGCCGGCCAGACGGATGTCGACAAATGGCATGGGATCAGGCTTCCTCACCCTCGAACCAGTGAGCGCGGGCGGCCATGATGATCTCATTGCCCTGCTCGTCGCTGAGGCCATAGGCGGCGAGGATGCCGCCCTTATCCTCATTGCCGTCCGACTTGCGGCGGCGCTGGTCGACGCGCTTCTTCTGCACCAGTTCGTCGGTGGCGAGGTCGGCGAGATCGTCCAGCGTCTTGATGCCGGCCTTGCCCAGCGTCACCAGCATGGCTTCGGTGAGGTGCGGCATTTCGGCCAGCGCATCCTCGACGCCCAGCGCCTGACGCTCTTCCCGCGCAGCGGCTTCGCGGCGCTCCAGCGCTTCAAGCGCGCGGTTCTGCAACTCGGCGGCCAGATCCTCGTCAAAGCCCTCGATGGAGGCCAGCTCCTCGACGGTGACATAGGCGACCTCTTCCAGCTCGCCAAAGCCTTCGGCAACCAGCAGCTGCGACAGCGTCTCGTCCACGTCCAGCTCGTTCTGGAACATTTCCGAACGCTGGACGAATTCCTTCTGACGCTTCTCCGAAGCGTCGGCCTCGGTCATGATGTCGATGGCCTTGCCGGTCAGCTGGCTGGCGAGACGGACATTCTGGCCGCGACGGCCGATGGCGAGGCTGAGCTGATCGTCGGGGACGACCACCTCGATCCGCTCCTCTTCCTCGTCGATGACGACGCGGCTGACCTGGGCGGGCTGCAACGCGTTGACGACGAAGGTCGCGGTATCTTCCGACCAGGGGATGATGTCGATCTTTTCGCCCTGCATTTCCTGCACGACGGCCTGCACGCGGCTGCCCTTCATGCCGACGCAGGCGCCGACCGGATCGATGCTGCTGTCGCGGCTGATGACGCCGATCTTGGCGCGCGAACCCGGATCGCGGGCGGCGGCCATGATGGTGATGACGCCGTCGTAGATTTCGGGCACCTCCTGCGCGAACAGCTTCTTCATGAATTCGGGATGCGCGCGGCTGAGGAAAATCTGCGGCCCGCGATTTTCGCGGCGCACATTGAGGATCACCGAACGGATGCGGTCGCCGACGCGAACGACTTCGCGCGGGATCTGCTGATCGCGGCGGACGACGCCCTCGGCGCGGCCGAGATTGACGACGACATGGCCGAATTCCACCGACTTGACGACGCCGGTGATGATCTCGCCCACGCGGTCCTTGAATTCCTCGAACTGGCGCTCGCGCTCGGCGTCGCGGACCTTCTGGAAGATGACCTGCTTGGCGGACTGGGCATCGATGCGGCCAAGATCGATCGGCGGCAGCGGATCGACGATGAAGTCGCCGATCACGGCGTCCTTCTTGAGCTTCTGCGCCTGCTTGAGGTCGACCTGCTTGAAATAATCGTCGACGGCCTCGACCACTTCGACCACGCGCCACAGGCGCAGGTCGCCGCTGTCCGGGTCCAGCTTGGCGCGGATGTCATTTTCGGCGCCGTAACGGGCACGGGCGGCACGCTGGATCGCATCTTCCATCGCCTCGATGACGATGGCCTTGTCGATCATCTTCTCGCTGGCGACGCTGTTCGCGATGGCGAGCAGTTCGGCCTTGTTGGCGGAAATGGCGTTGGCCATGACTTGTGAACCCTTATTCCTCGGTTTCGAACTCGTCCGCACCCTCGAGGGAGAGCGGCATGCTAGCAGAGATGAGCGCGTCGGTCAGCACCAGCTTGGCGTCGCCCACCTGGCTGAAGGGGATGACGACATCGCCGGCCTTATTGTCGGTGAACAGAATATCCTCCCCCTCGACGCCGTTCAGCATGCCGCGAAAACTCTTGCGGCCGGCGACGGTTTCGATGGCGGCGATCTTCGCCTCATGCCCGGCCCATTCCATGAAATCGGACAGGCGGGTGAGCGGACGGTCGATGCCGGGCGAGCTGACTTCCAGCCGATAGGCTTCCTCGATCGGGTCGACCTCATCCAGCACATCGGACAGGCGGCGCGACAGGGCGGCGCAATCCTCGATCACCAACTGCTTGGTCTCGGGGCGCTCGGCCATGATCTGCAGCGTATATTCGTCGCCCGATCCGAACAGCTTGATACGCACAAGATCAAGGCCCATGGCCTTCACCTCAGGTTCGATCAACGCGGTCAGTTGGGCGATATCCGCCATGCTCACTCCAGAACAAAATAGGCGCTTCTTACCGCGCCGCAGGCTTCCTGCCTGCGACCCCGACATGTTTGACGATGTAAGGAAGCCATTGCTTTATAGATATGTTGCCGGGGCGCTGCAACAACATTCGTGATCGCCGGTTCAAGCCCCTGAACCATCGCCCCGCAACTTGCCGGCGGGCGGCACTTCTTTATGAGGGGGGCTGTAAAAAAGCCTGCGCCTGCCGGCGCGTCGCGGTATCGGCCCGAATGGAGTGAACCCTATGCGCACGATCATCACTGCCCTGCCCCTCGCCCTGATCGCCTGTTCCGCCGACAATGCCACCGGCCAGGATGCCGCCGCGTCGGGCGACAAGCCGTTCAAGACCTCCGTCATCGCCGACTTCGAGTCGCCCTGGGCGATGACCTTCCTGCCCGACGGGCGGATGCTGATCACGGAGAAGGCGGGCGAGATGATCCTGTTCGATCCCGGCAACGGCACCAAGATCCCGGTGGCCGGCATCCCGCAGGTGGACAGCGCCGGCCAGGGCGCGCTGATGGATGTCGTCCTGTCGCCCGGATTCGCCAAGGACAAGATGGTCTATTTCAGCTTTTCCGAAGCGCGTGGCGAGGGCAAGGGCGTGGCGCTCGCCCGTGGCCGCTTCAATCAGGCGAGCGACGGCACCACCCGACTCGATGGGGTGAAGGTGATTTTCCGCGCCAGCGACTATGTCAGCGGCAACGGCCATTATTCCGGCCGCATCGCCTTTTCGCCCGACGGCAAGCATCTCTTCTTCACCAATGGCGAGCGGCAGAAATTCGACCCGGCGCAGGACCCCAAGTCGACGCTGGGCAAGGTGCTGCGCCTCAATCTCGACGGCACGCCGGCGGCGGGCAATCCGCTGGCGGCCAAGGGCTTCAACCCGGCGGTCTGGTCCTATGGCCATCGCAACCTGCTGGGCATCGCCTTCGACGGCGAGGGGCGGCTGTGGGAACAGGAAATGGGGCCGAAGGGCGGCGACGAGCTGAACCTGATCAAGCCCGGCCTCAACTATGGCTATCCCAAAGTGTCCAATGGCAGCCATTATGACGGCCGCGACATTCCCGATCATGCGCCGGGCGACGGGTTCGAAGCGCCCAAGCTCAGCTGGACGCCGGTCATCTCGCCGGGCGGGCTGGTCTATTATTCGGGCGACCTCTTCCCGCAGTGGAAGAACAGCCTGTTCATCGGCGGCCTGTCGAGCAAGGCGCTGGTCCGGGTGAAGCTGGACGGGGAAAAGGCCGCCAAGGCGGACCAGTGGGACATGGGCGCGCGCATCCGCGACGTGGAGCAGGGACCGGACGGCGCGGTCTGGCTGATCGAGGATGGCAAGGACGGGTCGCAGGGACGGCTGCTGAAACTGACGCCGGCCTGATCGCGCCCGCTGCGCCCTTTCGCTCGGCCGGGCCGCTTCCTATCTCGCGGCCCGGTCTTCCCCTGCCGCGGAGAATGCAATGAGCGCCCCTAAGCTTTTCCAGCCCATCGATGTCGACGGGCTGCGGCTCGACAATCGCATCGTCATCGCCCCCACGTGCCAATATTCGGCGGTCGATGGCGAGATGACCGACTGGCACCTCATCCATCTGGGCCAATTGGCACTGTCGGGCGCGGGGCTGCTGACGCTGGAGGCGACCGCCATCCTGCCGGAGGGGCGCATCACCTATGGCGATGTCGGCCTGTGGGACGATCGCACTCAGGCGGCGATGCAGCGGGTGCTGGCCAGCGTGCGGCGCCATTCCGACATGCCGATCGCGATCCAGCTTGCCCATGCCGGGCGCAAGGCGTCGTGCGATCTGCCCTGGCACGGGGGCGCGCAGATCGCGCCGGATGCCGACCATGGCTGGCAGACGGTCGCGCCCTCCCCTTTCCCCTTCACGCCCGGCGACGCCGCGCCGATGGCGCTCGACGAGGCGGGAATGGAGAGGCTGCGCGATGCGTTCGCGGCGGCGGCGCGGCGGGCGGCGGCGCTCGGCATCGACGCGATCCAGCTGCATGGCGCGCATGGCTATCTGTTGCACCAATTTCTCTCCCCCCTCTCCAACCGGCGGGACGATGACTATGGCGGCAGCCTCGCCAATCGCATGCGCCTGCCGCTGGAAATATTCGACGCGGTGCGCGCCGCCTTCCCCGCCGACCGGCCGGTGACGATGCGGGTGTCGGGCACCGACTGGGTCGATGGGGGCTGGGACATCGAGCAGACCATTGCCTTCGCGCAGGCGCTGGAAGCGCGCGGGTGCAGCGCTATCCATGTGTCGAGCGGCGGGCTCGACCCGCGCCAGCAGATAGCGGTCGGCCCCAGCTATCAGGTGCCGCTCGCCCGCGCGGTCAGGCAGGCGACGGCCATGCCGGTGGTGGCGGTCGGCCTGATCACCGACTATGAGCAGGCGGAGGCGATCGTCGGCACGGGCGACGCCGACATGATCGCGCTCGCCCGCACCATCCTCTATGATCCGCGCTGGCCCTGGCATGCGGCGGCGCATCTGGGCGCGTCGGTCAAGGCGCCGAACCAATATCTGCGTTCACAGCCGCGCCAATATCGCCACCTGTTCGACCATCCGGGCAGCGCGGAGAATTGATCCGCTGCCGCCGCGTCAGGGCGTGGGCGCGATGGTGCTGGCTACCATCTCCCCCGCGCCCCGGCCGATGGACCAGAGCCGGCGCGGCGCCCTGGGATCCCAGTCGATCGCCTGACCGGGCGTTGCAAGGCCGACCGTGCCGACCAGCCTGAGCGTCGATCCCGCCTCTGGCAGTTGCAATATATAGGCTTCCGGCCGGTCATGGCCGGTGGCGTAGATCAGCCCGTCCGGTCCCCAGCTGAGACCCGAACAGCTTTTGGGCGCCATGCGCGCCAGCACCGCCGGCGGGAAGACCCAGCTCTCCTCCGCCCGAAAATCATCGTCCATCCGCACCAGCAGCGTGTGGCGATAGTCGCGGCCGGGCTGCCCGCCCTTCCCTTCATAATTGGCGAAGACGGCCCACCATTTGCCGTCATGCCGATCCATCACCGTCAACGATCCCGGGCCAAGCCCCAGGCTGACGCTGCGCACATGGCGCAGGCTGTGCCGGTCGAAAAACTCGACCGCGCTGGTCTGCGGCACGGCGGGATAGTTGGAGGCGGCGCAGACCAGCTGCTCGCCCACCACGGTGCAGCTGTTCATATGGGGAAAGAGCGCCCGATCACCCTGCCAGCCGGCGACGCGGCGGCCGTCGGCGATGCGATATTTGCCGATGCGGTAATTGTCGATCGCATAGACATCCACGCCGTCCGAAGCCGCGCCCTGCCGCGCCTCCTCCGCCCGGATGCGCAGCGCGACCGGCGCTGGCGACGGAGATGGAGGCGCATCGGCGGCCGGGGCCGTCCCCAGCATCGCCAGCGCGACGGCCCAGCCCGCGCTTACCACCGGACCGACGCCCCGACATAGAAGGTGCGGCCATAACGCTCATTCTGCGTCACCCAGTTGCGCACGCCGGCCTGATATTGGCGGGTCGGCTCGTCAGTCAGATTCTGCGCTTCGGCAAAGAGCCGGATGTTGCGGGTCAGGTCGAAGCCGAGCTTGGCGTCGAGCCGGCGCAGATCGTCATTATATTGATCGTTGAGCGCAACGTCCGCCGGGGAAATCAGCGCGCGGCCGGTATGATGATAGGCGACCGACGCTTCCAGCGGGCCTTTCTGGTAGAAAAGCTGCGCGCCCCAGAGCAGTTTGGACTGTTCGGGGAAGTCGATGGCGCCGCGCCCCGGCATCCGCAGCCGCGCGTCGATCAGCGTCAGGTTGAGATTGACGCCAAAGCCCGAGAGCAGCCCCGGCAGGAAGCTGAACTGCTGCTGATAGGCGGCCTCCAGCCCGACAATGTCGCCGCGATCGGCATTGAGCGTCTGGCTGAAATTGATGCGGTCATAGCTGACCCCGCCGAAGCTGCCGTCATTGATGGTGTAGCTTTGCGTGAAGATCGGATCGCGGATGAACTTGGCGAAGGCGCCGACGCTCAGCAGCCCGCCCGGCGCGAAATACCATTCGCCCGTCAGGTCCAGCGCATCGGCCACATAGGGCTTGAGCGCCGGGTTGCCGGTGCTGACATTCAATTCGCCCTCGCCGTCCGACGACAGCTCGCCGCCGGGCGACAGATCGGCAAATTGCGGCCGGCCGATGCTGCGCGAATAGGCCAGGCGGAACAGCGTGTCGTGCGACGGCTTGGCGCGTAGGACCAGGCTGGGCAGCCAGTTGGTGTAGCGCCGTCCGCCCTGCGTCGGCATCACCTCCCCATCCTCCAGCAGATTGCCGCTGATCGACAGCCGGGTCCGCTCGACCCGCAGGCCGGCGGTCAGCGCCAAAGCGCCGAAGTCGAGATTGGCCATGGCATAGCCGGCCAGCACATCTTCATCGAGGGTGAAGTCGCCCAGCGTCGCATTGGCGAGGGTCGTGGCTTCGTTACGCACAAATTGCGGCCCGCCCAGCCGGCCATCGGTATAGGCCTTGATCTGATCGGCATCGATGGCGGGCGAGAGCATATAGCCATGGCCCTTGCCCAGGTCGACCAGCACATCCGGCCCCGCCAGCCCATCGAGGCTGAAGCGGTTGGCGGCCGAGCCACGGCCATAGACGGCGTTGGAGGAATCAAAGCTCTTGTCGGTCCAGCGGCTGTTGGCGCCGACCTTGATGAAACTTTCCTCACCCAGACCCGTCAGGTTGCGGCGCAGGTCGATCCGCCCCTGCCAGGTCGTCTCCAGCCCATATTCATCCTGCTCGCTATATTGGCGGAACTCCAGATCCGACGGCGAGAGATAGCCGTCCACCGGCACGGCGCTGAACAGCTTGTCGGTGAAGTCGACCGCGACATCGCCCGGATTGCCGCGGAACTGCCAGAGCTGGTTGGGCTCGATCACCTCATTGCGGGTGCGGGCGACGCCATAGTCAAGCTGCCAGTCGCTGCCGATCTCGCTCTTGCCCCCGGCCATGAAGGAGAGGACCGACTTTTCCTTATATTCCAGCCGCAGGTCGGACCGCTGTCCGCTTTCGCCGGCCAGCCCGGTGAGGCCGCCCGCATTCCAGGCAATGTCGGAAAAGTCGAGGCGGAAGCGCTGGCGATATTCATCCTCGGTGAAGCGCGAATAGACGCCGCGCACATAAAGTTCGGTGCCGCCGCTGCGCCAGTCGAGCGATCCGGCCGCGCCGATGCGCTCGCGGCGCAGGCGATAATCGGTATATTTGAGGTTCACCGGCACCGCGCCCCGCGCCGCCTCCGTGTCCAGCGCCCAATCATCGGGGTAAATGCCGAAGCTGCCATAGGTGCGATCGGAATAGCTGGCGCCCAGCAGGATGCCGAACTGCTCGTCCGCGCCGAAGCGGGCGCCGACGGTCAGGTCGCCGCGCACCGGCTGATCGCTCTTGCGCAATTCCTGATAGCCGACCTGCGCATTCGCCTGAAGGATGAAGGGCCGGTCGAAGTCGAACGCGGTCTGCGTCACCAGATTGATGGTGGCGCCGATGCCCTGCCCGGTTAGATCGGCGGTCTTCACCTTCGCCACCTCCACCCGGTTGAGCAGCTGGCCGGACAGGATGTCGAGCGGCAGCGCGCGGGTGTTGCCGTCGGGATTGCCGATCTCGAAGCCGTTCAGCGTATAGCCGTTCAGGGCAGAGGGCACGCCGCGCACCGCGACATAGCGCCCCTCCCCCTGGTCATATTGCACGCCGACGCCGGGCAGCCGCTCGATCACTTCGGCAACATTCTTGTCGGGCAGCTGGCCGATCTCGTCGGCGGCGGCGACATCGACAATGCCCAGCGCCGAGCGCTTTTCCTCGATCGAGCGCTGCTGCTGCGCGCGCTGGCCGGTCACGACGATTTCGCCGCCATCGAGCGCGTCGGGCGCCTGCGCCTGCGCGGCGCCCGCCGTCGCCAGCGCGATCAGGCTGATGGAAGAAGTGAAAATGCGCGTCATGTCGGTTGCCCCCTTGGTTCGGGGCCGCGCCTAGGCGCGTCGCGCTACCGATTCTTTGCCGGACCATGACACTTCGGCGACAACGGCAAGTCACCTTTATTGCGCCGGTCGGGCCGCAAACGAAAAACGGGGCGTTTCCGCCCCGTTTCGTTCAGACCAGCCGGCTCTGCTTCACCGCCGCTTCGATGAAGCTGGCGAAGAGCGGATGCGGGTCGAAGGGTTTGGACTTGAGTTCCGGGTGGAACTGTACACCCACGAACCAGGGATGGTCCGGCCGTTCGACGATCTCCGGCAGGGTGCCGTCCGGCGACATGCCCGAGAAGATGAGGCCGCCCTTTTCCAGCGCGTCGCGATAGCCCGCATTCACCTCATAGCGGTGGCGGTGGCGTTCGCTGATCTCGGTCTCGCCATAGATGCCCGACACGACGCTGTTGCCGGCGAGCTTGGCGGGATAGGCGCCCAGCCGCATGGTGCCGCCCAGATCGGTCTCGGCGGTGCGCTTTTGCAGCCCTTCCTTGCTCATCCATTCGGTGATGAGGCCGACCACCGGCTCGGACGTCTCGCCAAATTCAGTGGTAGAGGCATTGTCGATGCCCGCCGTGTTCCGCGCGCCTTCGATACAGGCCATCTGCATGCCGAGGCAGATGCCGAAGAAGGGCACATTGCGTTCGCGCGCAAAGCGGACGCTGGCGATCTTGCCCTCCGACCCGCGCACGCCGAAGCCGCCCGGGACGAGGATGCCGTGCATCGGTTCAAGGCTGGCGACCAGATCGTCGCCCTTCTCGAACAGTTCCGCATCGATCCACTTGATCTTGACCTTCACCCGGTTGGCGAAGCCGCCATGGGTCAGCGCCTCGTGCAGCGACTTATAGGCGTCGGGCAGGCCGACATATTTGCCGACGACGCCGATCGTCACTTCGCCTTCGGGATTTTGCTGCCGGTCCATGATGTCGGTCCAGCGGTCGAGCGAGGGCGTCGGCGCCCCTTCGATGCCAAAGGCGCGCAGCACTTCGGCATCGAGCCCTTCGGCATGATATTGGGCCGGCACCGCATAGATGCTGCTGGCGTCGAGCGCGGGGATGACCGCTTCGGGCCGGACATTGCAGAACAGCGCGATCTTGCGCCGCTCGCTCTCGGGCAGCGGCTGTTCGCAGCGGCAGAGCAGAATGTCGGGCTGGATGCCGAGCGAGGTGAGTTCCCGCACGCTATGCTGGGTCGGCTTGGTCTTCAGCTCGCCCGCTGCGGCGATATAGGGGACCAGCGTCACATGGACGAAGATCGACTGCCCCCGATCCAGATCATTATGCAGCTGGCGAATCGCTTCCATGAAGGGCAGCGATTCGATGTCGCCCACGGTGCCGCCGATTTCGCACAGCACGAAGTCCAGATCGTCCGTCTCGGCCGTCGCGAACGCCTTGATCTCGTCGGTGACGTGCGGGATCACCTGGACCGTGGCGCCCAGATAGTCGCCGCGCCGCTCCTTGGTGATGATGGTCTGATAGACCCGGCCCTGCGTCACATTGTCCGACTGCCGCGCCGACACGCCGGTAAAGCGCTCATAATGGCCGAGGTCGAGGTCGGTTTCCGCCCCGTCGTCAGTCACATAGACTTCGCCATGCTGATAGGGGCTCATCGTGCCGGGATCGACATTGAGATAGGGGTCGAATTTCCGGATTCGCACACGGAAACCCCGCGCCTGCAGCAGCGCTGCAAGGGATGCGGCCATGAGGCCCTTACCAAGCGAGGAGACCACGCCGCCGGTGATGAAAATATACCGCGTCATGGGAGGAGAGGCTTAGCCTTTCGGAACAACAAAGGGCAAGCGCGCGAATCCACGCGCGCTTAAAAAAGATCGAAAAGATCGATGAGGGGTTTAGTTGGCGAGCGGAACCGCGCCATTGGCGGCAGCGCCATCGGACGCCGCACCGGCCGCACCCGCCAGTGGATCGGCCGGGCCGGTCGCCGGCGCACTCTGACTCGCCGGCGCCTGACGCACCAGCGAGGTGTCGATGTCGGTGGGCGCATGCTGCACCGACGCGATCACCGCCATCACGATCGACAGCAACACGAAGAGGCTGGCGAGCACGGTAGTCGACCGGGTCAGAAAATCCGCGGCGCCGCGCGCCGACATCAGGCCCGCCGGGCTGCCCCCGACGCCCAGACCGCCCCCTTCAGACTTTTGCATCAGGATGACAGTGACCAGCAGGGTCGCGATGATGGCCTGCACGACGAGGAGGAAGGTGAAAAGCATGCGACGGATATGTCCGGTAAGGGGTGCGTTGGCGACGCCCATAGCGGCGATAGGCGGCGGGGGCAAGTTTAGCGGCGCGGGAGGGCGTGACGATGCTTGCCAAATAGCATAGCCTGCACCCGAAAAGATCGGGAGGGGGGAAACTCGATGCAAAAAATAGGATGTTCATTCGCGGTCAGCGCGCTTCTGCTGGCGGTTTCGGCACCGGCCAGCGCCGGCATACCGCATCGCGTCGATCTTACCTGCCCTGTCGGCGGAGAGAAGTTCGAGCATATCGAAACTGTCTCCTACAGCATATATGGCACGCGACCTGACGGCAAACCGTATGGCAGCTGGCAATTTCCAATACCGATCCCCGAATGTCCCGGCAACCGGCTGGTCCTTTACAAGGATTTCGATGCCACCGAGATCGAGAAACTGAAGTCGCTCGTCGCGACGCCTGAATATGTAAGTCTGGCCGGCGAAACCGGCTATTACCGCGCGGCTTGGCTGATGCAGGCGCTGAATGACGGCAGCCCGAGCGACCGGCTATGGATGATGGTGCGGGCAAGCTGGCAGGTTGACGACGATTTAGAGCGCAAGGCGCGTTACCAGCGCGAGTTCGCGGAGGGTGTTGCGGCGCTCCCGGCCGCCCCCGAGGACATAGGCTGGATCGCCCTGAACGCCAGAGCAGCAAACGCATGGCGCGAGCTTGGTGAATTTGAACGGGCAGAGGCTGTGGTCCAAAGGGTGCCGGTGGCGAGCCTGGACGTGCCAATCCCTGCGGAAAAGGTTGAAGGCCAAACGGCGAGCGGATTAGGCAAGATCATCGCGAACGCTGAGGAAGTAGAAGCCGCCAAAAACAAGCGCAGTTGGATCGACTATTTGGAAAACCTCGGCCAGGTCATCGCGCGCAGGGATAGTTCGTCCGAACCACTCGACATGATCCCGCTCACCATCGCCACGTCAAAATGCATGGAATGGGAACAGAGCCAACCGGCCAAGATCGATCCGGGGTGTGACGCTGAAAGGATCAAGACGGCCATCGCAAAAGAACGCCAATCCTGATCGCCCCGTGATGCAATGGCGGGCGGCCGGATGTCACCCCGGTCCTGCCCGGCGTCAGAATGAGAAGATGCCGAGGATTATCGCGATGGCTGCCACGAAACGCTCATAGGGGAGCATGACGCTCTCTTCGTTTTCAGGTCCATTGGGGCGTTCTATGCCGTTGCGGCGGCGGAGGTTTTCGCGGTGGATTTCGGCGAGCGCGATGCCGGGGTCCCCGCCGGGCATGCCGGCGCCGGGCGATCCGTAGAGCATCGGCACCTCGTTGAGCAGATCCTTCTGCAAGGCCTGCGACGCCTTGAGCCGCCTGTCCAGACTCGCCTTGAACGCCTCGGCGTCCGATTCCTGTCCGTCCCTCATGACCGTTCACCCATACAGCCCGTGTCCCGGACGGATAGCGCAAAGCGGTAAAGACAATGTCTCGCGCCCGCGCGCTGCGCCCCGCTCCGGCTCCGGAGCGGGGCGGCTTGGCTAGTGGTCCGGTTCCGACATTTGCTACCCTTCGCCGCACGGGCAGGAGCAAATATCGGAATCTTCAGGACCACTAGCAACTTTAAGACTCTAGTGGAGCTTTAGAATGTGACATTTGCGCGCGAACCCGGTTTTAAGGGGGGACTCAAATGTCACATTCGCTCCACTGGCATCAGGCGGCGGCCGCGACGATGCGGTCGGCGGCGGCGATGATCGGCTCGAACTTGGCGGCGGCAAGGCTCGCGCCGCCCACAAGGCCGCCATCGACGTCCGGCAGGGCCATGAGGTCGGCCGCATTGTCGCCGTTCATCGACCCGCCATAGAGGATGCGCATCCGGTCCGCCTCGGCCGCGCCGATCCGGTCGGCCAGCGTCCCGCGCAGCGCCGCATGCATGGAGGCCACGGCGTCCAGCGTCGGGATGCGGCCGGTGCCGATGGCCCAGATCGGTTCATAGGCGACTGCCAGCCAGTCCGCGCTCGCGCCCTGCGGCAAGGAGGCGAGAAGTTGCGCCGACACCACCTCTTCGGCCCGGCCCGCATCGCGCACGTCGAGCGTTTCGCCCACGCACAGGATCACCTTGATCCCGGCAGCCTTGGCGGCGAGCGACTTGGCGGCGACATCGGCGTCGGTTTCGCCGCGCGCCTCGCGCCGTTCGCTATGACCGGTGATGACCCAGCTTGCGCCCGCTTCCGCCAGCATGTCCGCCGACAGCGAGCCGGTATAGGCGCCGCTGATATCCATATGGCAGTTTTGCGCACCGATGAAGGCCGCGCCCTTGCGCTCGGCCCCAGCCATGATGAGGGTGGCGGGCAGGCACAGGCCCACATCGACGGCGGGGTGCTGCGCCGCGATCCGGCCGATCGCCTCGACCTCGTCCAAATGGGCGCGCATGCCGTTCATCTTCCAATTGCCGACCACCAGCTTTCGCCTGTTCATCGAACCTGATCCCTTTGTGATTTTTGCTGCACGTAGCCCGAAACGCCGCGCGCTTTGCGCTTGCATCCGCACCGGGCTGATCCAGCGGATGAACGGCAGGACGCTATTTGTCCAGAGCGCCCGCCACCGCCGCACTTGCCGCCGCGTCGTTCCATCCTTAAAGCGGGCCGCCTTACCGCCGCTATCCGGATGTGTTCATGCTTACTGTTTTCCGTCGCGTCATCCATTCCAAATTCGGCGCGATCTTCGCCGTTCTGTTCCTGGGCGTCATCGCCGCCGCCTTCGTGCTGGCCGACCTGTCGGGCGGCAATTACGGGCCGATGATCAACAGCGGCACCACCGTGGCCAAGGCGGGCGGGTCGACACTGTCGGCGACGGACGTGCAGGAGCGTATCCAGCGCGTGTTCGAAAATGCGCGGCGGTCCAATCCCAATTTGCAGATCAGCGAATTTTTCGCGCAGGGTGGCGGGCAGCAGGTCTATGACCAGCTGGTCGCGGCGCTGACGCTCAAGGCCTTTGCCGACGATCAGGACGTGCATATCAGCAAGCGGCTGGTCGATGCGCAGATCGCGCAGATCCCGGCCTTTCAGGATGCCGCCGGCAATTTCAGCCCCGATGCCTTCCGCCAGTTGCTGGCGCGGGAGCGGATCACCGAAAAGTCGCTGCGCGAGGATATCGGCCGCGAAATTCTCCAGCGCCAGATGCTGGCGCCGGTCGCGCTGGGCGTGAAGCTGCCCGACAGCGTCGTCCTGCCCTATGCCTCGCTGCTGCTGGAAGAACGGCAGGGCACGGTCGCGGCCATTCCCGCCGTCGCCTTCCTCGACGAAAAGAACCCGACCGACGCGCAGCTGGCCGATTATTACAAGCGCAACGCCGATCGCTTCACCATCCCGGAACAGCGGCGCATCCGCTATGCTCTGGTCGATGCCGAGCGTTTCGCGCAGGCGGCGCAGCCGAGCGACGCGGAGATTTCGGCCTATTACAACCAGAACAAGGCCGCTTATGCCGCCAAGGAAAGCCGCAGCTTTGAACAGCTGATCCTGCCGACCGAGGCCGGCGCCAAGGCGATCGCCGCGCAGGTGAAGGGCGGCAAGTCGCTCGCCGCCGCCGCGCAGAGCGCCGGCCTGTCGGCTTCGACGCTGACTGATCAAAGCCGCGCCAAGCTGACCAGCTCCGCCTCCAAGGCAATTGCCGACGCCGCCTTCGCCGCCAAGCAGGGCGAACTGGTGGGGCCGGTGCGCGGGCCGCTGGGCTTCGTGCTGCTGCGCGTCACGGCCGTCACCGAGACGCCCGCGCGGGCGCTGGCCGCCGTGCGCGGCGAGATTGTCGAGACGCTGCGGGCGCAGAAGGAACAGCAATTGCTGACCGACTTCACCGGCAAGATCGAAGATCAGATCGCCGATGGCGGCACGTTCGAGGAAGTGGCGAAGGACAACGGCCTCAAGCTGGA
>DAMDPH010000073.1:0-15692 GCA_032082785.1 Sphingobium sp. | reverse complement strand
CGTCAGCGTCGGCGCGACCGCCTGCACCCGCGCCATCTCGCCAATCAGCTCCACCGCTTCGGCCAGCAGCCGCACCGGCCTGCGCCGCCCGGACAGCGGACGGTTGGACCCGAGCGACAGGGCGTAGCGGTGCAGCGTTGCCGCCGGCCGGGCGGTCACTTGCCGCCCGCCGCTCCATAGCCGGTCATCGTATAGGGCCGCGCCTTGATCCCGGTCGCCCAGCTCTTGTTGGGTGTCGCCTGCATGACGAAGCGCAACTCGCCACCGGCGCGGATCTCCGCGTCGCGCACAAAGCCGCGCTCCAGCGGCTTCCCGTTCAGCAGCACCTTGCCGACATAGGGATTGGCGTCCGACAGCCCCTCCGTCACCACGGTGAAGCGCTGGCCATTGGGCAGCGCCATTTCCGCCCGCTCGACAAAGGGGCGGCCGATCACATATTCGCCGCTGCCCGGCGCGACCGGGTAGAAGCCAAGGCTGGTGAAGACGAGCCAGGCCGACATCTGGCCCAGATCGTCATTGCCGGCCAGGCCATCGGGCGCGGGCTTATACTGGCTCTCGACAATCTGCTTCAGCCGCTCCTGCGTGCGCCAGGGCTGGCCGGCATAGCTGTAGAGATAGGCGACATGGTGGCTGGGTTCATTGCCATGAATATATTGGCCGATCAGCCCTGCGATATCCTCGGCATGGCTATAGTCGAGCTTGCTGATGTCATAGTCGAACATCGCGTCCAGCTTCGCCACGACCTTCTTGTCGCCGCCCAGCAGGCGGAACAGACCACCCTGATCGTGCGGCATGAACCAGCTATATTGCCAGGCATTGCCCTCGGTATAGTCGCTGCCATAGTTGATGGCGGTCGGATCGAAGGGGGTGCGGAAACTGCCGTCCGCCTTGCGCGCGCGCAGGAAGCCGGTCTTCACGTCGAAACTGTTGCGCCAGTTCTGGGCGCGCTTCTCGAACCGTTCGGCGGTGGCGACGTCGCCAAGCTGGCGGGCGAGGCGGGCGATGGTCCAGTCGTCATAGGCATATTCGACCGTCTTGGACGCCGCTTCCCGCTCGCGATCGATGGGGACATAGCCCAGCGTCATATAATCGGACAGCCCGCCATAGGGGCCATAGTCGGCACTCGCCACCATGGTCTTGAGCGCGCCGGCGCAGTCGATGCCCTTGATCCCCTTGAGGCAGGCATCGGCGATCACCGGCACCGCATGATAGCCGATCATCGTCCAGGTTTCCTTGCCGGCAAATTGCCAGACCGGCAGGATGCCGAAGGGGCTGGTCTTCTGGCTTTCGACCAGCGAGCGGACGAAATCGGCGTTGCGCGCTTCCGGCTGGATCAGCGTCAGCAGCGGATGCTCGGCCCGGAACGTGTCCCACAGCGAGAAGGTCGAGTGCATGGTAAAGCCCTTGCCCGCATGCACCTGATCGTCCGGCCCGCGCCAGCGGCCATCGGCGTCGCTCCAGACGCTCGGCGCCATCAGGCTATGATAGAGGGCAGTGTAGATGTTGCGCCGCATCGGCGCTGGCGCATCGACCTTGACCGCGCCCAGCGCCTCCGACCAGGCGGTGCGGGTCTTGGCGCGGATTGCGTCGAAGTCACCGGACTCGCTGTCGAGATTGGCAATAGCGCCATCCTCGTCCACGCCCGACAGCGCGACCTTGACCTCCAGCGGCTTGGCCAGCGGCCCGAAGTCGAGCTGCGCCACGAGCGCCCGGCCCGACAGCGAGTCCAGCGTCTCCGGCCCGCGACCCGGCCCGGTAAAGCCCTTGTAGAGAATATCCTTTTCGGTGCTGACGAATTTGTGCCCGGTCATCGGCGCGGAAAAGCGCATGGCGAAGAAGATGCGGCGCGGCGTCGCCCATCCGCGTATCTCACGCATGCCGGTAATGGTGCCATCGGCGCGCAGGCGCACCGACGACCACAGGATCTTGCCCGGATAATCGTAGATGATGCTGCGCAGGTCGACCACCAGATGCGCGGCCTTGCCGGTGGGGAAGGCATAGCGATGAACGCCCACCCGCGTGCCCGCCGTCATCTCCGCGCGAACGCCCGCGTCGCGCAGCGTCACCGCATAATAGCCGGGAGACGCGACCTCGTCCGCCTTGCGCGAGCGATAGCCCGAGCCGGGCTTGTCCGCTGCCCCGGCTTCCAGCGGCACGCTGTCGCCCGCCACCGGCATCACCAGGAAATCGCCCAGGTCGCTATGGCCCGCGCCGGAAAAATGGGTGTGGGAAAAACCCAATATGCTCTGGTCCTCATGCCGGTAGCCGGCGGCCCAGTCATAGGTTTCGCGCGCCGGGCCGACATGGGTGTCGGGCGACAATTGCACCATGCCAAAGGGCGCGACCGCACCGGGGAAGGTGTGGCCCTCGCCCGATGTGCCGATGAACGGATCGACCGCCTCCACCGGATCGCGTGGGTCGGGCGACTGCGCGGGCAGCGCGGAAGCGGTGGCGCAAAGCCCGGCGATCAGCAGGGCGCGGAAGGAGCGAAAGGCTGTCATGGACGGAGGTTAAATCACGCTCCGCCGAATAAGCCAAGATGATAGACGAATTTACCCGCAGCTATTTTTGCGGGGCGAGCGGCGGCCGGAACGGGCCGATTGCGCCAAGCGATTGGAAGCCTAGGCGGATTGCCGCTTGATCCTGCCGGGTTTCCGCAGTTAACTCCGACAAATGAAGAGGATAGATTGGAAAGCCAGCCGCCGCGGCGTGCTGGCAGGCGGTATGGTCGGCTTTGCGGCGACGGGGCTTGGCACCAGCGTGGCGGCGGCGGGATCGGGCGGCGCCCTGCTCGCGCCGCGCCCGCCCATGGGCTGGAACAGCTGGAACAGCTTCGCCACCACCATCACCGAAGCGCAGGCGCGCGAGACGGCCGGCATCATGGCGGAAAAGCTGCTGCCCTTCGGCTACGACATCTTCACCGTCGACATTCAATGGTATGAACCCGAAGCGTCGAGCTACAGCTATAATCAGCGGCCCAAGCCGGCGATGGACGGCTATGGCCGGATGATCCCGGCGCCCAACCGCTTTCCGTCCAGCGGCGGCGGCAAGGGCTTCGGGCCGCTCGCCGATGCGGTTCACAAGCTCGGCCTCAAATTCGGCATTCACGTCATGCGCGGCATTCCGCGTGCGGCGGTGGAGCGCAACCTGCCGGTGCTGGGCACGACCTATCGCGCGGCCGACATAGCGGACCGGCGCAGCATCTGTTCCTGGAACCCGGACATGTATGGCGTCGACATGCGCCATCCGGGCGGGCAGGCCTATTATGACAGCATCTTCCGCCTCTATGCCGACTGGGGCGTCGATTTCGTCAAGATGGACGATATGAGCCGCCCCTATGACGCGCATGCGCCCGAAATAGAGGCTGCGCACAAGGCGATCGGCGCCACCGGCCGGCCGATCATCCTCAGCCTGTCGCCCGGCGAGACGCCGGTGATCCGGGGCGACCATGTCCGCCGCCATGCGCAGATGTGGCGGATCTCGGACGATTTCTGGGACGAATGGCCGATGCTGGAGGCGCAGTTCACCCGGCTGGAAAACTGGACGCCCTATCGCGGGCCGGGCAGCTGGCCCGATGCCGACATGCTGCCGCTCGGGCGGCTGGCGCTGGGCGCGCGGGACAGCCGCTTCACGCCCGACGAGCAGCGCACGCTGATGAGCCTGTGGGCGATCGCCCGATCGCCGCTGATCATGGGCGGCGACCTGCGGCATCTCGACCCGGCGACGCTGGCGCTGCTGACCAATAGGGAAATATTGGCCGTCAATCAGGCGAGCCGCGACAACCGCCCGCATTTCGTCGAGGATGGCGTGCGCATCTGGTCGGCGCGGGCGGAAAGCGGCGGCGGCCATTATCTGGCGCTGTTCAACACCGGCGACAAGCCGCGCAGTGTCGGCCTCGACCTGCGCGCGCTCGACCTCGCCGGGCCGGTCGCCGTCCGCGACCTGTGGGAGGGCAGGGATCTGGGCCAGCAGGCGGACCGCGTCTCCGCCACCCTGCCGCCCCATGGCAGCGCCCTGTATCGGCTCAGTCGTTAAACCGAGACTCCGTTCGCCCCAAGCCCGTCGACAGGATCAGCCTGAACGGGTCGCAACTAAGGGTGGATAAAGACCGGCCACAGCCGAAGCCGCAAGGCTCCGGCCGTGCCCTTCACCGCGTCATTGGCGGGCGGCGGCGCTCTTGTCGCGGATCGCCTTGAATTCCGATCCCGGCTTCCATTCGGGCCAGCGGTCGGAGGTTGCCAGATCGCGGCCGATGTCGAGCATCAGGTCGATATCCTCGGCCGCGCCGGTCAGGTTCCAGTCCGGTCCCACCGCGTCGCAGGCCTGATGATAGCATTTGCCGGTATAGGCATCGACCCAGGCCTGCCCGGCGGCGCGGCCGCCCTCGACCAGATCGGACGCGCCGGCAATCCCCATCAGCAGCAGCACGGGCACGCCGCGCTTGGCCATGGAAAAATGATCGGCGCGGTAGAAAAGCCCGCGTTCGGGCAGGCTTTCCTGCGTCACCACGCGTCCCTGCGCCTTGGCGAAGCGGGCAAGATCATCCTCCAGCGTGCCCTGACCCTTGCCGACCAGGATCACGTCCTTCGCCTTGCCGGCGGTCTGCAAAATGTCGATGGCGAGGTTCGCGACCGTCTTGTCGAGCGGATAGACCGGGTTCACCGCATAATGTTCGGAGCCGAGCAGGCCGCGCTCCTCCGCGGTCCAGGCGGCGAAGAGGATGCTGCGGTCGGGGGCGGGGCCGGCCCTGAACGCGCGGGCGATCTCGAACAGGCCGGCAAGGCCCAGCGCATCGTCATTGGCGCCGGCGCGATAGATGCGCCCCTGCGCGTCGGGCGCGCCCTTGCCATAGGCATCCCAGTGCGCGCCATACATGACCGTTTCGTCCGGCCGCTTGGCGCCCGGGATGCGGGCCAGCACATTGGCGCTCTTGACCACTTCCTGCGTCACGGGGAAGGCGGCGGAGAAGGTCGCGCCTTTCAGCTCGACCGGGCGAAAATCTTTCGACCGCGCCTGCTTGCGCAGCTTGGCGAGGTCCAGCCCGGCGCCCGCGAACAGGCGCGTCGCGGCTTCCCCTTCGATCCAGCCCTGCACGGCGAGGCTGGTGAGCTTGTCGGGCGCGCGGACGAGGTCGTAATTTTCCCCGCTCGGGCTGACGACGACATTCCAGCCATAGCCCGCGCCCGGCGTGTCATGCACGATCAGCGCGGCGATCGCGCCCTGCCGTGCGGCTTCCTCGAACTTGTAGGTCCAGCGGCCATAATAGGTCATGGTACGGTCGCCGAACTTGCCAAAGGCATCCTCGCCCTTGACCGCTTCGAAATCGGGGTCGTTGACCAGAAAGACCGCGACCTTGCCCTTGAGGTCCGCGCCTTTGAAATCATCCCAGCCGCGTTCGGGCGCGTTGACGCCATAGCCGACGAACACCATCGGCGCCTGCTCCACCGCCACCTTGTCCTTGGGCTGGAGCGTGGAGAGATAGACCTGCTTGCCAAAGCTCCAGGGGGTTTGCGTGCCGCCCTGCGCGACGTTCAGCGTCTGCGCCTCGCCCAGCCGGGTATGGAGCAGCGGAACGCTCTGCACCCACTGGCCATCGGGGCCGCCCGGCTCGAGACCGAGTGCCTGAAAGCGGCCGACCAGATAGCCGATGGTGCGCTCTTCCCCCACCGTGCCGGGCGCGCGCCCTTCGAACAGGTCGGACGCCAGCACGCGGACCGATGCCTCGAGCCGGGCCGGCTCGATGGTCTGCGCGAACAGCGGCGCTGCGGGGAAGGAGAGGGCGGACAGGCCGAGGGCCAGAGCAAGCGTGCGTGTCATCATCCCCCAGCCTTATCCCCCGTCGTCCGCGCAGGAAAGGGGGGCGGGAAGCCTGTTGGGGAAATGCACGGAACAAGGGGTGATTTTATGCGATCCCCCGCAGCGGCGCGATCAGAACTCCATTTCCAGTTCGGCGACATCGTCCGGCTCCGCGCGGGCGTCGGCGATCCACTGCCGCATCGGCGCCCAGCCGTTTACCGTGTCGATATAGGCGGCGGCGGCCGGCGGCACGCGCACGGCATAGGTCAGGAACCGCTGCGCGACAGGCGCGCACATTGCGTCGGCCACGGTCGGATGGTCGCCGAACAGCCAGGGGCCGCCATAATGGTCGAGGCATTCGGTCCAGATCGTCACGATCCGGTCGATGTCGGGACGGGCGCAGGCGGCGACGGGAAAGCGCCTATGCCGTGCCTTGAGGTTCATCGGCAGGGCGGCGCGCAGATTGGCGAAGCCGGAATGGATTTCCCCCGCCACCGACCGGCAATGGGCGCGGGCGAGGCGATCCTGCGGATACATGCCCGCGTCCGGAAAGGTCTCGTGCAGATATTCGGCGATGGCCAGCGTGTCCCACACGCTCGCGCCATCATGGGTGAGGCGCGGCACCAGTGTCGAGGGAGAGAGCAGCAGCAGTTCGGCCCGATAGTCGGGATCGTCGGCCGCGACCCGCTGTTCGGTCACCTTCAGTCCCGCCAATTGGCAGAGCAACCAGCCGCGCAACGACCAACTGCTGTAATTTTTATTGGAAAGGGTGAGTATTGTCATAACCATGACCTCCCTCTGCGCCCGCCCCGCGTTAACCTATCTTAATGCTGATGCTGTGCAACATGCAATGCATGTATAGCGTTGACCGACACAGTGATTCGGGTCGTACCAATATATTGGACATAAGATTGTGATGCAGATGTTATATAGCGGATATCAGGCTTGGAATGATATGCTCGCTCCCGCCCGCTTCGGAGCGCAGGTCGCGCTCAAGTGGCGCGACCGGATGGGACCGGCCGCCGACTGGGCGATGCCGCGACGCATGTTCGCCTTAATGGAACTGTTTAACGGCGCGAAGCTCAGCCATGAGCGGCCTGCCTATGGCATCGCTCAGGTGCCGAGCGGCAATGCCGAGGTTTCGGTGCGGGAAGAAGTCGCGCTCGACCTGCCATTCGGCAATCTCCTGCATTTCGCCAAGGACGATGTCGAAGCGGCTCAGCCCAAGGTGCTGATCGTCGCGCCCATGTCCGGCCATTTCGCCACGCTGCTGCGCAGCACCGTGGATATCATGCTGCGCGACCATGACGTTTATATTACCGACTGGAAAAATGCCCGTGACGTGCCGCTGTCCGACGGACGGTTCGGCTTCGACGAATATGTCGACTATGTCATGACCTTCCTGCGGGAATTGGGGCCGGGCGCGCATCTGGTGTCGGTGTGCCAGCCCTGCGTGCCGGCGCTCGCTGCCGTCGCGCTGATGTCGGAGGATGGCGATCCGGCGACCCCGCGCTCGATGACGCTGATGGGCGGGCCGATCGATCCCAATGCGGCGCCGACCGTGGTCAACGACCTCGCCAATGAAAAGCCGATCGACTGGTTCGAGGACAATCTGATTTCGGTCGTGCCGTTCCGCTATGCCGGTCGCGGGCGCGAAGTCTATCCCGGCTTCCTGCAACTCTCCGCCTTCATGTCGATGAACATGTCGCGCCACAGCGCCCAGCATCGCGAACTCTACCAGCTGCTGGCCGACGGCAAGCGCGATCAGGCCGACCGCATCCAGTCCTTCTACGAGGAATATTTCGCGGTCCTCGACATGACCAAGGAATTCTACCTCGAAACGGTCGACCAGGTGTTCCAGCGCACGCTGCTGGCCAAGGGCGAGCTGAAGCATCGCGGCCGTGCGGTGAAGCCGGACGCGATCCAGAAGACCGCGCTGCTGACGGTGGAAGGCGAGCGGGACGATGTCTGCGCCGTCGGCCAGACCTCCGCCGCCCACGCCCTCTGCACCGGCCTGCGCCCCCACCTCAAACGCCACCATCTCCAGCCGGGCGTCGGCCATTATGGCGTCTTCTCCGGCAGCAAGTGGGAAAGCCAGGTCTACCCCCAGGTCCGCAACATGATCCTGGCAATGCATTGAGATGTTAGGAGCGGGGGCTGCCTCAGGGCGGCCCCGCTCACTCTTCCGGGCGCGTCCAGATCCAGCTGCCGCCGATCAGCGCGGCGGCGAGGGGGATGAGGAACCAGGGGTAGGGCGAAAGGATCAGCGCCAGCACCGCGCTGAAGGCGAAGGCGGCCAGCGCCGCGCGCTTGCCCCGCCGGCTGATCGCCCCGCGCGCGCGCCAGCGCCGGATATGCGGCCCGAAATGCTGATGATCCAGCAGCTTCGCCTCCAGCCGCGGACTGGAGCGGGCGAAGCAGAAGGCGGCAAGGATCATGAAGGGCACGGTCGGCAGCAGCGGCAGGAAAATGCCCACCGTGCCGAGACCGACCGAAGCAAAGCCGGCGATGAGATAAAGGTGCCGCCGCATGATTGTCCTGTTCCGCGCGAAGCGGGTGCCCCGTCGCCGCTGCGAAGGCTTCGCAGTTAGGGGCCGGGATGGCAAGGCGGATCGCGCTATGGGCAGCTGAGCGGGGTCCATGGTGCCGGCTTTCCGGGCCTCGCTTCTGTCAGGCCACCTTAGGGCACTCAGTATTGCTGCTCCGTCCGTTCGCCCCTGAACGACGCGTCGAGAGGCTAGGCCTCACCATCCAGCAGCTGAAACAGCATGGACAAATTGTATCGCTCTGCCAAAGTTGCGCGGGGGGGAACAGTTATGAAGAAATGGATCATCGTCGGTCTGGCCGCGCTTATCGCTATAGCAGGGATCTATTTCGGCTCCCCCTATTATGCGGCCTACTCCCTTCGCAGTGCAGCACTTCAAGCCGACAAGGACGCTCTTGACCATAAGGTCGATTTTCCGGCCGTCCGGGAAGGCCTGAAGTCACAATTGTCTGCCGCGCTGGTCGCCAAGATGCAAAATGATCCGGAGATGCAGGATAATCCTTTTGTCGGTCTGGGCATCCTGATGATGCCTGCAATTGTCGATCGTCTGGTGGATGTCTATGTCACGGCCGACGGCATTTCGGCATTGATGCAAGGGCGAAGCCCCGAAGACAAAAAGAAGCTTCAACAGAATCCGTATATCGAGAGTCGCAGCGAATATGTCGGTCTGGATCGCTTTCGCGTCCAGATACGGAACAAGACGCGGAATGAGGACGGGCCGTCCTTTCTGTTCGAACGGCAAGGCTTCGCTTCGTGGAAAATGATCAAGCTCGAACTGCCGGCCGACTGGATCGATGGCGATCCGTCGAGCTGATCCGGGAAGGCATATCGGCCGCTCCGGCAATCACCGCCTTTTCTGAGCATCAACGGGGGGACAGTCCGCGCGCGGCATGGTTGCGCGCCTTCTTACCCCGCCGGCAGCCGCAAGCGGGCGAGCAGGCCGCCCAGATCCTCGCTCTCCTCCAGCGTTACCGTGCCGCCGTAAATCTCCGCCACGTCGCGGACGATGGCGAGGCCGAGGCCCGTGCCCGGCTTGCCCGAATCCAGCCGCACGCCCCGGTCGAAAATGCGCACGCGGTCGGCTTGCGGAATGCCCATGCCGTCATCCTCCACCGCGATCTCGACCAGCCCGTCGACCGGCGTGACCGTCGCGAACACACTGCCGCCGCCATATTTCGCGGCATTTTCAATAAGGTTGCCGAGCATCTCGTCCAGATCCTGCCGCTCGACGCGCACCGCCGCATGTTTGTCGCCGTCCATGTCGATGCGGGCGTCGGGATAAAGGCGCTGCACCGCGCGCTCGACCGCCTGCAGGCTGGCCCATACTTCCGCCCGGCTCTGCGCGGCGCCGCGCCGGCCGACCGCACGGGCGCGGGCGAGATGATGGTCGACCTGCCGACGCATCGTGGTCGCTTCGCGGATCACGGTCGTGCCCAGATCCGGCGCGCCGGCGGTCGCGGCGTTCATGACGACGGTCAGCGGCGTCTTGAGCGCATGGGCGAGATTGCCGGCGTGGGTGCGCGCTTCCTCCGCCTGCCGCTCATTATGGGCAAGCAGTGCGTTCAGTTCCTCCACCATCGGCAGCACTTCGGCCGGCATGGGTTCGGTCACGCGATTCTTCTCCCCCGCGCGCATGCGGACGATTTCATGCCGCACCTTGCGCAGGGGGCGAAGGCCATAGATGGTCTGCAAGGTCGCCAGCACGAACAGGCCGAGCGCCAGCAACGCGAAACTCTTGAACAGGGTGGAGCGCAGCGTGCGTATCTGCCCGTCCAGCCCCGCGCGCGCCTGCGCCACCATGAACATCCAGCGCGAATCCGATCCGGGCAGCACCACGGTGCGCTCCATGATGCGCAGATCCTCGCCCGGAAACTGCTTGCTGTCATAGACATGAAAGCTGCGGTCGGCATGATCGGCCTGCACCTTGAGCGCCCGGTCCCAGAGCGAGCGCGATCGCCAATCCTCATGGCCGCGCGCGCTGACCTGATAATACAGGCCGCTATTGGGTTCGAGAAAGCGCTGATCGGCGAGTTCGCGGTTGAACAGCACTTCGCCGTCCGGCCCGATTTCCGACGCGGCGATCATCGCCGTCAGCACATAATTCATGCCCTCGTCGAAATTGCGCGTGATCGCGTCGCTCAGCACCCGGTCGAGCGCCACGCCGCCGCCCAGCAGCAGCAGCCCGATCCACAGGGCGGCGATGCCGATCATCCGCCGGCTGATCGAGCCGGTCGAGCGGACGGGGGGAGGGGGCTGGACGTCGGTCATGCGGGTTTTAGGCCTGTCCCCCTGCTGTCATGCGGTCCGAACCACCGCTGCGGCGTCCGGCTTGGAGAAGGAAGCCGCCCGCCGGCACCGCACCGGTCGGGCGATCCTGCGGCGCCGCCGGCACCGGATCCCGCCCGATAGGGTCGGGACGCTAGATCATTGCGCCGGCTCGTCCAGACTATAGCCCAGGCCGCGAATGGTGGTGATGACGTCGGCGCCCAGCTTCTTGCGGATGCGCGTTACGAATACCTCGATCGTATTGGAGTCGCGGTCGAAATCCTGATCGTAAATATGCTCGATCAATTCGGTGCGGCTGACCACCTTGCCCTTGTGATGCAGCAGGTAGGACAGCAGCTTATATTCCTGCGCGGTGAGCTTCACCGGCTCGCCCTTCAGCGTCACCTTGCCCGACCGTGTGTCCAGCCGCACGTCGCCGGCAGTGAGTTCGCTCGACGCATTGCCCGAGGCGCGCCGGATGAGCGCGCGCAACCGGGCGATCAGTTCCTCGCTCTGGAACGGCTTGGCGAGATAATCGTCGGCGCCCGCGTCCAGCCCGGCCACCTTGTCCGACCAGCTGTCGCGCGCGGTCAGCACCAGCACGGGAAAGCCGCGCCCTTCCTTGCGCCAGCGGTCTAGCACGGTAAGCCCGTCGATGGTCGGCAGGCCCAGGTCCAGCACCACCGCATCATAGCTTTCGGTCGAGCCCAGGAAATGGCCATCCTCGCCATCGGCCGCCAGGTCCACGGCATAGCCGGCCCCTTCCAGCGTGTTCCTGAGCTGCTGGCCCAGGGTCGGTTCATCCTCGACGATCAGCAGGCGCATAGGGCTCCGTTTCTTCTATCGTTGTTCGTATGTCGCGCGCGCGTCAACGCGCCCAGCCAATGATATCGCCGGTCCGGCCGTCGGCATCAACCCATACGACCTTCCCGTCCTTCACATATTTCAGGCGGTAGCGATTGGTGGAAGGGTTGAATTCGCTGCCCACATAGGTGGCGCCATTGACCTGCGCGTCGACGCGCCGCTTGATCATGGCAAAGGGCATGACATGCCCGTCCAGCATCGCCCGCCGGGCGGCATCCTGTTCGTCGCGGCGTCCGCCCGCTTCGGCCACAGGCACGAGGCTCGCGGTCGCCATCAGGGCGATCAGGCCGGCGGTGAGACGTTTCGGCGCGCTTTTCCGGGTCATGAACATAGGCATGGCATAGCTGAATGGCATTGAACAGCCGGTGAATGGAGCAAAATCGGATCGCAGGGTCCGGCCGCCCGTCCCGCCGGAGCGAGGGGGCGACCGGTATCAGCATTAGCGCACCAGCGCATATTGGACGGTGAGCGTCACCGATGCGCTCACCTGACCCGGCTCGACCGGGGTCGAGGGCGCGGCATCGGCCTTGAAGCGCGACGCTGTCACCATGATCTCTGCCGGGCGGCCGCCGCTGTTCGATTCGGCGATCGAGAGCAGCCGCGCCGAGCTGTAGCCCGCCGCCTGCGCGTAGAAATCCGCCTGCGCCTTCGCGGTCTTGAGCGCGGTGCCGCGCGCCTGCTGATGCAGGGGCGAGGGGTCTTCGATCGAGAAGCTGGGGCCGTTCACATTGGTGGCGCCGGCGGCGACCATCGCGTCGAGCAGGCTGCCGACCTGCTTCACGTCGCGCAGCTTCACGGTCAACTGGTTCGACGCCTCATAGCCCAGAAAGCGCGGCTGACCCTCGCCATTATTGCGGTTGCTATAATCATATTGGGCGTTGAGGTTGATGCCGCTGGTCTGGATATCCTTCTTGGCGATGCCCGCCTTGGCCAGCGCGGCGATCAGCTTTTCGGTCTTGGCGGCATTGTCGCGCATCGCCTGCGCGGCGGTGGGCGCGCGGGTCTGGACGCCGGTGCCCACGGTCGCGACATCGGGCGCGGCTTCGACGCTTTCGGTGACGGTCAGCGTCACGACCGGCGCGGTCTCGGCAATGGTGACGCTGGTCTGCGCGGCGGCAGCGGCCGGCAACGCGGCGGCGATCGCCATCAGGGCAGCAGCGGAAGCGAAGGGCGCGATTTTCATGCAATATCTCCTCGAGGGGTGAGTGCCGGCTCTTTGTAACGCCTGCGATGAACAGGTCATGACATAAGTTGAAAGGCGCCAGTCAGGATGGGGGTGAATAGCATGAACCGCGCGACGCCTCGAAGGTTGCCGACCACCGCAAACGAGCGGGGATCAGGCTGGCCGGACGAGCAAATGCCGGTCAGATCCTACTCTGGCCTGTTCATCGTAAATCGGCGACGCAACCGCAGCATCGGCAGACAGGCGCTTCGGCAGCACTCCCAAGCTCCACAGATAGCCGACAATCGCGCTGCCGCCATAGCCGACGATTGGCGTCGGGTAGTTGTCAAGCGCCGCTGCCATGACGGCCGTCGACCAGGCAACGCCAAAGACGGCGTAAACCGTTCGATTGGGTTCGTCTTGTCGCAGCAGCAATCAATGGTAAAGCCTGAAGGTTAGGCAGCCGTCCCGCGCTGGATCGCAACGCTCTGACGCCTCGCCATAGGCGGCAGCCTTGTATCAGATAACCAGGGATCTTCAGGGCCGTTGGCGGCCACAGTTGACAAGGCACCTGTGAACTCGACATCCCGCTACCCGTTCCTTCCACCCTAACTAGAAGAAACTTCTTAGCGCCGGGCTATCACCGTCGTCGCGCCCCACCCAACCCAACACTTGCCCCGCATCGCGGGAAGCCCTAGCTGCACCGCCATGGCGGCACCTATTCTCTCTTTCGAAAATCTTGGGCTCTCGCAGGGCTCGCACTGGCTGTTTCGCGGCATCGACATTCATGTGGGGCAGCGGGATCGGCTGGCGCTGATCGGGCGCAATGGCGCGGGCAAGACGACGTTGCTCAAGCTGATCGGCGGCCTGATCGAGCCGGACGAGGGCACGCGGTCGGTTCAGCCGGGCGCGCGTGTCATCATGCTGGAACAGGATCCGGACGTCAGCCCGTTCAAGACGCTGCATGATTTCGCGCTTGCCGGCGACTATGCGCCGCCCGCCCATGAGGTGGAGGCGATCGCCGATCAGCTGGGCATCGACCTCAGCCGCGAGGCGGCGACGGCGAGCGGGGGCGAGCGTCGCCGCGCCGCCATCGCCCGCGCGCTCGCCAGCGAACCCGACCTGCTGCTGCTGGACGAGCCGACCAACCATCTCGACATCGCTGCCATCGACTGGCTCGAAGGCTGGCTGGCGCGCTATGGCGGCGCCTTCATCGTCATCAGCCATGACCGCGCCTTCCTGACCCGGCTGACGCGCCAGACCTTCTGGCTTGACCGCGGGCAGATGCGCCGCAACGAGATCGGCTTCGGCGGCTTCGAACAATGGATGGAAGCGGTCTATGCCGAGGAGGCGCGCGCCGCCGAAAAGCTCGACGCCAAGCTCAAGATCGAGGCGCATTGGCTGGAACGCGGCGTCACCGCCCGGCGCAAGCGCAACCAGGGGCGGCTGGCCAAGCTGTGGGAGATGCGGGCGCAGCGCGCGGCGATGGTCGGGCCGCAGGGCACGGCGAAGATCGCCGTCGCCAGCGACGACAGCAAGACCAAGAGCGTCATCAAGGCCGAGCATGTCGAAAAACGCTTCGGCGACCGCACCATTATCAAGGATCTGAGCCTGCGCGTGCAGCGCGGCGACCGGATCGGCATCGTCGGCGGCAATGGCGCGGGCAAAAGCACGCTGCTCAAGCTGCTGACCGGTGAATTGGCGCCCGACAGCGGCACGGTGACGCTCGCCAGGACGCTGGACATGATCTTCATCGACCAGCAGCGCAGCCTGATGCAGCCCGACAAGAGCGTGCGCGACGTGCTGGCGGAGGGCGGCGACTGGATCGACGTGCGCGGCACGCGCAAACATGTCCATGGCTATCTCAAGGATTTTCTGTTCGATCCCTCGCTCGCCGAGGCGAAGGTCGGCACCCTGTCGGGCGGCGAGCGCTCGCGGCTGCTGTTCGCGCGCGAATTTGCCCGCGAATCGAACCTGCTGGTGCTGGACGAGCCGACCAACGATCTCGACCTGGAAACGCTCGACCTGTTGCAGGAAGTGATTGCCGATTATGACGGCACGGTCCTGATCGTCAGCCATGATCGCGACTTTCTCGACCGCACGGTGACGGTGACGCTGGGGCTGGACGGGTCTGGCACGGTCGATGTGATCGTCGGCGGCTATGCCGACTGGATCGCCAAGCGCGATGCGCCGCGCGCGGCCAGGGTGGAGAAGAAGGCGCCCGCCGCGCCGCCCCCGCCAAAGCCCGCCTCGTCCAAGCTCAGCTACAAGGACCAGCGGGATTATGACCTGCTGCCCGGCCGTATCGAGGAGCTGGAGGCCGCCATCGCCCGCGACGAGGCGGCGCTGGCCGACCCCGCGCTCTACAGCAAGGATCCCAAGCGCTTCGCCGCCCTGACCCAGGCGATCGAGAAGGCGCGCGGCGAAAAGGACGCGGCCGAGGAGCGCTGGCTGGAGCTTGCGGAAAAGGCCGAGGAGTTAGGCGCCTAACGCGCTCGCCTCTCGACAGCGCGGCGACGGGACGGCAGGGTAGCGGCTCCGCTCACCAACAAGGCGTATCGATGACCGCCCAGGGCTTAGTAGGCCGCCAGCCCCATCATGCCGTCCATTATGTCAACCGCACCGGCTGGCTGCGGGCGGCGGTGCTGGGCGCGAATGACGGCATCGTTTCCACCGCCAGCCTGATGACCGGCATCGCCGCGTCGGGCGTGGGGGCGCAATCCATCCTGCTGTCGGGCGTCGCCGCGCTGGTCGCTGGCGCCATGTCGATGGCGGCGGGCGAATATGTCTCGGTCAGCGCCCAGTCCGATACCGAACGCGCCGATCTCGCCAAGGAACATCAGGCGCTCCAGCAGGAACCGGAAGCGGAATGGGCGGAACTGCGCGACATCTATGTCGGGCGCGGCCTCAGCGAAGATCTTGCCGGGCAGGTGGCGCGGCAACTGATGGCGGCCGATCCGCTGGGCGCCCATGCCCGTGACGAGCTGGGCATATCCGACCTTGGCCGGGCGCGCCCGGTGCAGGCGGCGCTGGCGTCGGCCGCGAGCTTTGCCTGCGGCG